>JADZEF010000434.1 GCA_020850695.1 Planctomycetaceae bacterium | reverse complement strand
CGACCTCATCCTGAGGACGATCGAGGACAAGGAGATCAACGTCCCGCTCAAGTCGATCGAGGAGCAGACCAACGGTACAACGCTGATGCCGGTCGGCCTGACCGATGCCATCACGCACAAGGAATTCGTCGACCTCGTCCGCTTCCTCTCCGAACTGGGAAAGGTCGGACCATTTGCCGTGCCGCGGGCGAACGTCGTGCGGCATTGGGAAGCAGCGTTCATCCCGCAGGACAAGGCGCGAGAAATGGCCACGCTGGTCACGGGCGGAGCGAGCGAAGAAAGTCTCGCTCGAACCATGGCGATGTTCGCGTGGGAGCCAGCGGTTTCCACGGTCTCAGGACGACTCCCTTGGCGCGACTATCCAGTCCTTCGAATCGAAGGAGCAACCGGGCTTCCGCCGAACGATCGCAGCCCTGCGGGAGGAGTCGTGCGATTTCATCTGATCGTGACTCAGCCGGGAACCGTCCTGCTGAAGATCCAGGGCCACGAGGGAGTCGACGTGCGGGTCGATGGAAAGGCATTCGAACCGAAGAGCACGATGTCGCTTGAGTTGAGCGCCGGGCGGCACACGGTGACATTTTCGGGTGGACCAAAAGCATCGGACGGCCAGGACCTGCGGGTAGAGCTCGTCGACGGCCCGGAGACAACGGCCAAGGTGCGGCTCGAGGGGCGTCGATAGCACGGCTGGGAGACTGGCGGGGTCTCTCTTTGCGGTGTGGGTCGAATTGGGGAGAGAGGTGAGCCATGTCCCCGATCGAGTGGTTACTTGTCGTCGTCCTGCCAGTCGCCGTGCTGGGGCCGCGCGGCGGCAATTTCGTCCATTTCATATGGGAAATCGCGATGTCCGGAGACAAAAAAGCCTCAGGCCCGGCCACCCGGAACATGCACTGGTCATGTGATTTAAAGTGAAGCAGCCGGGGTTTCAGCCCGGCTGCTTGTGGTCGTTCGACGGTTCTCGCTCGTGCTATCAGTAGCGGTTATAGACGCTCGGCCGCGGGTAATAGAAGTTGTAATTCACGTATCCGCGCCCGTTCCAGTAGCTGTAGGGGGTGATGTAGTCGTAATCGTTCCGCCGGATGATCGGCTGCGGGGCCGTCTTGTTGACGACGGTCGGACGGAGCTGTCCGAACATGATTTCCATTGTCGCTTCGTGCCGGTACGCGGGGTTCGCGAGGTACTCGGTGCGGATGAACGGGATCGAGGCGTAGATCTCCATGTAGCTCGGGCGATAGCCGGGATACGGCATCATCGGGACGTGCGGTCCGACGACTTCAGGGGCGACGTCCCCCGGGACCGCCGGCGCTGTCCCCTGAGCAGCGGGAGTCTCCGGAGTTGCGGCCGGTTGCGCTTCCGCGTTTGCGGCGGTATTGGGTTCGGCCGGGAGCGCGGGGAATGTCTCCGAGGGACGAATCGGTTTCGCCACGGCCGGAGCCGTCGGGGGAGCGGGCAGGATCAGTGGCTTTGCCTTTGCCGGGGCCGCTTCGCCAGCGGGAAGCGGCGGCAAGGCCGGTTGCTCGGCGTCCGCCTGAGCGGTGAGACGGAAGGGATTGCGGCGTCCGTTGCGGGCGGATGATCCGTCCTTGGCGGGGGCCGGTGGTGGAGCGGTCTCTGTGGCCGGAGCCGTGACTCCCGCCTTCGGTCCGCCGATATGTTCGCCGGGAGTGATCAGCCGGTGATTGACCGTCAACCTGCCGTCCGCTTCTTCATGGAACTCGGCGATGGCGGGCGGACCGTACTTCGGAGCGATCACCATCTGCCAGGCGGGCGCGGGCCGGCCCGCAGCGGCATCGGGCCTCGCGGGGGCAGGATCGGCGGCCGCCAAAGCGCCCGTCATGGCGGTGAGAGCGGAAAGCCCGGTCAGGGCGGCCCAGAGTTTGTGTGTGCGTCGCATCGGCAGACCTCGCGCGGAACATCGGAGAATGGGCCCGATGGCTCCATGTTGAGAACCGCGCCGGACCGTGGTCAATCGGGATTGTCTGCCAATCCCCGAGTCAGCCCCGAATCGTCGCGATGTAGGCTGTGATCGGGATGCGCATCGGTGTGGCGGAAAATCGACGCCTCATCCTGCAGGAGCATCTCAAACTCGCGTCTCGATCTCCGCGCGACTGGCGAATCGCTCGAATGCGAGTTGAAAGCGAGACGCAGAGATGTACAGAATGGCCACCTTGCCGGTCGGAAAGTCCAGCACCACACCTCATCGAGGCGTGTCACGTCGGGAAGAGCGTCGCTGCAGCGCGAACGCCGAGTCGGCGATCGCGCGATTTCGAGACGAAGCAGGTGCATGATGTCCAACTCGCCATCGGAATTCGATCGCCCGGTCTCACCCGCCGATTGTTCCTCCGTCCAACTGGCTGACTCGGGGCCGGCGAAGGAGCCTGCGGCGGCGGCAGCAGCGACGACCGCGCCCCCCTTCCCCGGGACGATTCCGCCATGGAAGCAGCATCTTCCGCCGCTGGATCCGCAGTTGGAGCGGATTGGCGATCGCTTTTTCGAGGCCCGAGCTCGGAACGAGATTCTCACGGCCGAACAGCTCTGCCACGATTGTCCGGACCGTCTCGAGGAAGTCCGGCAGCTCGTCGCCGCCTGGAGCGGCTTCGGCGTCGAGCCGCGGCTCGATCAGCCTTTGAACCTGTCCACCGTAGTGCCTGCGGGCAGTCCGGTGCGAACTCAAGTGCTGCGGGTCGACTCCTGTTATGAGTCGCTGCAGTACCTCGATGAAGGGGGACTGGGGATCGTCTACGTCGCCCAGGACTCCCTCCTGCATCGGGACGTGGTCATCAAGTTCATTCAGAGCAGCCGCGCGCGGGACGAAGAGACGCGGCTTCAGTTCCGGATCGAACGCGAAGTGACCGGACGCCTCGACCACCCGGGCGTCGTGCCCGTTCATGGGATTGGCGAGGACGCGAACGGCTGCCTCTTCTATGTGATGCGGCGGATCCAGGGGCAGGATTTCAGCGAGGCCATCGCTCATCACCACGATCGCACTCGGCCGGACCGGCGGAAGGACTTCGAGCTGCATCGACTGATCACGCACGTCGTCGCAACCTGCAAGACAATCGGTTACGCCCACAGCCGCGGGATCCTCCACCGGGACATCAAGCCCAAGAACATCAAGCTGGGGAAATACGGCGAGACCCTTGTCCTGGACTGGGGACTCGCCCTGCCCGTCGGTCCGCACCGCCGCAGCGGGCAGGACAGCGACGGGACGATTCGGTTGCAGGAACTGAAGAACCGCGCTGGCTCGTCATCGACCAACAGCGCGGCCGGGACGCCGGCCTACATGAGTCCGGAACAGGCGGCAGCTTTCAACGCGCTCCCTGGGGCAGCGGACGTGTATGCCACCTTGAAGGGCCAGAGGGGAGGGCGCGTCCCGTTGGATTGCCTCCCGGCCAGCCCCGCTTCAGACGTCTACAGTCTGGGGGCGACGCTGTATGAAGTCCTCACAGGTGTCCCCCCGTTCGAGGGAAAGTGCCGATCATTCGAAGATCTGCAGGCGACTTTGCGAAAGATCGCCGGTGGCCAGTTCAAGAGCCCCGCAGCCATGCGCGCGGGGATCTCACCGGCGCTGAACGCCATCTGCATGAAGGCGATGGCGCTGCGGCCCGAGGATCGCTATGCGTCCGCGCTGGATCTCGCCGACGACCTCGAGCATTGGCTGGCGGATGAGCCGGTGTCCGCACATCGCGAACGCGCCATAGCGCGCGCCGGCCGATGGCTCCGCCGGCACCGTGCCGCAGCGCTCGTGGGGGTGGCTGCGGGCCTGATGGGGCTCGCGCTCTTCGGAGCACTGGCCGTCGTGCAGTCGCGCTTGAAGGACGACGCGATCGTCGCTCGGCGAAAGGCGGAACAAGAGCGCGACCGTGGCCTGGTGGTGGCCTCGGAGTTTGCCGCCCGCAACCTTTCGAACGAAATCGAGTCCATGCTGCGGATGCTCGAGATCGAAGCCACCGACGCCGAACTCCGTTCGGCGCTGGAGGATTTGGCGAAAGTGCCGGACGATGACGCTCAGCAGCGAGCCAACCAGATGGTCCGGCTGCAGTCCTGGATCTTCCATCTGGAAGACCGCCGCGGAGGACGCGGAGATGACCGAATCAAAGCCCGCTCCTGGTTCCTCACGAACGAGACGGGGCATCAGGTCGCTCGTAATCCGCCCGATCCCGAGAGGCGAGGCCGGAGTTTCGCCTCGCGCGATTATTTCCACGGACTGGGACACGAACTGGACGAAGAAGAACTCAAGAAGGCTCCCGGCCCCATCCGCCGGCCGCACGTCTCACAAATCTTTCAGAGCAAATTCGACAAAGAACTGGTCGTGTGCCTTTCTGTCCCCGTTCTGAGCGGTCCATGGCATAACGCCGGCAGCCGCACTCTCGGAGTCCTGGCCCTCAGCATCCCGGTCAATGGGTTCAAATCGCTGGAGTCGAAGAACTCGGACAAGATCCCCATCTTGATCGACATGCGAAGCGACAACCTGAGTCCGGGGGACAGCCACCGCGGAATGGTTCTCCATCATGGGCTCCGCAATCCGAATGAAGGGAAACGTCTGGAAGGGGCCGGCTCGCTGGCGCGGCTCAGGCCGGAACAACAGACGCAACTCTCCGGACTCTTCGGATTGGAGCCCGATTCCACCGGAAAGAAGTTATCTCTCGGAGACTGGCAGCCGGAATTCATCGAAGCGTTCAGCGATCCAATCCTCGGAGCGTCCCGGAAGGCAGCCGCATGCCCCACCTTCCTGCGCTCGGCGAATCTCGACTCCCGCCCGCTCGAAAAATGCTGGCTCGTCGTTATCGAACGTAACGACACCGGCGACCAGGATCGGAGATCAGCAAACAGCGACGGAAAATCCACTGGTGGGTACGACGATTGACCGAGGGACCGCGACACGTCGAGGTAACCGCCTCCCCATGCCACATCGCCATAGACGAATGCAGCGACATGCGGACAATCGCACTGACCCCGTGAGACCGGCTTCCGACCCCTCAGACATTCATCCGCCGTTTAGCCGATTTCTCACGACGCCGATCTCTCACGACATGGTGGGCTCGATTCACGCTTGAAATCATGACGGGCGGGAAGCCGATGCCGCGACTCTCTGATCATTCCTCGAACGCGGTCCGGGTCTCTGGAGTCACTTCCATGTCGCGGAATCTGCAGGGAGCCCTCACAGTCGTCCTGCTGCTGGCCGCCGCGCCGCACACGCGGGCCGAAGACGCCGCCACGGCCGAGACGCCTTCGCCGCCGACCGCCACCGCCGGTGCCAAACCCGATGCGGCGAAACTCGAATACTTCGAGAAGCGGGTCCGGCCGCTGCTCGTCAACAACTGCCACGCCTGCCACTCGGCCGACACCAACTCGAAGGGGGGCCTCCGCGTCGACGACCGCAACGGCCTCATCGCCGGCGGCGGCCGCGGCTCGGCCGTGGTCCCGGGCGACCCCGACAAGAGCCTGTTGATCAAGGCGGTGAGCCACGCCGACAAAGGGCTCAAGATGCCCCCCGGCAAGAAACTCGAAGACGAAGAGATCGCCGTTCTGACGCAATGGATCAAGGACGGCGCCGTGTGGCCGGCCGTCGAACTCCCGGCCGAGCTCGG
>JADZEF010000433.1 GCA_020850695.1 Planctomycetaceae bacterium | reverse complement strand
CTGGATCGACGTTGTTCACGACGTCCGCAACGACCGCTGGCAGGTCCGCCAGAACCTGCATTACTCGCACGGGGCGTCGGGTGGCTCCGCATCGCGTGAGCGTCGTCAGGGGCATCTGCCACTTCTGCTTCATCCTCACCCCGATCAAGTTTTGTTCCTCGGATTGGGGACCGGCATCACGGCGTCCGCCGTCCGCACGCACCCTTCGGTTACGGACGCCACGATCGTCGAGCTGATTCCCGAAGTCGTCGAAGCGGCGAAGCTTCTCTCGGAGTTCAATGCCGACATTCTGAACGCTCCGAACGTGTGTGTGGTTGTCGATGATGCCCGGCACTTCCTCTCGGCAACCCCGCAGCGATTCGATGTCATCGTGGCGGACTTGTACGTCCCCTGGGAAAGCCAGACGGGCTATCTCTACACGGTCGAGCATTTCGAACAGGTCTGCCGCCACATGAACAAGGGGGGCCTCTTCTGCCAGTGGCTACCGCTCTATCAGGTGGGGACCAAGGAATTCGAATGGATCGCGAACTCTTTCGCGACAGTCTTTCCGCACACGACGATCTGGTGGGGGCAGATCGACGCCAAACGCCCGATCGTCGCGCTCATCGGGACGGAGCAGCCGCTGCTATTGCCGAGCGAGGAGCTTTCCCGCCGCATCTCGCACATTTCCAACCTGGCGGACGGGACGGATGCGTATCTCGGCACGCCGGAGAACGTGCTCAGCCTGTGTGCGGGGGTCTGGACGTGTCCGCCCGCAGCGAGACTCAACACCGATGAGTATCCGCAGGTGGAGTTCTCCGCACCCATTTCCCAGGGGGACGCCACACTGCTGACGGGACGGAGCTTTCGCCGTTGGTATGACGCGGTGCTTTCGCAGATTCCCGAGGCATCGTTGAGTGGTTTCCCGCGAACTGCTGCGACCATCCGCCCAAGTCGTCTCTGGGTCCGAGAGCTGCTCTTCGGCACGTCGAGTTCCACGACGGAGAAAAACCTGATGCCTGAATGACGACTCGGACGGTTCCGATCCCCGCAAAGTTTGCCCGGATTTCCAACGGACAGGCGTTCGGCGGGATTCTCGTGATTCCCCTGCAGGCCGAACGATCGCATTGCATCGAACAAATTGACGGTGTCGATAACAAGGAGAAGACGCGATGTATCGCCCAGGGAGGGGTCATGCGGATCGGAGATCGAGTCATTCGTGCACTGACTTCGGCGGCGGCCGTCCTGGCCGTACTGTCGGGGTCGTTTGCGCCGATGCTCGCTTGCCCGGCCGGATGCTGCTACCGCACTGTCCCAACGGAACAACTCTCCGAAGCGACTGCGGCCAAGAGTTGCCGCTGCCGTTGTTGCCTTGCACGGCCGACGAGTTCGGACGGCCAGTCGACGACACAGTGCGATTCCGAGCAGGGAAGCGACTCCGCTCCGTGCACGTGCGATGTCAGTCCGGCGAAGGCAATCGCCTCGTCGAAGAGCGACGTCCTGACGGACAACATGCCAGCCTCCTTCGAAGCCATCGCCGCTCCGACGCCGTGCGTCCGAGGCGACTGGGCACAGGCCACCCGACAATTGATTGCCTCGCGAACCGGCATGAGCGATGACTCGCCGTTCGCCCTGATTTCCCGACTCCAGGTTTAGCGATTCGATTCGACGCGAGACTGATGCTGGTTCGACAGCACCGCGTTTGCGGCGCAAGAACTGTGATGACGTCACGGTTCTTCGCAGCAAGGAATCGAATCTGGAGATCGGGAGGGGAACATGCGACGCACGAAGCTCGGTTTTTTGCTCCTGGCCGGTGGGGCGACGCTGGCCGGATGCCACACAGTCGATGTGAATGACACGACCACGGCTGAAACAGCCGCTCGTATCGCCGAGGGATCGCTGGTTCCTGAAGGACAGGATCCTCCACCCAGCACTTATCTCGCTCGAACCGAGCCGAAACGGTCAACGCGAACCGCTCGCCCCATCTGGCCCACGTCTGAGGAGACGGGCGAGTCCGCTTCGCTGGTCCGCACGAGCCTGGAAGTCCCCCCGCCGCCGGCCGGTGGGTCGGAAAACGCGCCCGCTCCGGCGATGTTGACCGAAAAGCCGATGCGGCCCCCCTCTGGCGGCGACTGCCGCATCCCCGGCAGTCTGCGCGAATTCGAATCGCTGGCGATGACGGCGAATCCGTCGCTGGGAGAGGCTCAGGCCCGCGTCGATGCTCTCCGCGGCAAGTGGATCCAGGTCGGACTGGCTCCGAATCCAACGGCGGGGTACGCAGCATCGGAGGTCGGAAACGAAGGGCATTCGGGACAGCAAGGCTTCTACGTCGGACAGGAGTTCGTGACGGGGGGTAAGCTGAAGCTCAATCGCAACGTAACGTCGCAGGAGATCCGTCGCGCTTCGCAGCGGTTGGAGGCACAGAAGCAACGCGTGCTGACCGATGTTCGGATAGGCTACTACGACGTTCTGGTCGCTCAGCGACGCGTCGAGCTGTCGAAGGAGTTGCAGCAGACCACCACCCGCGGCCTCGAAGCCGTGAATGCAATCGTGAAAGCACAGGAAGGATCCAAATCGGATATCCTGCAGGCGCGGATCGAAACAGAATCGGCTCTCGTCCTGGTTCAGAATGCCGAAGCGGCCCACGCGTCGGCGTGGTTACAGCTCGCGGCCGTTGTGGGTAACCCCGGCATGCCGCAATCGACGGTTTCTGGAGACCTCGACGGCGAACTCCCGGAGATCGATTTCGAAGAAGCCCGGGCACGACTGCTTCAGGCGAGCCCCGAGATGGGAGCCGCGATGGCCGAAGTCAATCGCGCCCGCTGGAGCATCAGCCAGGCCAAAGCGCAGGTCGTCCCGAACGTCGACCTGCAAACGATGCGGCAACGCGACAACTCCACGGGATACTGGATCACGGGAATCCAGGCGACGGTGCCGGTGCCGATTCTCAACCGCAACCAGGGAGGGATTCGCCAGGCACAGTCCGAGCTCGTTGCCGCACACCGGGCGGCCGACCGTGTGGAACTTTCCCTCGACCGCCGCCTGGCTCTCACATACCAGCAATTCATCGCGTCGCGTCAGCGCGCCACCCGCTACTCGAAGCAGATTCTGCCGACCACCCAAGAATCGCTAAATCTCGTCAATGCCAGCTATAAGGCCGGCGAATCGAACTTCCTTCAGCTGCTCACCGCCCAGCGGACTTACGTGCAGGCCAACCTGACGTACCTAGACGCTGTTCGCGACACTTGGGCGGCATTCTTCGAGATCGAAGGTCTTCTACTCAGAGGAAGCCTCGACCAGACCAGTACGACGGAATGAACTTGCTGATCCATACTCCTGACGGATCCCGACGGGTCTGCCGGGAGTTGGCACGTGATGTCGAATTGACAATTTCGCCGTCGTTTTGACAACGACCAGCCCACCTTCCCGAAACATCGCTACCAGCGACAATTGATGAGCTGAAACGACTTCGACTCATCGGAGCGTGTGCTGCCCAACTTGGCACGCATTCTGCATGAACCGTCGAAGGAACTTCGGAAGTTTGATTGCGTCGGAGCGTGGAATCGATTACACGTTCGGCTTCTGGAGCCAATTCTGACGGCAGGAGTCTCTCCGTGGGTCGGCTGGTCGTGGTGATGATGCTGGCCGCTTCCGTGTTCTATCACACGGTCGCTGGCTGCTGCGCGCACCATGCTCACGCCCAAGCGTCGACATCGCCTGCTGCCAACTCAGATGGGCCTGCCGCCGCTCCTGCACCGAGGCGTGCTTGCTGTCATCGGCACTCGCATAGACGCACGACCAAATCTGGGTCGCGTGCGGCGAACGTTGCCGACCGGCATGACTCAGAAGAGCACTCGTCAGCTCCGCACGACGACTCCGCTCCGTGTGACGAAGCGTCCTGCGCGTTCGCCATTGCAAAGGCTGCGACGCTACCGGCAGAGGCCATGAAGTGGCTCCCGCTGCTGGTTTTCGCGGATCTGGCGAACTGTGCGGACACGACGCTGTCGGTGCCGACGAACGCGGCCGATGACGGCCAACTCAGTGTCTGGTGGCCTGAATCTCTGCGCGCCCATCTCTTCCTGCAGAATCTGCGGAATTGAGAGCCCGGATCCGCGCGTCTCTCGACGCCATTCCGGTTGATCGCGTCATTCCTGAATGCTGGCGTTGCGCTCTTGCGCTCCAGCATCCGGTTCCGTGACCGCTGTTGTCGGTTGACGGGTACGACTTACTCCTTTCGCTGATGCGTCCGGCTGGACGCCAGGTGTGCTGCCATGTTGCGCCTTTCTCAAAATCTGCGGCCTTGGATTGCCGTCGCCGTCGTTGTCGCCCTCCTCGGCGGCGTTCTCGCGGCTCGTTCATGGTGGTTGCCCCAGATCAAAACGCGCATCCTCGCCTGGGCCAGCGATGGCGCGGTGAAGGAATCGGGTGAAGGGGGGCACGAAGATCATGGCGGTCATGAAGGGCATGACCACGGGGGTGACGATTCCAGCACGATCGCCGTGACGGCTCAGGGCCTCAAGAACATCGGCTTCCGGCCGATGAAGGTGACGTTGGGACCTTACGCCCAGACCGTGCGGTTACCGGCGATGATCGTCGAGCGACCCGGCAAGACGCAGATTCAGGTCCCCGCTCCGATGACCGGGATCGTCACGAAGGTGCTGGCTCAGGAAGGAGTCGCCGTCGACGCAGGCGACGTCCTGTTCGAGATGCGGCTGATGCATGAAGAGCTGGTCACCGCCCAGCGCGATTTCCTGAAGACCGCCGAAAGCCTTGATGTCGTCAACCGAGAGATCAAGCGGCTCAAGGGACTCACCGAAGGACTCGTTCCCGGCAAACGCTTGCTGGATGAAGAGTATGAACGCCAGAAGCTCGAAGCGTCGCTCAAGGCGGAGCGGCAAGGGTTGATCCTCCACGGCATAACGGACGCGCAGGTTGAGGACATTCTCACAACCCGCAAGCTACTTCAGACGGTTGTCGTCCGCGCTCCGCAGCAATCGCATGAGGGGCACCAACACGAAGAAAAATCCGGTAAGACCGACCACCCCTTCCATGTGCAGCAGCTCAACGTTCAGCAGGGACAGCAGATCGAAGCCGGAAGTCCTCTCTGTATTCTGGCGGATCATTATGAGTTGTACGTGGAAGGGCGGGCGTTCG
>JADZEF010000432.1 GCA_020850695.1 Planctomycetaceae bacterium | reverse complement strand
TCACGAGCCCGTCTTTCTCCCAGAACAGCAGCTTGATGCGGTTGCGGCGCTTGTTGAGGAACACGAACAGACCGCCGTCGAGGACGTCGCGGTCGAGGTGCTCCCTGACCAGGGCCGCCAGGCCATCATAGCTCATGCGGAGATCGGCCGGTTCGGAGAACAGCAGCACTTCGAAGGGGAGCGACAGGATCAGCATGGCCGCGCCTCACGCTTCTCATCGAGAAGGCGAAGCACGCTTCGCAACGACTCGAGATCGCACCCCGCCGGAATCCGCAGCACGATTCCGCCGGGATGGACGAGCTCCAGCGGGACGCTCCCGGGATCGGCCTTCTTCTGGGGCAACGCCGCCTCGGCCGTCTCCTCGGGCAGCACGACAGGAATGAAATGGGGACGAGTCGCTGAGATCTGCCCAGAGCGATCGGCCGGCCGGCGCAGCTGCCGCCGCTGGGAATAGAAGGTCGACGCCGGAAGCCCATGCACCCGGCAGAAGACAGGGACCGAGTCGCCGCTCATCTCTTGATCGCGCATGATCCGCTGCCAGTCGCGCGCCGTCTCCCGCTTCCGCCCGCGCCTCATCGCATCGCCTCGCTCGCGTGGTTTGATGCACACGAGCCGAGCCTACCCAACCCGTCTACGACGGTTTGGCCGGACGTTTACGTTTACCTTCATCGGCAACGTGGAGGCGGGCTACCGCGCATCGATCCTGATGACGATCGTCAGCACGGCGCACCGCCACCATCTCGACGTGCGGTGCTACCTGAAGGACGTGCTCGACCGCCTTCTCCAGGGAGAGCGCGATCTGGACGCGCTGCGCGCCGACCGCTGGGCTCAGGCGCATCCCGAAGCGCTCCGCCCCCACCGCATCGAAGAAGCCCGCTACCGCGCCGATGCGAAAGCCGACCGCCGAGCGATCGAGCAGCAACGCTCCTCAGACCAGCAGCCCGCCCTCCGCCCAGATCGCGACCGACAGCGCACCTGTCTCTGGTGGGTGCTTACCGCTGATCTGCTGCTGGGGCCCGGAGCAGTTGCCCGCGAAGGCGTGCGACCGTTGCCGTCAGAGGGCGATTGACGAATGCCGCAAGGCAGAGGAAGGGGGTGCCTCTTGACCACGCTCTCAGAAGTGGCCGAAGTGGGAGTAGTCCCACTTTCGTCCGAGGAGCTCGCCGTCCAGGACGTCTAGCTTCCGTCGCCCGAGGAGATCGCGGCCGCGCGTCTCGAGATTCAGGCCGGCTGGAGCGACCGTGAGCGTCAGAAGCGGCGATGCGGCGTGGTCCCGGACCGGTGATGCGCGGCGCGGATGTGAGAAGGGACGGAGCCCGCGGCGCCGGCAGGGCCGCGGGCGCCTTCTTGCCTCAACCGCAACACTGGAGAGCGAAGGAGTTTTGCAGTACGAGTATAGACACTCTGGCCGTTCCTCATTCTGGAAATACGACATGCCTGTGGATCCAAAGTCAATCATCATGAGGGAAGTGGAAATCCCTGAGACGATTCGCGAGTTCTATACTACGGATTTTTACAAGAATCGAATTCATGGACTCTCCCGCTTGAATGTATTCATTGGACCGAACGACAGCGGAAAGAGTCGGCTTCTAAGGGAGATATTCGCATCGAACTGTTTGGCGTACGGGGCGACCGACGAATCATCGGAGATCGTCAGGACGCACGTCGCCAAGCTGCGGAAGGCGATGCAGTCGCTCTCGGGTAGCATCCAACCTGAAGGCGTAAAGGCGATCGATCAATTGATCCGCGAGACCAACCCAAGGCTGCGGGGCGGGCCGCAAGAGCGCGGAAATGCCGGGGAGCGGGCGCATGCCTTGCGACGAGTGCTTGATTCACACTTGGTCGGAAGTCAACTGAGAGACGCACTGGAAAGCGACCCGCCGACTTTCTTTGGCGTTCTATCCCGTCACCTGGAAGCTTTGAACACAAACCCTCCCCCCTCAGAAATGAATTTCCTTGCCTACGCGCCATCACTGCGTGGCCTGCGGGGTTTCGGAGAAGGCAAGAATCCATATCTAAGGACCCAAGGTGACTACTTCGGAGGCAGAAATGTTCGCGACGAGGTCCGCAACCAGCCCGAAATGTCTGGAGTGGACGGCACGTTTATTCATACTGGGTTGAACTTGTTCGAAGAAGTGCGGTCGAACCTTCTCGGGAGCCTCGCACAACGGCGTCTTATTACTAGGTTCGAGAAATACCTTAGCATCACATACTTCGACGGCAAGGACGTCACACTAATACCTCGGCATAGAGGGGACGTTCTCTATGTGAAGATCGGTGACGCTGAAGAACTCCCGGTCTATTCGCTTGGGGATGGAATCTCGCAAGTCATCATCCTCACATTGCCGCTTGTGGTTCATCAAGACAAGCGGCTGCTCTACTTCATCGAGGAGCCGGAACTCTATCTTCATCCCGGTTATCAACGAAAGCTGATCGACGCGATTCTCACGCTACCCGGCACTCGGCGAGTTTTCGTGGCGACACATTCACACCAGTTTCTAGACATCACGATCGACCGCGATCATTGCACCGTATACAAGCTCAAGAAGAAACTGAGCGGTGGAACTGACGACGAGATGAAAGCGAAGTTCAAAATCTCGCTTGTGAGCGACGACGATCATCCACTATTGGCGGAGCTTGGCGTTCGCAACTCCTCTGTCTTCCTTTCAAACTGCACGATTTGGGTCGAAGGTGTCACCGACCGTTTGTATGTGCGGCGATTTCTGGACCTCTACCAGAAAGCGAACGGCGATCGGGAACTTATTGAAGACTTGCATTATTCGTTCGTTGAATACGGCGGCGGAAACATCGTTCATTGG
The DNA here is from genome assembly GCA_020850695.1 of Planctomycetaceae bacterium. GTDB lineage: Bacteria > Planctomycetota > Planctomycetia > Planctomycetales > Planctomycetaceae > JADZEF01. The sequence continues at coordinate 10,566 of JADZEF010000432.1, read as the reverse complement.
TCATTCTGGGATGAAAATACCGGCATTCGGGTTGACCGGCTTTGCGGCCATCTACTGTTGATCGAGGACAGTGATTTCAGTGATGACATTGGGCGTCAGGAAACAAAGAACGCTCGCTTCGCACAGCTCACAAAGACGCTTGGCGATCGATACTTGAGACTCCCGGTTTCAGAAATTGAGAATCTACTAACGCCGGCAACCATCAAAGCTGTGGTCAGAGGGTATGAGCGCAACGCCAATGCAACTCTGAACGAGTTCGAACAGGACGACTATCGCGAAGCGAAGCTTGGAAAATTCATCGAAGAAAAGGTTCTTCCCGATGTTGCGAATTGCAAGAGAAAGTCCGGCAGATATGCAGACCCTTCCGGAACGGTTATGGACAAGCCGGCATTCTGCAGGCACGCGTTCACGTGCTTGAACTCGATCGATGACCTGAGTCCGGACGCCTTGGCCGTCGCGAAGCGCGTCTATGCATTCATCGCGGAAAGTAACCCTCGGTGACCCATGACAGAACGCAAGACTTCAGCCCCCTGGATCGCCGGTGCCGCGCTTCTGGTGCTGATCGGCGGGTACGTCGGCGTATACTACGCGACGGTGACAGTGAAGGGATCAGGAGATCCGTTCTACACGCCGCACGCATGGTTCACGGACGGCAGCAAAACCAGCTACCTCGCCTGGAAAGGCAGGCTCGACCGATTCTTCTTTCCCATCCACTGGCTCGACCGCCGCATCCGACCGCACGTCTGGGAGCCGACGCCGTGAACCACGGCCCGCCACGTCTGCGATTTTCCAGCGGCTTCGCCCTAGTCGTGCGATGCGTGCTTGGCATGGTCGCCCTTGCGAGCGGCTTCACTGGATGCCTGACTGTGGTCCAGCCGCACGAGCGGTGGGACAATCCGGTTTCTGTGACTTCGGCGGTAGTCTGCCTTGTGTCGACCGTGGGCCTCGTTGCGGTGTTCAACCTCTCGCGCGAGCGCAAGCTGTAAATGTCGCGGTCGTCATCCTGGGCGGGGCTCACGACCTCGCTGCGGAGATCAGCCGGCAGAGTGGCGGGCGATGCCGGTATGTGCGGGTGGGGGCGAGGACGTTTCGGGGGCTTGCTACGCCGGTGAAGTGAGTTTGTTCGCATCGACCGTGTACCCGGCCGCCTGTAGCTCTTTCACGAGTTCGTAGCGCCAACCTCCGCCCGAGTCGAAAGATGTGTAGGCAATTCCGCCGAAGTCGCTGGGAAGTTCGAGATCGCCCTTTTGCAGTGCCATCACGCGTTTGCGGCTCAGCTTGCCGACGAAGTAGCCGAGTTCCAGAATCACGTTTTGCCGAGCCCTGAGTCTTGCGGACTTGGCGGTAGCGGTTTTCACGAATCCCCTATCGTCATCCGACAGAAGTACCACCGCGAAGCCGACGTCCGCGTTGGCCTCAAACTTCTCGATCAGAGTCTTTCCACCGTTCGGCTGTTCGTGAAGGATGATTGGTTTGAGGTTGAGTCGCTCCAGGGTTCGCGCGACCTCTTGTTTCATTCCTTCGTCGTGACCATGGACGATGAAAAACGTTCGAGGACGTTTGGCGGATCGGCTCCGAACGGCTCTCGGATGCCTGCGGCCTGTTGTGAAGTCGCAGTCGGGAAAGATCAACAACCGACTTCAGATGCTCTCTGAGAATTTCCTTGTGGTGCCTCGCCGTTTCATCATCCCTAATGTCGGCAGCAGTCGGACCAGGAAGGTCCGGCAATGCTGGACCGAGGGAGATCGACCGGACAGCCCAATCCGGACTCATTGCCCTGTCGATCCGCGGGAGTTGGTCCGGCGCTAAGTGCTCGACCAAAGGGCGCACCCCGGTGTACCACACTCGGAACTTGTCCCACATCGACCGGACAGGCGTCAGTCTCTGGAGATCTGCGATCTTGATTTCAAGTCGCCGTATGACCTGTTCGTCCATTCTTGCCCACGAAAAGGGTTGGCAGCTACTACCACCTTTCTAACACCGTTGGGCGGAAAGCCGACGAAAACACCGCGAAACGGCGACAAGGGTTGAAATGCACCATACTGGCGGTAGACTCTCGAACACAAGGGGTTTTGTGCGTTTCGCACAGTTCTCAGGTTGTGCATGGCATGCAAGAGGTCAGCGGTTCGATCCCGCTATCCTCCACTTCAAGCCCGCTTGTGATTCGTCACGAGCGGGCTTTTTTGTTGGCCTACTCAGAACCGGTTGGCAGGGCAGGGTTTTCGCAATCGCCTGGTGATCAGAGAATCTGCCCGACGGAATTGGTTCGTGTCAGACAACGGAGTATGAATTCGCCGGGCATCCCCTCTTTTGTGCAGTATTTGTGACTGATGGCCCCACGGGTCAGTATATGGGAACCGAACCCCGAGGGAACGGATGTTTCCCGCCGCGCAGTGGACGGCGACTGACGATTGGCCGCAACGGTTCGACGTTCGACAGAGCAATCGAGAAGCGGAACACGGGGTCGCCGCAAACCAAATCCTCTCCTCGGAGAACTGCGAAGCGAACGGCCAAGATGTCTGGTCCCACCCGCAGGAACTCACCCTGTCTTCCGCTTCGGCGCGGTCGTTTGTCGACCTTCCGGACCAGCCTCCATGCAGCTTCTTGCTCGATCGATCCACGCTGCCTGACCGCTTTGCGCGAGGAGATTCCTGCCTCCACGCGACCGAACCACGGAATCACTGCGGCTCGGGATCAGGGGACGAACTTCTTCTGGCCCGCTTCTCGAACATCTCCAGCCAGTTCAACATGATTGCATCCGGGATTGTTCCCGACTTCCGGCACATGTCCGCTGTCCTGCCCCAGTAGAATCCGATCCAGCCAGCGGCGCTTCCTTTCGAGCGGTCGATGAACAGCCCCAGTTCCTCTGGTGAACACTTCAGAGGGAACGTCTCCTCGATGACGACCGGCTTTCCGACCGAAAACCCCTTCAACGTCGTCAGGGCGTCGTCGAGCTTCCCCTTCTCGGGGTAGATGTGCACGGCGAGAAAGTCGAGATCGCCGGTCGCTTTCGCCGGGACAAAGCCCGAGGTCAGGCCGGGACGGTCGAGGCTCCAGTCCACAAGGCCGACCGTCACAAGACGCCGCTTGTCATGCTTGCGGACAGCCGCTGCGAGATGCCGAATCCACTCTTGAGCGATCTCGTGGCGAGGACGTTCCTTCTGATCCAGCGCGACAGCCTGCACGAAGTGTTTTCCGCCGAATGCCGGGCCGAGCCAGTCTCCGTCTTTTCGCTTTCCACCCGGCACCACCGGCTCGTTCATGAGGTCGTAGCAGAAGATCGCAGGGCTCTTAGCACACCGCTCAGAGACAGCCTCCCAGAATCGGGCCTGGGCATTCCAGCGGCTCCGCTCGTCGAGCCTGTCATACCAGGCGGGAACATCCTTCTTGTGGTAACAGCCCAGCCCCGTCAGATCAAGATAGAGGCGGAGCTTCTCGGCGAGACGGACGAGCCGGTCAAGCTGTGACAGAGCGGCTGCGTTCGGCCGGTTTTCGGCATCCATGAACTGGCCGAATTGAAGGTGAATGCGGACGACGTTCGCCCCCAGTTGCTTCATCTCGCTGAAGTCCTCTTCAACCTTGCTCCATTCCTTGTCCCAGTAGTCTTCGATCAACCGTCCCTGTTCGTCGTGGTCGTAATTGAACCCCCACGGCACGAACGGCCTGCCGGTCTCGGCAAGGACGAATCCTTTGCCGTCGTCGGATACCCGAATTCGCTCCTGACCAGCGGTGAGGGGGGCGGATGGAACGAGCACCAGTGTGAGAAGGAGGATCAACTTCATTCCAGTCTCTCAGTATGAAAGCGAGGATTCTCGTTGGGAGAAGCGTCAAGGCACTCTCGATTTGCAGTGAAGGAATCAGGCACAATCGAGGACTTCAGGCGCAGGGGTCGCTCCAGTATCCACGAGAAGCCGGAGGAATGTGAAGCGGCAACCCCGATGCCCGAAGGTTTTCCGCACAAAGGTGACACGATCATTGGAAATGATGTCGGGCTCGGGTATGAGGTGCTCATGATGCCGGGGCGAAGAGAGGTGATGGAGAGGACGACGGCCGTGCTGATCATCCTCAGCGGCGGCGGCAACACCGTGCGGATGACCCGCGTCGAAATAACGGAGTGAGGACTGACCCCAGGGGAGACTCGTTGATGACATCTCGATCCGTATTGCTCGCCTTGTTCGGTTTGCTGCTGGGCCCATTGTCGGCGGAGGCGGGCGCAGTCTACAAAGTCACCAGTCAGGACGGGGAGAAGACCATCACCTATGAGGTCCGATTTGGCGGCACGAGGCGGATGGCCGAGTTCACCGGCTTCGATCCGGAAACGAAGAAGTTCGTGTATCTGCGATGGGAGCGAAAGGACAAACCGCCTGTCCCGGCGATGAGGATTTGGGATCATCGCACGGGGGAAACGATTCCGCTCTACAATTTCCCGGACGCCAGGCATCCGCTCACGGTGATTCCCAACATCGAGTCGATGAAGGTCTGCCCGATGACAAACGACAAGAACTTCAAGTCCAAGGTGCATCTTTTCGTCGATTGACACGATTGACAGAAGGGACGAGTTGAGGGAGTCCTTTGTCCCCGTGTCCGTGGCTTGCCGAACTTCGTCGATGCCCATCGGGGTCATCTGTGACGGGCTCGAACGTCCTCGGCAGAGCCATCGACTTTGAGCATCGCCGCCGAAGAGTCCCGGGCCAGTCGCTCTTGGGCTCGACGCACCATCGGATATCCGCGCCGAACCAGAACATGATTGGGGCGTGAGTGCTGCGGTTCCACAAACGACAAAATGCCCGGCGTAATCCTCTCCGCAGAACTACGCCGCTTCCCACCAGGACGCTCGAACCGACACAATGCCGCCGATGAATGCCGAAGGGGCTGAAGCGCCGAAGGAACCCGTCGTGCTTGTCGCCGGAGCGACAGGTTACGTCGGCGGTCGGCTGATTCCGCTGCTCGAACAGCAACCGGGGACATTGCGGTGTCTCGCTCGACGCCCGGAGAAGCTCCGGGATTCCGTCCAGAAGTCCACGCAGGTCGTGCAAGGGAACGTTCTCGACGCCTCATCACTCGACGAAGCGATGCACGGCGTTCACACCGCCTACTACCTCGTTCACCTGATGTCGGGTTCGAAGGATTTCGAGAAGCAGGACCGGCAGGCCGCCGAAAACTTCGCTGCCGCCGCCAGGAAGGCGGTCGTTCGCCGGATCATCTACCTCGGCGGCCTGGGAGACGACGCCGACCCGAAACTCTCCCCGCACCTTCGCAGTCGCCATGAGGTCGGCAGAATCCTGCGGGATTCCGGCGTGGAGACCATCGAGTTTCGAGCGTCACTGGTGATCGGGACCGGAAGCCTGTCGTTCGATCTGGTGAAATCGTTGACCGACCGACTGCCGGTGATGCTTTGCCCCCGCTGGCTCACCACGCCGACACAGCCGATTGCCGTGGATGACCTGCTGGCCTACCTGCTGGCAGCGAAAGACCTGCCACCCGGAGAGAGCCGCATCGTCGAGGTCGGGTGCAAGGATGTCACCACCTATGGAGACATGATTCGGGAATACGCCCGTCAGAAGGGACTGCGGCGGTGGTTGATCTCGGTGCCGGTGCTGACCCCGTACCTGTCCAGCCTGTGGCTGGCGCTGGTCACGCCCGCCGCCTTCGAGGTGGGGCGGCACTTGATCGAAGGCTTGAAGAATCCCACCGTCGTGCGCGATCAGTCGGCGATGACCGTCTTCCCCATTCGTCCGATGGGGATTCGGGAGGCCATTCAGAAGGCACTCTGCGAAGCGGGCGTGGAAACTGAAGAACGAGAACGAAGGAGCGAGCCATGAATGGCGGCTTCCACTGTCATACCTGCGGGAAACATCATGCCGAGCTTCCGATGGAATTCGGTGCGGACGCTCCCGCTCTCTACTTCTTGATTCCTGAGGAAGAGCGGGCTTCACGCTGCGACCTCACCCCCGACCTCTGCATGATCGACGGAGAGCACTTCTTCATCCGAGGCGTCGTCGAGATTCCCGTCGTCGATGGGCCGCATCCGTTCGCCTGGGGCGTGTGGGCCTCGCTCAGCAAGGCCAGTCTCCAGCGGGTCTTCGAGATGTGGGAGGTGGAAGGCCGGGAATCCGAGCCTCCGTACTTCGGATGGCTTTCGACGTCGCTCCCCCTCTACCCCGAGACGCTCCATCTGAAGACCCACGTCCATACCCGGCTCGTCGGCCAGCGGCCATTGATCGAACTGGAGCGGACCGATCACCCGCTGGCGGTCGAGCAGAGACAAGGCATCACCATGGAGCGGGTGCGAGAGATCGCCGAGCGGATTCTTCATGATGACGGTATGTGCCACTGAGCGGCCCTGGAGACTCCTTCCATTCGTCCTGCCAACCTGAAGAATCCTCGCGTCGTGCGAAGGTCTTCAGGGCGGCTCGAATTTCGGATGTGAGAAGTCGGCGGTCCGCGCCCGGCGCACTCCCTTCTCTCACGGTGTACCGCCTGACCTTCTCGATTTTCGAAGCGGTTGCGTGGACACCGGACTCCATTGGCAGAAAACTTGAGACGAAAACCGGGCGAGGCACTCGAATGCCTGAGGTCGAGGCGGCCGGTCGGATTTCTGCGATGTCCACGATCGAATCGTCCGATCAGAGAAGAAATGCGGGGCGTCTCGATGATCCGGTCGCGAATGCTGAGGGCTCCAGGCTGACTGGACTGGCCGGTTGGCGCGCGAAGCTTTTCTGGAATGCAATCGCATGGATGCGATCCGGCACGTTGCCTCGATCTGGCTTCTCCTCTTGTGCTCGGGCTGCATGGCCCCGCGGCACGGCGAGTATTGGTGCGAACCGGGAGTCCAGTGCGTTTCGGTTCCCTACGCGGCGGTCGCCAGTGCGACATCAAACCCGCAATCGATTCTCGCTGAACTCGATCGCGCCGCGTGCCTCGACCGGAACTGTTCTCCCGACGCCACGCTCTCCTATCTGCGGATCCTGGAGCAGCTGGCCCCTCAGTGCGAGTCGACTGCCGCAACGGGGTGTTGCGACCCTCGGTTGTGTTGTGCCTATCGCCAATGCCTGGCGCGGTTCCTGATCTGTGCCCAGCGGCACGAACAGTATGTTCCGGGAACGGGCGTGGTCATCCAGTCGACGTCGGAGACCCGCATCGTTCCCGTGCGGGTCGTCGGCCTGCCTTGGACGCTCGAAGACATTCAGCAGCTCCGTCCGGTCGGCGATTACTACTCCAAGTCGCTGTCGCGGCACATCTGCCGGTGCGGTGCGGGCATCCCGGTCGTCGCCCTTCGGAACTGTCCCACCGGGCAGCATGTGGGAGACCAGTATGTCAAGCGGGGAACGGCGTTCGCCGTCACCGCCGTCTTTCGCACCACAGGTTCTCGACCGTCGGAAACTGGCGGTCCTGCGCCGCCCGCGATCCTCGAATTCCACGATCCGCAGGCTCAAGGCGAGGCATCCTCCAATGAGCCCGCCCAAAACTCCGCCCCGCTCGCCGCGGACCTCTCGGCCCCTCTCGTCTTCAATCAGCTCACCGGCGATCAGACGATCGATCACTTCTCCTGGTTCATTCGTCCGGAAAGGGCGAACGGGCAGGAAGGCCTGTTCTTCCTGGAGCCGTATCAACCGGGGAAGATCCCCGTGTTGATGATCCACGGACTCCTCTCCAGCCCCAACACCTGGGTCGAGATGGCGAACGAGCTGCGGGCCGTGCCGGGGTTCTCCGAGCGGTTCCAGATCTGGGGATTCCGCTATGCCACGGGGCAACCCTTTGTGACGTCGGCCGCCTTGCTCCGAAAGAATCTGAATGCCGCACTGGCCGAATTGCGTTCGAGCGGGCCTGACCCCGCCCTCGACCACATCGTGCTTGTCGGGCACAGCATGGGAGGCCTGATCGCCAAGGCCCAGATCTCCTGCAGCGGCGATTGCATGTGGCGGTCGATCGCGAACCGCCCTCTCTCGCAGCTCGTCGCCACTCCCGAGATGCGGAATTCGCTCCAGGAGCAATTCTACTTCGCCCCGCAACCCGCCATTCGCCGCGTCGTCTTCATCGCCGTCCCGCACGGCGGCTCGACGCTCGCCACCCGCTGCATCGGACAGGTCGGCAGTTATATCGTCTCGCCCGAAGACGAGGCGAAGGATCGCCATCGCCAGCTCATGGCCGACAACCCCGGAGTCTTTTCGGGCGAGATGCGGCGGCGGATTCCCACCAGCATCGATCTTCTGGAATCGCGAAGCAAGATCCTCCAGGCTCTCTACAACCTTCCCGTGAATCAGCACGTGACGATGCACTCGATCATCGGCAACGGTCGCTATTCGATCGGCGACGGAAGAGGCGACGGTGTCATCGGAGTGCACAACGCCCGCCACCGCGGCGTGGCCTCCGAACTCCTCGTCCCCGCCAGCCACACCGACATCCACGAGCGAAGCGAAACGATCTGCGAAGTGTGGCGCATCCTGTGCGAGCACGACGAGCAATACCGGAAAACGGGAACCGGGCTCGCACTCCCCGAGGCGATCGAAGAACCGCAACGGGTCGACTGACGCTGAAAGTAGGGTGGCACTGGCGGCCGCTTTGAGCCGCCTGTGCTCTTCCGGGCGCGCGTGCCCCACCCATCCCGGTAGAAGTAGTAGACCGACCGTCAATATTTGGCAGGCAATTTGGCTTCAAACATCGGTGCGCAGGCACTCCAAGCCTGACAAATTGCGATAGTCAGACTACTACGGGACTATCCTTCTTTTCCAGAGTTTCCACGCTGCCTATATCTCACGGTGGAAAGCAACTTCTTCGCCATCTCACTTATACGATCACACCTCGTCGCGTGTATTCTCTTGATTACGTCACGAGCTGCCTTACGTTCCTCAGACCGGTGGTCTTTAAGCGCTCTCGACCACTTTTCTTCGCATTCAGTGGAATCTATTGACTGAATAATCTCTAGCATGAACCCCTGATCAATGGCTTCCACAATGTCGATTAAGAGCGGCATCCCATCAGGCAGCGATAGGTTCGTAAGTGATCTAATGAGGTGCTCACGATTCTGTCGCAATACATTCTTGGCAACTTCACGGTCATTCTCATCAATGGCTCTAAGTGCCACCGCTTGCAGCTCCCAATCAGATCCGTTATGGCCATCTAATGCGATCCGCCTTCCACTTTTCGCTGCGTGAATGGCGGCATCTGGGCAGATAAGTACTATCATCGGGTCAAATACATCACTCTTACGATAGTGATCACGAATGAACTGTGAAACTGCAGCGGGCTCTTTTGCCATCGCAAGTGTCCGAAGTAACAATCGCAACTCTCGCGGAGGAACTTTCCACATCTCACCGATCGCATCATCAAAACTCCGCCAGTCAATTGCATCGACGAACTTCTGGAGCGTCAGCCGAGAAACGATTGCTATCCAGTGCAATAGCCGCGAATAGAACTCCCAGTCGCCAAATCGACAAGAAACGAGCTGCTTTGCAAATATATCGGGCAGAATCGCATCAAACATCTGCAGTGCGAGCGATCGCTGCCGTTGCGTAGGCCGCGGAGTACTGAATAACGGTATGCCTAGCGCGTAGTACTCCAATTCGCCGACATCTCTGTAAGCCGCGAGAGCGTCTTTGCCGAACAGATCACAAAATGCAGGCATCGCAATTTCGAGACAATCACGCCCCAAGTCGTTGTCCATCCAGTAGAACGCCTTAATAACGTGCGCCATTTCCCAGCACTTGTCGGCGGTACATCTTCGAGCGATCGCGAAAAGTGCATCGCGAGGGAGCGACTTCGTCAGGTGCTGCAACCATTCTTCTGGGGCGCAACAGCACAATCGATCGAAGAAACTGCCCCAAAGATATCCTTTCTCTAAACTAATATTTGAAACCTTTTCTGCGATTGTCTTGACGTCCAGCGAGGACACAAAATTGGAGCACTCGGTCCTATTCTCATTGTATAAGTTATTCAGGAGCCCGCTAATGTCGTAGGCATCATCAGCCACCATTTCGTAAATCCACCTTCGCAAACTGTCGGAAAAATCCCCGAGGATTGCGCTGATCGGCGTGCATTTCCAGCCAAGTAGATCCGACATGACATAGCACGCATCTCTTCGCTCAATGTGGCCATGTGCGTTCTTGCAGCGCCCCAAAACCTCGTGTCTCACCTGCTCATTAAAAATGGGCTCTTCCGTTTCTAGGTGTAGAAGCCGAGGAAAAGCGTGCGGATCGTGTTCGCGAGGTCGTGGATCTGAGAGACGGTGAACGCGACGGCCATGTCGGCCAGGTTGACGTCGAGGCATAGCCGGGTCCACAGCGTGCCGGCGCTTTTCACGCCGTAACATCGCTTCGTGATCACGCGGGCCTTGTTGTTCAAACCCTCAATCGGACCGCTCGTCTGACGGGCGTTGAAGTACGCCAGGATCCCGTCCCTGTGGGCGTCGTACGTCTCGAAGAACGTCAGCAATTCCCGGTTATCCGGGTCTTCCCGATCCAGCAGCGCCCGGAACTCTTCGAGGCCCGCCGCCGCTTCCTCGCGGGTCGCAGCCGTGTCGAACACTTCCGTAATGCCTCGGCGGAAGTTCCAGGCCAGCCCCAGATC
>JADZEF010000431.1 GCA_020850695.1 Planctomycetaceae bacterium | reverse complement strand
TGACGGCCGAAAAGCAGCCCTTGGCCGGCTGAGGTTGGAACGTCGGATGCGTTCCCGGTCGACAATCAGGACGACGTCCCTCAATCTTCATTCGCTCTCGACACTCTCCGGCCATCCCGTGCTCAAGTTTCTCGTCAACGCCGTCTTCACGCTGCTGACGCTGCCGCTCGTCGCCGTCTATCGCGTGGAGAGCGTCCTCTTCGGCGTGGACCGCATCTTTCCGGGCTGGTCTCAATTCGTCTCACTCATTCCGGGCCTCTACGGCGTCTACATTCGCCGTGCGTTCTACCGCTTCACGCTGGACGCGTGCGGGGCGAACGCGACGATCGGCTTCGGAAGCTTGTTCTCCCATCCGACGGCCCGCCTCGGCGCGAACGTCTATGTCGGCAACTACTGCATGCTCGGCGGGGTGACGATCGAGGACGACTGCCTGATCGCGTCCCACGTCTCCATTCTCAATGGGCTCGCTCAACACCGCTTCGACCGCCTCGATATTCCCATCCGCGAGCAGCCCGGCGAGTTCGCTCCCATCACCATCGGCCGCGACAGCTGGATCGGCGAACGCGCGGTAATCGCCGCCAACGTCGGCCCGCAATGCGTGGTCGGCGCGGGATCGGTGGTGACGAAAGACCTCCCGCCGCGAGCGATTGCCGTCGGCACGCCGGCCCGCGTCGTCAAACGTCGCGGCGAGCCTGCGATCGACGACGCTCCGCCCTCCGCGGCACTCGAGTAGCGGTTCCCATTCGACCGCGCTTCGATGTTGTCCGCGTGCGACCATCCGGCGACCTTCATTCAGCCTTTCCGGTCTGGACGAAGTAGCCGGCCTGCCTTAGTGGTCCATTTCACAAGCTTCAGCAGGGTTCCAGCGAACATGAATGACCAGAAGGGGGTGGCTGGGGTCGAGGCTTTGCGAGCCCCCAGCGAACTCCACGTCGAAAGCTGGGGGCTCCCTTCGGTCGACCCCAGCCACCCTTCATGACCTTTCAGAAGCTTCTGAAATGGACCACTTAGGCGGGCACCACGTTCCTCCCGGCTTTCAAAGAGCGGCCCGCGGCGAACTCGATCGGAAAACGCACAGGACGAATGCGCCCCGCTACTTCCCGATGCAGATCCGACTGAAAAGCCGATCGAGAATGTCGTCCGTGTAGACGACGCCCAGAATGCGTGCCAGCTGGTCCAGCACGCTCCGCAATTCCAGAGCGACCAACTCATCGCCCAGCTGCGACGTGGCGGCGATTCGGGCCCTCTCCAGCGCCGCGAGAGCCGCCGACAGGCTCTCCCGGCACCGCGCTGCGGTTGAGCCAAGGATCTCGCCAGCACTCTCGCGCCCAGACGCCAGGCGGAACTGAACCGCCTGAATCAGTTCGACGAGCCCCGCCGATGTCGTCGCGCTGACGGGCACCTCCGGCCGATCGCCGGGGCTCGCTCGGCGTCCATCCGCCAGATCGATCTTCGTCAGCACGTCGAGCACCGGCACGCCGGCGGCGATCAACTCCGCACGGTGTGCTTCATTCTGATCCTCCTCCCGAGGTGTCAGCCCGTTCGCACGGCACCACAGCACAAGGTCGGCCCGCCTCACCCGATCCGCCCGCTGTGACTGTGCGGCGAGCCCCACCTCGCCGTCCGACGATTCCCATCCCGCCGTGTCGACCAGTTCAATCGCCAGGCCGCCCCAGTCAACGGCGGCCCGCAACCAGTCGCGCGTCGTCCCCGCCACCGGCGACACGATCGCCGCCTCACGGCCCGTCAGCGCGTTGAACAGCGTGCTCTTCCCCGCATTCGGAAGGCCCGCCAGGACAACCTGTCGCCGCCCCGACGTCTGCATCCGGTCGGTCGCCTGCCGCAGCAGCTCACGAAGCGCGATTTCCGCGACTGCCAGCCGGTTGCCGACGTCCTCCCGCGAGACAAATTCGATGTCCTCATCGACGAAGTCGAGACCCGCTTCCAGGTCTGCCAGCAGATCCATCAAATCGCTGCGGAGCGGTCCGAGCCGGTGCGACAACCCGCCCGCCAGTTGTCCCAGTGCCGTTTCCAGTTCGGCCCGACCATCGGCCTCGATGACTCCCAGGACTCCTTCCGCCTGCGTCAGGTCGATTCGCCCCGACAGGAAGGCCCGCAACGTAAACTCCCCGGGACGGGCCGGCCGCGCGCCGCAACGGTAGATTTCATCGAGCAAAGCTTCCAGAAGCGGTGGCGAACCGACCGTATGAACCTCGACCAACGGTTCGCCCGTGTAGCTGCGATGTGTCGGCCACACCGCTGCGAGGGCGGGAACGGGGACATGTAAAGACGGAAGTCCCAGCACTCCCTGGAAAGTCGAGGCACGCCTGGGGGGCCAGGCAGCCTCACGTCTCGGTGTGAAGAGGGACGTCAGAATTGAAAGCGCCTCCGCCCCGCTGACCCTCACGATCCCGCGCGGTGCCGGTCCCGGCGCCGAGGCGAGCGCGGCAATCGTCTCGCCCGCGTGGCTTGCGGGGAGGGGGTCACGGTGTGGGAAGTGCGATGACACGCCGGAAAGACGAATGGGGAGAAAGAAGCGTCAGAATGGATTTGGAACCGGAGACCATTTTGTCACGCGAGTCTCGGCCGGTCGATCCCGGCCGACGCCTGACGATTTCCTTGTTCGCCGGCTCCGGCGCCGCTCGTTTCTCGAAGGGAAGTCGTTCCGAGCATGAACCTCCTTGCATCGGGTTTCACTGGATGTAAGATCGGTTCAGTCAGAGCGGGCCACACTCTGCGCGGAACGGCTCTCATGTCGGTCGTGATCGAATGCCCGTCGTGCGGGCAGAAGATGAAGCTGCCGAGCGAGTCGGCACTGGGCAAAAAGGTTCAGTGCCCCGGTTGTGCCGAGCGGTTCGTCGCGGCGGCGAACCTGGACTACCCTGTCGCACCGGTCGTCCCCAAGGCCAATCCCAAAGCCGACAGCGACCGCCCGGCCAGACCTTTGCCCAAGCCGGCGCCTTCCGACGCCAGATCCAGGCCCGCTGCGAAAACAAAAGTGGAAGCGGCCCCGGGCGCTCGCGAATCCTCCAGCCGGTCCAAGCCGTCCCGCAAACGGCCAAAGGACGATGAAGTGCTCGACGTCGTCGAGATCGTCGAGGAAGAGGACGAGTGGGCGGGGCTCGCCCCCGCCGCGCCGAAGAAACCGAAGTCGAGCCGCCTGGGCGAAGCGCCGGCCGTCGTCGGCAGGAAAAAGCGAGCGTCCGAGTCCGAGCGCAGAGCGCAACCCGGCGAAGGAGAGATGTCGATCGGCCAGCACCGCTTGCTGATGATCGGCACCGGGCTGATCGGCGGCCTGATCGCCATGGCGGTGTGGGCCGCCATCATTCACTGGCGAGGAATCGGGGCCGGCTACCTCGCGGTCCTGGTCGGACTCTTCGTCGGAGGCGGCGTCCGCCTCGGCGCGAGCAAGCTCGACTACGGCTGGGCGCCCGCCATCACCGCATCCGTCATGACCTTCATGGCCATCATCGGGGGCAAGGCGGTGGCCTATCGGGTGCTGAACGCGTCGGCCGCCGCCCGCGAGCAACAGGCCAGGACGACCGCCTACGTGGCGCTGCTCGAGCACGAGAACTATCACATCCAGCGCATCGCCGAGCGAATCATCGACACCCGCGAAAAGCTCGATCCCGAATTCGACCGCTTCGAAGGGATGGACTACGACGAGGACCTGGATGAGATCTCAGACCTGCCCCCTGAGAAGATCCCTAAGCAGTACCCCCCCGCTATCTGGAAGGAAGCGACCGAGAAGTGGGCAGAGCTGTCCGAGGAGGAAAAAAAGAAACAACGGGACGAGGCGGACGACAAAGTGGCCCGCGCGAAGGCGGGCCAGATCGACGACGAAAAATTTCAGACCCAGCAGGGGAAGGAGCCGTTGTTCGATATCCTGGATATTTTCTGGCTCCTCCTCTCGATCAGTGCGGCCTTCCGCCTGGCGACCGGTCAGAACGAATGAGCGACCATCCCATCACGGCAGCTCGCGGATGCGAATATTCTTGAATTCGATCGGTGAGCCCTCCGACTCGAGGCACAGGAACCCCGACTTCGGATCGCACCCGGTGCCGCCCGAGACTTCCTCGCCGTTCACCCACAACCGCACTTCGCCGTTCACCGCACGGACGTAGTAGTGGTTCCAGTTGCCGAACCCCTTGCTCAATTCCTTGCGCGGGAAGCTGCGGCTCCCATCGGGGGACATCGGCGGAAACGGCTTCATCTTCACGCCGACAGGGAATACATCCCCATTCGTCGAGAACCAGTCGGCCTTCTTGCCCGACTTCTCGTAGTTCTCTTTGTAACCGTGGTCGAGGATCTGCACTTCGATCCCCTTCGGCAGCGCGTTCCGCTTGAGGTCCTTCAGCGACTCTTCGGTCGTCCACACGAAGACGCCCGAGTTGCCGGCCGACTTCAGGTGCTTCCACTGCACCACCAGCTCGAAATTCCCGTATTGCTTCGCCGACCGCAGCACGCCCACCGGCGTTCCTGTGCACGACAGCAACCCGTCCTTCCAGGTGAAGGTCTCCGGATCGCAGTTCGCGCGAGTGAAGTCCTTCTCTCCGAGTTCCACCCATCCCGGGCCGGTCCCGTCGATGGTCGCCTTGGGAAGCGGGGCGTCTTCGGCCAGGGCGAGTGCAGGAACGAGCACCAGGCAGGCAAGAGTGCGTCGGAGCAGCATAGCGGCGCTTTCAAAGGGAGTCGATCGTCCGAGTCGGTTCGTATGGTGAACCGCCCCACAATGACCGGACGCCGTGCCGGAATCAAGTCGTGTAGTCGGCGTTGAGCCGCACGTACTCGCACGTCAGGTCGCTGGTCCAGAAGCGGATCGACTCGGACCCCAGCGTCAGCGTCAATTCGATCGAAACGTCGCGGTTGTTCTTGATGCTCGCCGATACCGCCGCGGCATCGAACGCGACGGGGGCCCCTCGCTCATAGAGCGGTGTCCCGTTCACCCGCAGCGACATGTCCTCTTCCTTCAGCTCGACCCCACAATACCCCGCCGCCGAAATGATGCGGCCCCAATTGGGGTCGGCCCCAGTGATGGCCGTCTTCACCAGCGGCCCCTCCGCGATGGCCTTGGCAATGGTCCGGGCTTCGTCTCGCGTGCGGGTTCCCCGCACATCAATCGTGATGAAGTGATCCGCCCCTTCGGCATCGCGGATAATGAGCTGCGCGAGTTGCGACGCCACCTCATCAATTGCCCGCGCGACGGCCGCTTCGGCCTCGCCCGAAACCGGCTTGCCCGGCGACGCCGCCCCATTCGCCAGCAGCAGCACCGTGTCGCTCGTGCTGGTGTGCCCTTCGACGCTGACGCAGTTGAAGCTCTGGCTCACCGCATGCCGCAAGATCCGGTCCGCCTGCTCGCGGGTCAGGCAGGCATCGGTCAGAATCACCGAGAGCATCGTGGCCATGTTGGGGGCAATCATCGCGGCCCCTTTGGCACAGCCGTAAACACGGCAACCGCCGGCCGCATCGACCTGCTGCGATACCTCTTTGGCGAACGTGTCGGTCGTCATCATGGCGCGGGCGGCCGCGTTGAAGTGCCCGACGCTCGCCCCCAGCGTCGGAACGATCGCTGCAATTCCGGATTGCAGCTTCTCCATCGGAAGGAACCGGCCGATGACGCCGGTCGAGCAGACAAGCACATCCTCGCCCGTCGTTCCCAGCAACTTGCCCACCGCGGCCGTCATCGCCTCCGCATCGGCGATGCCGCGATCTCCCGTGCAGGCATTCGAGTTGCCCGAGTTGATGACTACGGCCCGCGCCGTCTCCCGCGGCACGCGCGACCGCGAGACCTTCACCGGAGCCCCGCACACCTTGTTCTGCGTGAAGACCCCCGCGGCCACCGCCGGGCGGTCGCTGACGAACAGCGCGAGGTCGAGCTTCGAGGGATCATTCTTCACTCCGCACGAAATGCCGTTGGCGGAGTAACCGAGAGGCAGCGTGACGTCGGACATCGTTGGCGTGGACCCTGGCAGGCGACAAATGGTCGAATTGCGGATGGTTTATCAGAACTCCGCCGAGACGACCACGGACACGCAAGGTCGCGTCCTGGTTCGTCTCCACCCACGCATCCGCCCGCACAAAGTCCGCCCCGCCGACGTCCCGCCGGAATCAGTCATCCCCGCCGCCCGAGCCCAGCTTGAACGCGGTCGCAATCGCCAGCAGGAAGAACAGGATGTCCATCGCGCCGAACATGGCCGTGAACAGGACCCACCGCGCCTCGCCCAGCGGCACATTGCCAATCCCCGGATTGGCAGCCGCCAACTGGCCCAGCACCTTGTTTACGAGCAGTGCCGCAGCCATGTACTTTCCGGCGCAAATCGATCCGACGGAGATGATGGCCGCAATGATCCCCGGCAGGAAACCGTCATGATGGTCCGCCGAAGCCACCCGCACGCAAAAGCCGACGAGCGCGCCGAGCCCCCAGGCAATCCACCCGATTTCGCTCTCGGTCGCGTAGCAGATGCCGCCCCACACCGCGGCACCGATCGCTCCACCCACCAGCCCCGACGCCGTGTAGATCAGGAAGTTCGGCGACCCGTCCCCGCTCGATTCCCGCTTCGGCCGACTCTTCTTCGGCGCGTCGCTGGACGCCGCCGAGGACGACTTGCGAGGCGCCGGGGCCGATCGGGTGACGCGGGGCGGCGGGGCCGCCGGTTCCCCCATATCGTCGTCGTCATCCGCGAAATCGTCTTCCGCTGGCTTCGAAGCTTTCCTGGCGGGCTTCGTCTCGGGCGTGTCCCAGTCGTCAAACAGATCCGACTTCGGCGGCGCCTCGGACAGATCCGCCGCGGGAATCGTCATGGTTGCGTCGCATTCCTTGCACTTGATCCGCTTCCCCGCGAATTTCGCGTCGACCTTGTATTTCTTCGCACAGTCGCCGCAGGCAAAGCTGATGGCCATTCGATCGTCTCGCGGGTAGGTTCGTGCGCGCTACCGCACAGAATGCCAGCGTGACGCATGATATCCAAAGCCCGTCGCAATGCGAGCAGAAAATCGGACGGGTCATTTCGCTCGCACCCGGCACCCTGAGTGCCGAAGCAGGCGACGCACTTCCTAGGGACCACTCGCAACGGCAAACCGGTGGGTTGCGGTCGCGTCGGGGGTGCTGGCTCTCTCTCTCTCTCTCTCTCTCTCTCTCTCTCTCTCTCTCGA
>JADZEF010000430.1 GCA_020850695.1 Planctomycetaceae bacterium | reverse complement strand
CGGCGCGGCAGGCGGGCGCGGTTGACGTCGATTTCGGCCAGGACTTCGATCACCCGCTCCATCGGCAGGGAGTCGTCCAGGGCCCAGTTGATGATGATCAGGTTCTCGTTTCCGGCGTTGACCCAGTCGATGATTCGCAGGGCGAGCGGGTCGCGGGCCTGGATCAGGCGGTCGAGCTTGCCGAACGGTTCGTCGCTGAACTCGCTCCAGGCTCGCTCGCCCTTGAGGTGTTCGACGCGACGCTGGATGCAATAAATGAACCAGTACTTGCTGTACCA
Source organism: Planctomycetaceae bacterium (assembly GCA_020850695.1). GTDB lineage: Bacteria > Planctomycetota > Planctomycetia > Planctomycetales > Planctomycetaceae > JADZEF01. The sequence continues at coordinate 6,855 of JADZEF010000430.1, read as the reverse complement.
GTTGTGGATCGCGTGCTCACCCAGGTCGTGGCCGTGCTTTTGACTTTCGATCCACTTGTGACGGTCGGCCTCTTTGCGGGCTTCCTCGTACACACTGTGGCAACACGGAGGACTGGCGTGCGGACCGGCCATGCTTCACCCATCAACACGTGACGGAAAAGCACTCCCCTCCCCTCATTCGGCCGAGGCCGGATGAGACGGTGACGGAATCGAGGAGCGCTTTCGAAATCCGTTTCGGCATCTCCCATCGTGGGGATGGCCGTCGCTTATATCGTCGCGATGCCAAATCCCACAACACCATCTCCGCCCCCCAGGAACACACCCGTGCAGGAGCTTTGATGGCAGAGTCTGAATCCGTCCTGAGAAAAGCGTAATCCCTCCTGCTAGGGATTTCCACTGAGATTCACCAACAGCCGCTCCAATACAATGCGTTCCGGGAGGCGAGTTCCTCCTTTGAGGGATGCATCGGCGTCGATCAGCCGGCGGTAGATCCGCTCGGCTTCGACCCGTCCCAGCCGCCGCAGGCACTGCTCCGCAGGACCGACTTTATTGGCAAAGACCCCCGCCTCGATCAGGGCGTCGCGAAGCGGCTTGCCGGAGCGGGCGAGTTCGGTGGCCTGGGCCAGCTTGCGGAAGCTGAAGGAGATGCCCCCCAGCAGCATCAGCCCCGCTTCGCCCGCGGCCAGCAGCTTGTCGAGGTATTCGAGGGCGGTCGGAAGCTGGCCGGCCTGAAGGGCGTCGAGCATGGCCCAAGTCGTTTCGAGCTTCCACCCGCCGACCATCGTGCTGACGTCTTCGACTTCAATCTTCGGCCGCTCGCCGACGTACGCGGCGGTTTTGGCCAGCTCCTGCGTGAGGAAGCCGAGTTGCGGGCCGACGAGTTCGAGCATCAGCTGGGCGGCGTCCCGCATCAGCTGCTTGCCGTAGACCGACTTCGCCTGCTCGGTCACCCACTTCACCGCATCGCCGACGCTGAGCGGCCCGCAATCGAGGTCGAGCCCCACCGCCGCCACCGACTTGTACAGCCGCGTGTTCTTCGGCCAGCTGTCGACATCGAGCAGAAGCACCGACTTCTTCGCCGGCTTTTCGAGGTACTTCTCGAGGGCTCCGCGATTGTCGGAGACGAAGTCCTTGGCTTCTTCGACGAGGACGAGGCGGCGATCGCCCCACATCGAGAGGGTGCGGAGTTCATCGAGGACGGTGGCGATATCGACGTTGCGGCCATCGAACCGCGTGGGGGTCGAGCCTTCGTCGTCGCCGTCTCCCAGCACGCGGTGGACAACCGCCTGAATCGCCTGCTGCCGCAGGAACCGCTCCGCCCCGTACGTCACGACGATCGGGCCGACATTCGGCGCGGCGGGATTTTTAAGGAACTCGGTGGCGTGCATGCTCCCATGCTACCGCAGCCGGGGTTGACTCGCACCAGACGACCTCGCACCCAGGCTGCGGCTCTGAGCAGCCTGGGTGCCGTATCAGAGGGCGGTCGGAAGTGTCACCGCGTAGTCTGCGAGACTTCCCGATGGATCGCGTCGCTTGCAAAGGTACCCAAGCTGCTCAAGGTAGTGATGCCTTCTGGAACACGCCCCCTGAAACTGGCCCCGGGGATGCTGTCAGGGCAGTTCTTTACTACTCCAGTAATTCGGCCGAAGGCGGCGATCAACCCAATGAGCCGGGCGGAAGAACCAGTCGAAGCGCGGGCCCATCGAGTAGCGAGGAAAGGGCGGCAGGGGCATCCCGGAATACATCCCCTTTCTGACCGTGCGGTAGTACGCGCCGACATATCCACCGATCAGCACAATCAGCAAGACGATGCCAATCCAAGGGACCGATTTCGGCTTGCGGGCGGACACTGGAGTGCACCTTCAGTAACGAGCACCTGGCACGTTTCTTATGGAACCCCGTTGGGATACCTGAAACTTTCCGGCCATTCCCAGCGTGCGCTCACTCCGTTCGCGACGCTGGGCTATCGGATGGAACGCCTTCGGCGTACAGCCCGGCAAACCGTTGCACGGCTTGCGCGGCGACCGATACGATCTCCCCTGGGAAGATACTCCGTCAAGGGACCCTGGCATTCCTACGAGCTTCACTTCGCTCGCTCATGTAGGGAGGCATCGACTCGATTCCCTGCGTGCGACAGTTGGCCATGATCTCCAGCCCGCTCCTTGCCCTGACGTGGCAGCCCGTCGCGCCGCCTCTTCCGATCCTCGGAGGAGCGGCGGTGATGGCGGCGCTGGCGGTGGCGGCCTACTGGCGGACAATCCGCGAGCGTCCGATCGCGGGGTCGATCCTGTGTGCGATGCGGGTGCTTTCGATCGCGATGATTGCGATCCTGCTGCTGGGGCCGAGCGACGTTCGCCCCGCCCCGCTGGCCGGAGGCCGGCCCCCGCTGTCGATTCTGCTGGACACATCCGAGTCGATGCTCACGCCGGATGATGCGGGGGTTTGCCGGATCGAATCGGTGCGGGCGAGGTGGCTCGATGACGACACCCTTGCGGCGCTGGCGCGCGACTTCGATGTGGAGCTGAAGGGCTTTGACGAAGAGGTCCGCCCGCTGCCGCGGTCCCAGCTTTCCGAGCCGGCCGCACAGCTCGCGCGGGGGCGGGCGACGCATCTGGCCGACTCGGTGAGCAACGCCGCGGCCCGCGTGCGGCGAGGGCAGGACGGTGCGGCGATGCTCGTGCTGAGCGATGGCCGCGACTCGCGCGACGCCGCCATTCAACCGGCCGCGGCATTGGCGAAGGCTCGCGAGGTGCCGGTGTTTACTGTGCTCGTCGGGCGCGACTCGAAGGTCAATGACGTCGCGGTGCTGGCGGTTCCGATGCAGGACTACCTCCTGCCGGGCGAGGCGGGATCGGTCCTTGTGAAGGTGTATCAATCGGGTCTGGAGACGGCTGCCGCCACGCTGATGGTGAAGCAGGGAGACAAGCGGCAGACGTTTCCCGTGAGCTTCCAGGGGAAGCCGCTGGTCGAGCTTCAGGTGCCGGTGAAGCACGATGAAGCGGGGCAATACGAATACACCGTCGAGGTCGAACCTCTCGAAGGCGAGACCACCGCTTCGAACAACACGACGACCGTCTTCTGCGACGTGCAGCGCAAGCGGCTCAAGGTGCTGTTGATCGAAGGCTCCCCCTATTGGGACACGAAATTCCTCGCCCAGTCGCTTCGCAAGGACGACCGGATCGAGTTGGTGCAGATCTCGCAATTGTCGAAATCGAAGCGGGAGACGATCGTCACGCGCTCGGAAGGGGAATCGCCGCAGATTCCGAAGACGGCGGACGACTGGTCGAAGTATGACGTGGTGATCCTGGGGAAGAATCTCGATGCGGTGGTGAGCACCGCCGGTGCGGAGACTCTGACGGAGTATGTGTCGGATCGCGGCGGGCATGTTGTCTTTGCCCGAGGCGAGTTTCTCCTCGGACCCCAGGCAGCACAGCGTGATCGCCGGGAGGAGTCCGAATTGGCGCTGGTGGCCAAGATTCGCCGGATCATCCCTTTTGAGCCGGGAGTCGGGCAGATTCTGAACACCCGCCTTTCGCTCGCTCCGGCTGGCCGCCTCAGTCCCTGGCTTTCGGGAAGCAGGGTCGGAGTGAATCTCGATCAGGCGTTCGCTCGACTTCCGGGACTCGAATCGGTGAATGCCGGACTTCGCGAGAAGCCGTCGGCCGTAGTTCTCGCGCGGTCGGTCCCCCTCAATGCGCTCGATGGAGCGCCCGGCCCGCCGGCCATCGTGCAGATGAACGTCGGGCGCGGGTCAGTCCTTGCGATCACCGGCGACGGATTGTGGCGGTGGAGCCTGCTCGACGAGGAGCAGCAGCAGTTCGTCGGCCTCTACGATGCGTTCTGGTCGAACCTGGTGAGGTGGATGGCGATGGGGGGTGACTTCGCTCCCGGCCAGCAGGTGTCGCTGAAGCTGGCGCGCACCACGTCGCGACTGGGGGATCCGCTGGCGATTGATGTCGTCTGCAAGCATCTTCCGGCGGGGGGCGAGTTGCCGAAGCTGGCCGTCACCGACGCGGGCGGGCGGACCGAGGAGATCCTGCTGGAGCGCCGGCCCGGCCGCGAGCCGCGGTTTCAGGCGTCGCTGCAGCCGCAATCGACCGGCGTGTATCGCGTCGCCCTCAAGTCGCCGGGGCTGACCCCCGCCGATCAGGAGCAGCGGTTCAGCGTCTACGACGTGAATGAAGAGCGGCTCAACACGATGGTCAACGCGATGCCGCTCAAGGTGCTGGCCGAGCACTCGGGGGGCGAGTTCTACGAGATCGACCAGCGCGACCGCTTCCTGCAACGATTGAAGCGGCATCTCGTCGCGACCCAGGCGCCGCCGCAGACGGAATACATCTGGGACGACTGGCGGGTGATGGTGGCGCTGCTCTCGTGGTTCGGAATCGAGTGGATCGTGCGGCGGCGGATGGGATTGCTGTGACGCGGCAGCCAGGCCGCAACATCTGGCCGGAGAACCGTAGTCACTGTTTGCGGCGCAAATCGGTCGTGGATCCCTTCAGTACTGGCCGAACGAAGTAGCACATTCTCTGTCCCAACTTGCTCGCCAGTCGAGAAGTCGATGCTGCACCTGATGGACGAAGCTCTTGAGGGACTCAGGAGCGAAAATCCGGAGTCAGTTCGCCAAGCGGTGCTGCTGGCGTGTTCATTCTTCGAATGCGCCCGCGGCCAGACAAGCGGACTGTACCGGAAGGAGGTTCTTGCAGAACCCGCAAGTCGAGAAGACATCGAGAGGCTCCGCGGGGAGCTTGTTGATCGAGTGCGTCATGACTCCGGTTTTCCTGCAACCGGCGGGGCGGTCTTTGCATTGAGCAAGCTGGACGATCCAGAACTGACGGCGGTCTTTGTCGAGGTCTTGCGGCGTTACCTGCACACGGACGCCAGTATCCTGTTCAATGCGATGATTGCTCTCCGCAACCTTGGGTACGACGTGTTTGCGGGACGCCGATCGATGAGTATCCTGCCCGCAGATGAAAACTGCTCAATGGCGGCCGAATTTCTGCGAAGATGGGACTGTGGCGACGTCCCTGCGCCATTCGGCTAGTTCTTCCGTCAGTCGAGTTTACGCGGGAATTGGAATCGCCTCGTTGACTGTTTTCACTCGCCGATCGCATAGAGATGGTGTTCGCCGCGGATCAGGATCTGGCCGTGGCTGATGGCGGGCGATGCATAGGTCGCTTCGCCCAACGCGTTCTCTGAGATCACTTCGAGCTTCGGGCCCGGCTTGACCACTTTGGTGATGCCGTCGTCGTCCACGAAGTAGACCAGGCCGCCTGCGGTGATCAGCGACGCGCTGTAGTGGCGGCCGAGCCGCTCGCGCCACTGGATGTTGCCGGTGGCGGCGTCGAGGCAGTAGCAGACGCCGCCGTCGCCGGCGACCAGGATGTAATCTCCGCACGCGATCGGCGAGGGGACGTAGTTGTCTCCCTTCTGCTTATGGTGCCACTTGATGAAACCCTTCTCGGTGATGTTGCCGTCGCCGGAGGGATCGATGGCCAGCATGTGGTGTTGCGGGAAGCCGCCGGTGAAGAAGACGAGCCCCTTGTTCTCGACGGGGGACGCCACGAACTGCTCGGTGGGGCCGTCCATTACCCAATAGCGCTCGCCGGTGTCGGGGTTGTAGCTGGCGATGCTTTTGCTTCCGCACAGCATGAGTTGCGTGCGGCCGGCCATCGTGCGGATGAGGGGCGTGCAGTAGCTGCGGGTGCGGTTCTCACGCGGCGTCTTCCACAGCGTTTTGCCGGTGGCCCGGTCAAGGGCGACGATGTAGGCGTCGCCGTCGTGGTCGCCGTTGACGATCAGCTTGTCCTTGTAAATGACCGGGCAGCTGCAATAGCCGTGAACGCTGGAGAAGGCCCCCGGCCGCACCGACCAGAGTTCGTCGCCTTCCATGCTGTAGGCAGCGACGAACATGCTTTTCTGATCGAGGAAGCTGATGTAGAGGCGTTCGCCATCGGTCGACGGTGTGCTGGACGCCCAGCTGTTGAGGCGGTGCTTGCGTTCGAGAGGCGACGACAGGACGGGCTTCTGCCAGAGGATTTCGCCGTTCTGACGATTGAGGGCGAGCAGCACGCGCGCGGTCGCGGCCTCTTCCGCGCCGACAATGTAGACGCGGTCGTTCCAGACGATCGGCGAGGCGTGCCCGCCGATGGGAATCTTCGTCTTCCAGGCGATGTTCTCGTCCGACGACCACTTCGTCGGGATGTTGCTTTCGCCGCTCGATCCATCCCCGTTCGGACCGCGCCATCCGGGCCAGTTTTCGCCGCGTGCCGTGAGCGGGCCACCGAATGCCAGAAGGAGCAATGCGGCCGGTCCAAGGCGTCGCAAGAGGTTCATACGAGGGCCTGATGACGTCTGGGGAAGTTCAACGAACGAATCGGAGAACTTGGATGATACGCGGCAACGGAGGATGCGGCCAGCCATCCAGGCCAGGCAGAAAAGCTCAACCGAACGGGTGCATCCTTTATTTGGTAGGGGATCAGCCAGGCATGACGACGGTCGGCCGATGAGATCGAAGTCATTTTTTGACCACGGAGTCACGGAGTCACGGAGAAAACCAAAGCAGAAATGCGAAAGGTATTTGACAGGAGGAAGCAGAGAGAAGACCAGCAGAAGGGGAGAGGATTGTCTTGGCCCGCGTCACTTGTCGAACCGTTCGACGCCTGCCTTTTCTCTGCACCCTCTGCTGGCTTCTGTCAAATGCTTTTCTGTTCTCCGTGTCTCCGTGTCTGTTCCGAAAATAGCTCTGTTGAACGCGGTATGTGGATGGAGTCTCAGCGTGTCCTCGATAGGAGGATGAGGCGTGCGATCAGGTTTCTGAGTTGTCACGCGGCGGTTTGTTCCGGCGGGGTCAGG
>JADZEF010000429.1 GCA_020850695.1 Planctomycetaceae bacterium | reverse complement strand
GGGTGCGACGCAGCGAGGAGCATCATCGGGACTAATGTGTCTTCTGAAGCTTGTCAGGATGCTTGAAATCGTTCCCCTGTCGGATACTGACGTTCGCCTCGCAACGGTACACACCAGCCACCGAGGGCACAGCTTCCTTGGTGCGGCGAGTTCTCAGCAGAACTTGAGAATCAGGTTGTAGAGCATGTCTAAACTTAGAGGCAAGAAATACGCTCCCTGTCGAGGATCCTGATCCTCGTCAGGGAGCTTTCATCAGACCGCGATTTCAAGCTCCATACCGAGGGGTGCCATCGCTGAGTCGATGCTGCTACTCGTCGCGGAAGGGCCGCGGGTCGCGATCGCCCGCATCCCTCCCCAACGGCGGACGAACGGGTGGGCGATCGAGAGGACGACGGTCCTCACGGCGCGGTCGCGTATCGCCGTGGTCCCGGTCGTCCCGTCGAACGGGCCGAAAGCTCGCATTTTCCCAGCACAGCTGGAACTCGTTGTCGCCCCGGCCCGATTCGACCATGAGCGTCACGCGCACCTCGTGAGAACTGGTCCTCACGGGGCGTTCGATCGCGACCGGATCCTGGCCAGCCCGTTCCCGGTCGATGATGAGCTCGCCGTTGACGTCGACGCTGAAGACGACATCGCCGCGGGTGTCGCCACGCCAACTGACCATCGCCGCGAAGGCGATCGGGTGATCGGCGAGCCGGCGGTCGAGGTTCAGGAACCACGTGATCGTCCCGCAGCCGCTACCGGCCGGTTGCTGGATGATCGAGTGAGCACGCCCGTCATCGCCCGCACGGTCCGCACGGGCAAGAGCATTGTTGCACGAGATGGCCTTGGGGAACTCTCGATGCAGGTCGAGCGGAAGATCCCGCACGCGGACGAAATGATCGTCGTGCCCATGGTCATCATGATCATGCCCATCGTCCGGACGATCGGCGAAACGCCGATCCGCGCCGCGAGTCTCCCTCGATCGAGGGAATTCGTCATCGGCTTTCGCCCAGGCAGCGCTGCCGAGCACGACCGCTCCCGTGCGTGCCACGAGTCCTCCAAATCCACGACGTGTCAACGAGTCCAACGGACGATCATCCATCGCGAGTCCTTTCACGAGTTTCAGGCAGAGATCCGATGATCATAAAGTGGGGCAGCTGTCGGTCTCTCATCGATCGAGTTGTATTCACACCACGGTCGGTTGACGCTCGGACTTCTGCGAGACGATAGCCGCTCGTCTCGCGGCGCGAGCTTGTATGCCGGATCAGTTTGGAAGTCTACATGGATCTCCTTTCGATCAACAAATTCAGGTGACGATCATCATTTTTCACTTGCCGTCCTCATTCGCCTCGCGAAGAGGCGGCTTGAAAATCGAAGTGGCGGCGAGTCGGCCAGTCGGCGAACGCATCCTGCAGAATCCGCCGACCGCAAAAGAGAAGTCCTCTCTCCGACTCGCTGTCCACAGGCCGTTCATCAGTGGCGATGAGAGGTCTCAAAGCCTTGGCTCTTGAGCCACCCTTCCCAGCGATGGGCTGCGGCGTCCGAACTGGCCTCGATCGAGCGCCACTGCGGACAACGGTAGGTCACGTCGAGATGCTCGCCGTGATTCTCGGTTCGGACATCGCAGCCAAGCCGCTGCAGGTCCTTGCCGAACTGGCTGGCTTCGCGAGGATCATCGAAGTGAGCTGACCGCTGTTTCGGGAGGCGGAACTCGACGACATACGATTCCTGCGCCAACGCGGATGCGGCGAAGGCCAGAGAAGCGATCAGTGCAATCATCAGCTTCGAAAAGTAAGTTTTGAACATCGACATGGCGGGTTTCCATTCATCAGAAGTTTGAACGCGCTCTGCGGCCCTCCCTGTGGCCGAAAAGCGCATGTTGAAAGCAACCTCCCTCCTGGAAGGACAATGACGGAACGGAGACTCGACGATCAGTCGAGCCAAAGGACGGGGTGGACAGTTACTAGGTGCGACGGATCTACCGCCGCGGGTCACTGGTCGGACTGTTGCTCAGTTCCAAGCCGATGCGGACGGCCGTCCGCGAACCGGAGCGAACAACCGCACGCTGTGCGGCCGTGACTACGAACAACGCGAGGGGTTCGAAGGCCCTGCCCCGATTGGCTCAGGCTCACCGTTCGACGCTTCAAGCGCCGGATCAATGGCCGCACCTCGGGTGATCATCCGGCCTCGACGCCCTGCAAACGGCGCGTCAACGGATGACACGTCGGGATCGCCCGCTTCGCGGAATCAGTTCCGCAGCACGCCGAAGTAGAGATGGGCGCGGAGGGACGGTGGCCAGCCATGACGCGGAGTGTCGCCAGCGAGCGATGCCTCGACGGCCTCATGTCGGCCCGCAACCATCGCGAAACTGACACCATCCGGGGCCGAGTCCAGGTGGACGACGGGAGCCGTCACGGGACGCCCGACATCGAACGCACACTTCGGGTCGTTGCATCGTCCCGAACCGTCGCAGGGGCACGGCTTCTCGTCGGGGGACGACTGCGTTTCTCCGCACGACGATCCCCGTCGGTGGCTTTGATGGTCACAACAACACGAGCGACCGCCCTTCTGCGACATCGCTGCCGGCTGAGAAAGGTCGTGGGCCGTGCAGTGGGCGTGGTGCGCACAGCATCCGACGACGGTGTGCCAGAGCACAGCGAAAGCCGTCATGAGATGAAGGAGCGTGGAGCCCATTGCGACTATTCCAATTCGGGGAAACGTTGAGCATCGAGATTGCAGATGTCGTGCCGCAATCGCGCGGCTCGCACAAGTGCTGTCCCCACAACGCTTTCACGAAAAGCCCGTGATTTTGCGTTTGTCGGTGTCGAACCCGATTCCCTGTAACTCTTTCAATTCAGTGATCACGTCGCCGCGCTCATGCATTCGTCGTGCGAAGACGTTAGAGTCGCCATGGAAGTTGAGCTGACGCAGAGATGACAGACCTGGCAAAACGATGGCTGACATGGAAAGCGCCAAGAACTCCGCACCGCACCGGCGGACGCGAAACGACCACAAATCCGAAACCGCCGAAGATTACGTGGAAGCGATCGCAGAGATCCTCGCGGAACAGCCGGTGTGCCGACTGGCGGACCTCGCGAAACGGTTCGCCGTCAGCAATGTCACCGCTCATCGGATCGTGGAGCGACTTCTCAGCGAAGGGCTCGTGGCTACGGAGCCGTATCAGCCGATCTCCCTCACTCCGGAGGGGCGGCGGCTTGCCGCTCGATGCCGGGAACGGCACGAGGTCGTCTATCGCTTCCTGCTGGCCATCGGGATCGACGAACAGACTGCGGCGCTGGACGCCGAGGGAATCGAGCATCACGTCAGCCCCAGAACGCTCAAGCGATTCAAAGAGCTGACGGGTCAACTCGCTCAGCGGAACGCTGCCGACGATTCGGAGTCGCCGGCACCGCGGACAACTCCAAAGAAGTAGTCGCCCGAATCGTGAGAGAGGCCTGGAGCGGGAAACACCATTCCGGCTCATCGAGCGACATCCGCGAGTTGTTCGACTCGCCGCCGTACGACTCCCCGAATTCCTCCGGCCGGCTGATTGACCGCAAAGTTAGCCCATGCTAAATTTCCGCCGAATCAATTTTAGCGTGTGCTAAACCATTTCGAGTATGTAGGGCGGGAGTCAGCCGATGCGTCGCCGAGCGAACGAGCCAATGCCCCGTCGCGGATTTACGCTAATTGAGTTGCTGGTCGTCATTGCCATCATCGGGATTCTCGTAGCGCTGTTACTGCCGGCCGTGCAGCAGGCCCGCGAATCGGCCCGCCGCACGCAATGCCGCAACAACCTCAAGCAACTCGGGCTGGCGATCCACAATTTTGAAGAGACGCAGAAATTCGTGCATCCCGCGTCGACCGAGTTTGGCTCGAACGGCGACTATCAGGGCATGCCCAGAAGCTGGGTGGTTCCCATCCTGGCGCACCTTGAGCAAGCCGCGCTGGGGAGCGCGTATGACTACTCGAAGGAGTGGTACGCCCCGGCCAATCGAGACGTCGTCAGCAAGCCGCTGGCGACCGTGGTCTGTCCGTCGACCCCAAACAGCCCGCGGATGATGTCGGGAAGCCGGGCTTCCGTGGACGATCCTCTCACCCCTCAGAACGAAGGCGGGGTGACGCATGCGTGGGAGGCGGCGTGCGGAGACTACGGAGCGGTCGAGGGTTTGGACAGCCTGGTCAAGGTGTTCATGAACGTGCCGCCCGAGCGGGACGTTCGCGGGTTCTTTCGCGATCGCTTCAAGACGAGGTTTCGCGATATCACCGACGGGCTGTCGAACACCATGATGATCTGGGAAGTCTCCGGCAAGCCGGACTACTGGCTCATGGGCAAGAAGCAGCCGTTCCGGCTCGATGAGATGCAGCCGAACATCAACACCGGCAGCGGTCAGTTCATTCCTCAGTGGGATGGTGGTCCCTGGGCCGCCCGGTCGTTCAAAGGGCAGCCCCGCGGGCACAATTTCGACGGAACCGCCCCGGGGCCGTGTGCGGTCAACTGCACGAACTATCGCGGCCTGTATGCCTTTCACCCGGGAGCCGCCAACGTCGGTTTTGGCGATGGGTCGGTCCGAACACTGAATGCCAGCCTGGACATCCTGGTGTTCTACGCGCTGGTCACGGCGGCCGGGCAGGACTCCACCGGAGAGTTTTAGGCACGGGTTCAACGTGGGCAAGGCTCGGTTGCGAACCCTTCTCGGGAGCCGTCGATGGTTGACTCGTTGGATCGTCACGCACCTCCTCTCCACAGGTTTGCGGCGTGGGGAGCGCTTTTGGCGGTAGCGAGCGTTTGCGGTTGCGGGCGATCGGATCACCAGCCCCTTGCGGTTTACTCCGTGCGCGGCGAACTGTTCGTGGACGGCAAACCCGCGGAGCATGCCGCCATCGCTTTTCATCCGGTCAATCGAACCGAGTGGGCGTCGGCGACGTCCCGTGGAGTGGTCGATCGCGAAGGACGGTTCACGCTGACGACGTATGCGGTCAACGACGGCGCGCCTGAAGGAGAGTATGTCGTCACCGTGTATTGGCCGGACCGCCCTCTCAACCCCGCGGGCGAGGGAGACAACTTGCCCACAGACAGGTTGGGCCGGCGATTTGCGAGCGCCGCACAGTCCAGGCTGCGAGCCCGGCTCGGGCGTCAGGCCGCGACTCTGGCCCGAGTCGATTTGAATGACAAGGACGTCGTCGATGGCGATCCGCACTACTTCGTGGAGCAAGCGCCATGACAATACAGGCCGAACCCAGTCTCGAATCCCATCCGTCCCGGTTGCCGCAGTTGACGCGTTCCGTCGATGACCGAAGCGTAATGCCGGCGGCACTCCAACTCGCGAGCGAACCGATCGCTCCTGGGCCATCGAGCCTGTATCGCGTTTTCTGGAGATGGCACTTCTATGCCGGAGTTCTGGTGGGGCCGGTCCTGTTCGTCGTGGCCGTCACGGGAGCGCTCTACATTTTCAAGGACGAACTGGAGCGTGTCATTCATGCTGACATGATGTTCGTCACGCCACAGACCGAAGCCCTCCCGATGGACCGCCAGATGACACTCGTCGCGGAAGCATTTCCCGACTGGAGAGTCGACACGGTCGAGGTCGAGTCTGATCCGACGCGAGCGACCTCCATCCGGATTCGCGACCGTGCTTCCCAGTCCCAGCGGGTGTACGTCAACCCGCACACCGGCAAAATCCAGGGAGCACTGGGTGAGGACTCCTTCTTCCGGGTCGTCCTGAGCATTCACCGGCGGCTGTTCATCGGCACCACCGGACGCATCGTTGTCGAGTGCGTGACCTGCTGGACGATCATCTTGCTGGTGACCGGCCTCTATCTCTGGTTCCCACGTCGCCGCGAAAAGCTGAAAGGCGTGCTGCTGCCGCGTCTGCAGGCCAAGCGGTACACCGTTCTGCGGGACTTGCACGCCATCTCCGGGGCGCTGCTCATGCCAGTCGCGTTGACGATGGTCGGGACAGGGCTGCTCTACACGTGGGGTTGGGGGTCCCTCTACCAGTATGCGTCGGCGGCGTCCGAAGGGGAAACCGGAAAGCGGCCATCGACCTCCGCACCGAATGCGCCCCGATTGTCGATGGACCGGGCGATCGCCATCGCGCGCGAGCGCGCTCCCGATGCGTCACTCATAGACGTCCAGATCCCCACGGCCCCGCACGCCCCTCTGGTCGCTCGTGCCAGAATCGGCGAACGGGCCGGGCCGCGAAATCGCGTGGTGCTGACTCTCGATCGGTCAACGGGCGAAGTCCTTGCGATGAAGACCAGCGATCAGTTCCCGCTGCTTGGCTGGTGGCGATCGAAGTGGAATTACCCGTTGCATGTCGGCAGCGTTCTGGGAACGACGACGAAGGTCCTTTGGCTCTTGGCGTGTCTCGTGCTGGCGATGCTGCCGGTGTTCGGCTTCTGGATGTGGTGGCAGCGACGGCCCGAAGGGCGAAGCGGTTTTCCTCGCCGGCCCGACCGCAGTGTCCCGCGGTGGCTGGTCGTTCTGATCGCGGTATTTAGTCTCGTGCTGCCGGCCGTCGGAGCGACGATCCTGCTGATCGGGTTGGGCGAGTGGATGCTGCGCCGCGTCCGGAGCCGTAAAGCCGCGACGGGTCCGCAATCCATCTAGGTTTTCAACGCACGCGAGCGATCAGAGAGCCGATCGTCGCAACCGCTTGAGACGCGGTTCGCGTCCCCTCAGAAGATTGACAGCATCCGCTTGCCACGGCGAGTTAGATCGCCGCACCGAGGTGTCCCGTGGAGATGGTATTGATCGGTCTCGCTTCAGGATCTTGACACGCCGGGGATTCGCGCGATCGGAACAACTTCGTGCCCGTCGAATGGCAGGAATGACAATGACGTTGCTTCAAACCAGCCTCATTTCGTGAAGTCTCGCCGCTCGATGATCAGAAAAAGAGCGTGTTTTCCGCGTCAACTCCGTTCTATGGAATCTGGCACGCGGCCTGCATAGGCCTAGATCCGTCGTCCATGCGATGCACTGACTCGGCCGCGTCGCATTCTTCCCAGAACCTCCGGTCTGACATTGTCTCGCCCCTGCGGCACAGCTATCCTTCAGCCATGTTCCAGCTGCTGAACGTCGCACTCACGATCTTCGCGCTGCTCGTCTGCCCCATCCGTTGTCACGGCGGGCTGACGAGTGTGTCGACGGTCGCGCAGGGGCACGTGAAGGCAGCACCCGCCTGCGGATGCAAGTGCTGTGCACGGCATCGAGCGACATCCGAGAAGTCCGGTGCTCCTTCCCAGGAGGACGGTTGTGGCTGCGGCAGTTGCCTGTGCCACGGAGCGGTGACAACGGCGAAGGTCAGCGTTCCCGCCATCGAGCCGTGCGAGTTTCTCGTCGCGTCCTTTGCTCTGGACGTGACGCCCTCTGTTGAAATGCTGGTGCTGGCGAAGCGTGGAGATCCCGACGAGGACTCCACCCCACGCGCCGGTCGCCCCTTGCGCTTCGAGCTGCAGTCGCTCCTGAATTGATTCCGCCGACCCGGCGTTGAGTCTGCGACCGCCTTGCTCCGCTCGTCCGTCAGCCGCTGTGTCGGCCGGATGCGCCTTCCCGATCACCGCCACGCCTTCATGCGTTTCGGGGTGACCTCTGATTCCCATTCCCGACCCGGAGTGCGCGTCGCGGTGCGCCCCGATGTCGTTTATCCCCACTTCCGCTGGGAGTTCGCCCATGTTCCGTCGATTCGCTCCTCATGCTGCGTTCACGGCGGTGATGCTCGTCACGGCCTTCGCTGTGGCCGCTTCTCCGAACACCAAGATCGTCTGCAGCGAGATGTGCGGCGGGTGTGCCAAGAAGATCACCGCCAAACTGCAGACCCTGCCCGACATCGCCTCGATTCAGTGCGACCGCCAGACCAAGACGGTGACGATCGTCCCGAAGCAGGGGAAGCAGATCTCCCCGCTCACTCTCTGGTCCACGATGGAAAGCATCGGGAAGACGCCGGTCAGCCTCAGCGGTCCGGGTGGTACGTTCAACACGCGGCCCGCCCAGTGACGGGCGGTCGCTTCAACTCGCTGTAAATGACCGGGGCCGGTCCGGACGCCGGCCCCTTCTTGATCGTCACTGACGGAAGTCACTCGTGATCCTCGGCTGTCGACTTCTTCCCTGGGAATACGGCGTCCGCAATCTGTTGCGGCGGCCGTCGCGGACCCTCCTCACCCTGCTGGCCCTCACGATCGTCGTGCTGCTGGTGTTCGTGGTGGTCGCGTTCATTCAGGGACTGGAAGCGTCGCTCGTGTCGAGCGGCGATCCGGACGTCGTGCTCGTCTATTCGCAGAGTGCGGCTGAGAGCATCGAAAACTCGGCCGTCTCGTCGTCGACGCCAGCGCTCCTCTCCGGAAACGTGGGCGGCGTCCAGCGGATCTACGAGACGCGGGCAGTCTCGCCGGAACTCTTCCTCGGCACCCGGATCGCACTGGAAGAAGGGGAGTCGAATCGCCTCGGACTCGTCCGCGGCGTCACGACGGTCGCTCCCCTCGTGCGGCGGCAGGTGCGGATCGCCGAAGGGAGGTGGCCGGGCGAGGGTGAGATCCTCGTGGGCAAGCTGGCATTCGCCAAGATCGGCTGCCCGCCGGAGCGATTAGGCGTTGGTCAGAAGGTTCGCTTCGAAGGCCGCGAATGGACGATCAGCGGGCGTTTCACCGCAGGAGGAGCGGCGTTCGAATCCGAGTTCTGGTGCCGCCTGCCCGACTTCCAGCAGGCCCTCAAGCGCCAGGACCTCAGTCTCGTGGCGCTGCTGCTGAAGTCCGGTGCGCCGGCCGCCGAGGTCGAGCTGTTCTGCAAGGAGCGAGTCGACCTCGAACTGCAGGCACTCCGCGAAATCGAATACTACGCCTCGCTGCAGAAGCACTATCGGCCGGTTCGCATGCTGGCCTGGTTGGTGGTGTGGCTGGTTGCAGGGGCCGGCGTCTTCGCCGGTCTCAACCTGATGTATGGCTCGGTGGCGGGGCGAATCCGCGAGATCGCCACACTCCAGACGGTCGGCTACCGCCGCCGGGCGATCCTCATCAGCCTGATCCAGGAAGGAACGCTGCTCGCCGCAGCGGCCGCCATTCTTGCGGGCGTCGTGGCCATCCTCTTTCTGAACGGCATCGCGGTGCGGTTCACGATGGGGGCGTTCGTGCTGCGGGTCGATTCGGTCGCCGTCCTGGCGGGCTGCGGGACGGGGCTGATGCTGGGAATCGTCGGGGCCGTCCCGCCGTCGATAAAAGCCCTCCGCGTACCGATTGTCGAAAGCCTCAAAGCGATCTGATTCAAGTCGAAGTTTGACTGTCACCACGTTTGAAGTTTTGTTTCCCTGAGTTCTCTCGAAAGGAGTACGACGATGCGTCTGCTGACCCTGTCTCTCTCGTGCCTGTTCGCCCTTGTGATCGCCGGTTGCGGCCAGAATGCCGGCACACCGGCGGCCAAGACTGAAAGGACCTCGAAACCGACGGCCGCCACCGAAGTGGCGACACCGGCTGATCCCGCGTTCCTGCTCACCGAGCAACCGGCCGATCCGGTTGGCGTCGGAGCCGCCCGTAAGGAGAGCAAGGACGAGGAAGAGGTCACGATCATCGGCCGCATCGGCGGCTCGACGAAACCGTTCATCGAAGGCATGGCCGCGTTCACGATCGTCGATCCGAAGCTCGACCCGTGCCCGGACGACGAAGGTTGCCCGACGCCCTGGGATTACTGCTGCACCAAGGGGTCCGATCTCAAAGGGAACACCGCCCTCGTCAAGCTCGTCTCGGGCGATGGAACGCCGGTGGCGAAGGACGCCCGCAATCTCCTCGGCGTGAAGGAACTGACGCACGTCGTGGTGCACGGCAAGGCCAAGCGCGACGAGAAGGGGAACCTGACGGTCGTGGCCGAAAAGGTCTTCGTGAAGAAGGACTGAGGGAGCCGACAACGGAGCGCTGCGGACTCCGTCGCGCTCCGTTGTGAGTCCCAGGGAGGGACGACTTGCCGGCCCTTGCGGGCTGGACACTCGAAACGCCGGCCTCATATCCAGCGGCGTCTCAACATCAGAGATGATCGACCATGGCCGACACACTCGACCTGCGGCAGCTCGCAGTAAACCGCACCGCACCGCCGCCCTCCGCCCCCGAGCGGAAGCGGCCGCGGGCGTACCTTTCGCGAATCGTCCTTCCGATCGTCCTGTTCACGGGCTTTGCCGGTCTCGTCGGCTGGGCGGCCCGCGACCAGTTCATCGGCCGCACGCCGGTGCGGGTCGTGCCGGTCTCGGTCAGCCGGGCGGAACTCCGGCAGTCGGGAACGCCGCTGTTCCAGGCAGCAGGCTGGATCGAACCGCGGCCGAGGCCAATCCTTGTTACGGCCCTGGCGGAGGGAGTCCTCGAAGATGTCTTCGTCATCGAGGGGCAAGACGTCGAGGCGGGAGCGAAGATCGCGACGTTGATCGACACCGACGTCCGGCTGGCCGCCGAGCAGGCCGCCGCTGACAGAGACATCCGCCAGTCTGAAGTCGACAGCGCGCGGGCCGAAGAAACCGCCGCCCGTCAACGGCTCGAACAACCACTCCACCTGACATCCGCCCTGGCGGATGCCGAGTCGGCACTGGCAAAGGTCGAGTCCGAGCGAGCGCGGCTTCCCACTCTGATCGAAGCCGCCGACGCAACACAGGAGAACACGCGCCGCAGTCTCGCGTCCAAGGAATCGCTCGGCGACGCCATCGCAGGTCGCGTTCTGCAGCAGGCGCGGGCCGACCACCAGATCGCGGTCTCCCAACGGAAGGAACTCGACGCCCGCCGCCCACGGCTTGAAGAGGAGCGAACGGCATTGGCCAAGAAACGCGATGCTGTGGAGCAGCAGCTCAAGCTTCTCGTTGAGGAGAAGCGACAACTGGCCGATGCCGAGGCCAAGCGAAAAGGAGCCGAAGCACGACTGCGTCAGGCCGAGTTATCTCTCAAGGGAACACATTTGCGTCTCGACCGCATGACCGTCCGAGCTCCGCAAGCCGGCCGCGTGCTGTCGGTCATCGGCCGGCCCGGCACGCGGGTCATGGGACTCGACCCGGGGGGCGAGAGCCGCTCCAGCACCGTCGTCACGATGTACGAGCCCTCGGCGCTCCAGGCCCGCGTCGATGTGCGGCTGGAAGACGTCGGACACGTCGTCCCCGGGCAATCCGTCACGATGGAATCCGCCGCCACCGCCGAGCGGCTCGTCGGTCGCGTCGTCACCGCGACATCGCAGGCCAACATCCAGAAGAACACCCTTGAAGTCAAAGTCGCCATCGACGCACCGCCTGCGGCCCTGCGGCCGGAGATGATCATCAACGCGACGTTCTTGGCCCCCGAACTTCCCGCGAAGTCTGGCTCCGGCTCCGAAGCCCCCGAGCGGATCTTCGTTCCGCGTCCGCTGGTCGATGGAACGGGAGCCGCGGCGACTGCCTGGGTCGCCGCTCACGACGGATCCGCCCGCAAGCGGTCTCTCAAGCTGGGGGGCAACGGCCCCGGCGACCTCGTCGAAGTGATCTCCGGACTCAACCCGACCGACCGCCTCATCGCCGACGGCCGCGACCGCATCGCCGACGGCCAGCGGATCCAGATCCTCGGCGACGACACGACCTTCACCGCCACTCCACGCTGACTCACCCGTCCCGGAGGGACGTCCCATGCCATTGCTCGAAATCCGCAGCCTGACGAAACGCTTCCGCAAAGGAGAGGAAACCATCACGCCTCTCGACAACGTCGATCTCGACGTCGCGGCGGGGGACCTGATCACGATGATGGGGCCGAGCGGCACCGGAAAAAGCACCCTCCTCAACCTCGTCTCAGGCATCGACCGCCCCGACGCGGGAAGCATCCGTGTCAACGGCACTGATGTGACGAGCCTCTCGCGCGGCCAGCTCGCCGACTGGCGGGCCGCGAACGTCGGATACATCTTCCAGACGCACAACCTCATCCCCGTCCTGACTGCCTACGAAAACGTCGAGATGCCGCTCTTGCTTTTGCCGATGTCGGCCGCCGAACGCCGCAAGCGGGTGCAGATCGCACTCGAAGCGGTTGGACTCAGCGACCGGGCCGACCACTACCCACGGCAACTCTCGGGCGGTCAGGAACAACGGGTCGGCATCGCGCGGGCGATCGTGGCGCACCCGACGGTCATCGTCGCCGATGAACCCACCGGAAGCCTCGACGCCTCGACCAGTGAGCAGATCCAGACGCTGCTTCAGCGGCTCAACCGCGAACTGGGGATGACGTTCCTGATGGTCACTCACGATGCCCACGTCGCGTCGATTGGAACGCGGCAACTCCGCCTCGACCGCGGCACCATCCACGAGCTCTCGGCGCATCGCAATGGACTCGCCCTCGCTTCCACGAGCAGCAATTGACACTCCGCATGCTTCCCTTCGCACCCTACGTCCTCAAGACCCTCTGGAGGCATCGCGGTCGCACACTGCTGACCGTCAGCGGGGCGGCCGTCGCGCTGTTCGTCTTCTGCATCGTGTCGTCGGTGCAGCAGGGGCTCGCACGGCTGACGGAAGACGAATCAGCCAACCGCACGCTGATCGTCTTCCAGGAGAACCGCTTCTGCCCCACGAGCAGCCGGCTCCCGCAGGACTACGCCGACCGCATTCGCAAGATCCCCGGCGTCCGCGACGTTGTCCCAATGCAGGTCTGGACCAACAACTGCCGCGCCAGCCTCGACATCGTCGTGTTCAACGGCATCCCGGCCAACGCCATCCAGCAATCGCGACATCTGACGCTCGAATCGGGCGACTGGGGCGGCTTCACCGGCCGCACCGACGGTGCCCTCGTCGGCCGCCGGGTTGCTCAGCGCCGCGGACTCAAGACCGG
>JADZEF010000428.1 GCA_020850695.1 Planctomycetaceae bacterium | reverse complement strand
AGGGCGATTACAAGCCGCTACTTCCGCGGCTTGAGAAGCTGCGGGTAGATCGTGTGAACCTCGAGTTCGCCTACCAGGGCACGGGGGACGTCAGCGATCTGAAGGCGCTGCCCGCGCACCTGGGTGTCGGCATGGGCGTGGTGGATGTGCGCGGCGAGAGCGTGCCGACGGTCGAGCAGATCGAATCGCTGGGGGCGGCGGGGGCGGAAGCGATCGATAAGAGGCGCATCGCGCTCAATCCGGATTGCGGTTTCGCACCGGAAGCGGTCGAGCCGCCGACGATCGACGAGGCGTATCAGAAGCTGAGTCGGCTGTCGGAAGCGGCGAAGCAGCTGCGGACGCGGTATGCATAGAAGTGGCGGTGAGTTTACCCGGCAGGGTACTCTCAGCTGCCTGCACGGATCCCGAGCACTTCAAGCGGTTCAATCTGAGACGAGGAACTCGGGGCCATCCTGCTTGGGCGAGCGTGATCGGCCCGTGAGACGCTGAAGAATCGCCCGGCGCAGGAGGGTGATCGGTCGCGATACCCGCCGGTGGAGTTCAATGAAGAACCCGCCGCGGTAGGAGGCCATCCGCTCTTCGTGCGTGAGCAGGTCCGGGCGGTGGCGGCGATAGTGCTTGAGCAGGTGGTAGCGGTCGCCGTCCTGGAGTCGTCGAAGGATAAACTCGCCAAGTTCCTCAGGGATGAGGCGTAACAGACCGTCGCGTTTTATTCCGCGTCCGGGCCAGCGGAACGAGATCTGAAAGTCGATCAGATACGGCCGCCCATCATCTCCCACCAGGATGTTCTCGCGCTTTTCCAGGTCCACGTAGGCAATCGATTTCCGGTGAATGTCGGCCAGTAACGCGGAGAGTTCCGCAAAGAACTGGTCGCCGACCTGTTCCTTGCGCTGGAGCGGGTGGCCTTCGACGAAGACATGGACGAAGCCGGTTCGACCCCACCTTCCCAGGCACCGCGGCACGCCCGCCAGATCCTGGACCGCGTCATAAAGGTCGAATTCGTGGTCCGCAAGGTAGCGTCCCAGCCACTCCATGGGGACCCCCAGGAGGGGGGCGGTGCGTCCCATCTTCAGGATCGCCTTACCCGCCGGTCCTCGATAGAGCCCGGTGGCCGCGAAAAAGTCGTGTTTATAGGTCCGAAGGTGGGTGTAGAGGCCATCCGGAAGCTGAATCTCTGACGGCAGATCGTCAGCCCCCAAGGCTCGAAGCCAGGCATGTTTGGACGCGTTTGCCGCCATGCTGGGGAGGATACCCGCGATCTGAAAAAAACGCACCAGTGAACCCTTGACACTGGCCGATAGTATAAGTAAATGTGGATAGAGCATGGGAATGCCTTATAAGGCGAACGCCCCAGTTAGACTGATGCGACCGGGGGATTTGGCCGATAAGACGGGCGTTTTGAGGCCTGATAATCGAATTTGAGCGGGTGGCGCGAAATGTTCGGCCGGCTCGCGACGATAAACGTATAGTTGAGTGCCCGGTGGATGAGCTGCCGGGGGTCAGAGTGAGGATGCACGGATATGTTCGGGCAAGTTTCGACGGCGGGCGTGGTGGTCGAAGATGAGAAGCATGGTCTGGTCGATGGCGGTCCGCGCCGCCTGGACCCTGAGGCGGATCGCTTCCGTCAGGCAATGAAGCCGGTCTGCCCGGTGACGCCAACGAACCCGTTGGGGATCAGCAGCCCGGTCACGACGCCGGCGCCGGTCAAGACCAGCAACAACTGACCCAACACGAAAACAGGAGCGGCCGCGAAGGTCGCTCCCGTCGTTTCAGTTCACTTCCGCACGTCTGAACGCCCATCTGCGTTTATGACGCCCGGGCCGCGATGGCGATCGCGTCCTTCAGCTCCAACTGCTTCTCATAGATGGCCCGGCCGATGATGATGCCCAGGATCGGCATGCGCGCCAGGGACTGCACGTCGTCGATATCGGTGACGCCGCCGGAGGCGATCACCGGGATTTGTGAGTACTCCGCGAGCGCCTTGATCGAATCGAGGTTGGGGCCCAGGAGCATTCCGTCGCGGCCGATGTCGGTGTAGATGATGGCGGCGAGCGGCCAGTCGGCGACCTTCTCCGCCACCTGCAGCGCGGTCTCCCGCACCTCGGCGGTCCAGCCGCGGACGGCGAGCTTGCCTTCGCGCGAATCGAGGCCGATGGCGATGCGATTCTCGCATTCGCTGCGATGGACGACCTGCTCGAACCAGTCCCAGTCCTCAAGCGCCCGGGTTCCGACGACGCAGCGGGCCGCGCCGACGCCGAGCAACGACAGAATCGTCTCGGAGGTGCGGACACCTCCGCCGACTTCCACCTTCAACCCTGTTTCCTTAATGATGCGTTCGATGCTCTTGAGGTTGTTGGGCTTGCCCTCGCGGGCGCCGTCGAGATCCACGACGTGCACCCAGTTCGCGCCCGCCTGCTCAAACTGCTTGGCGACCGCCACCGGGTCGTGGGCGTAATGAATCTCCTTGGCGTAGTCGCCCTGGAGGAGCCGCACGCACTGGCCGTCGCGAATGTCGATCGCCGGGAGAATATCCATCTTACCTTGTCCGATCTTCCTGCCCGGCGCGTCGCCGGTTCGCACGACCGGCGGGGCCATGCGATGTGCCTGCTGTATGTTACGGCTGGCTGGCGGGCGCGGGTTCGGAAGCGTCGGCCGCGGCGGCGTGCGCCTGGATGCGGTTCAGCTTCAGATCCGTCACCTCGAGCCATTGATCGAACGGCGCATCGCTCAGACGTTCCGCCAGATCATCCGCCCTCATTCTCGCATTGATTTGGTAGGTTGCAACCTGCCGGGCATACTTCATGTTCACAGAAGTGATTCCTTCCATCTCCTGCAGGCCGCGCTTGAGGGCGGTCGCATCCTTGAATCGCAGTCCCTGCACCTCCAGCAGCAGTTCGCCGCCCGCGCTGATCTGGGTTGACCACTGGGACATCACCTGAAACAGGACTCGTTCGACGACCGCCTGTCCGGCACTGGACAGCGCCATTTTTCCGGCCTGCGGGCTGTGCTCTCTGCGATTGCGGGCACCGCCGCGGGTGACCGGGATGCCTTCGCTCGCGAGGAGCTTGCCCGTGTCCGTGTAATAGACCTTGAGCTGGACGTCGCAGTTGTAGAAGGCGATGGGCACGCCGTACGGGGCTTCCAGGCCGGCCGGGTTCGCGTTGGCGGTGCCGACGATGAAGATCTGGGCGTCGAAGTCCTTGGCGATCGCCTTCATCTTCTCAACGTTGCGATCGCTGGACGCTTCCTGCAGCTCTTTTTCGCGAAGCTCCGCTGCGGCTCCCTTGTCGACGAGGTCGAAGCCGCTCCGCAGCAGGCGTTTCTCGATCTCGGTTTCGAGGATGCTCTGCTGCTCGGGCTGTTGATCGATCTTTTCGACGATGGAGACAAGGATGCGCGGGCGGCCGACCTGATGCAGGACGTTCTGGATCGCGCCCCAGGAATCGACGAGGGATTGCTTGCTGACGCGTGCCTTGATCCTCACGCGCTTCGTGCCGCCGACGCCGTCGCGCCGGTCGATCACCTTGAAGTCGGTGACGATGCCTTCGGCCCGCGCGATGATGGTGTCGTGCATGAGCTGAAAGTCCTGCACGTGGGTCTCGGAGAAGATTTCGTTCTTGCCGGCTTTCTCCAGGGCGCTGCGCAGCGCGACGCGGATGGCCTGCTCCTCGCTGGTGCCCTCGCCCTCGGCGTCCACCTCAATGACGCCCTCGACGCGGGGGCCCCGGCCGGCGGGCGCCGCGCCGGGAGGCGGCGGGGGCTCACCAGCTCCCGGCGGCGGAGGAGGTGGCGGCGGTGGGGCCTGCCCCGATGCGGGCAGCGTGAATCCGAGCGAGAACGCAATCCCAATCGTCAGCAATCCAATGGACAATCGCGCGGGGCGCATGAAGACTCCTGTCGTGTGGGACCGACGAAAAGGCCGGTCGTTGCGGCGATCATGAGGTATCGATCGCCCACGAGCCCAGAGGAACGCGTCAACTTGTTGACGCCCAAAAGCTTGCAGTGCGTCAACAAGTTGACGCGTTCCTTGATTCAGGACTCATCGGCGACGTTAACGTCGGAACTCT
>JADZEF010000427.1 GCA_020850695.1 Planctomycetaceae bacterium | reverse complement strand
CGGGATGCTGGCGTTGCAGGCGAGTGCATCGGCGGCCGGCAACAATCCGCTCGCTCCGAAGGCCCCGCACTTCGAGCCGAGAGCGAAGCACGTCATCTTCCTGTTCATGAACGGCGGGCCGTCGCACGTCGATACGTTCGATCCCAAGCCGGCCCTCGTCGCCAATGAAGGAAAGCCGGGGCCGGGCGGCAAGTTCATGCCGACGCCCTTCAAGTTCGCGAAACACGGCGAAGCCGGCATCGAGATGAGCGAGATCTTCCCGCACCTCGCCACGGTGGCCGACGAGTTGTGCGTGATCCGCTCGATGCACACAACCACGCCGAATCACGAACCCGGGCTCTTCATGATGAACTCGGGCTCGCAACAGCCCATCCGCCCGAGCCTCGGTTCGTGGCTCAACTACGGGCTCGGCACGGAAAACCAGAACCTGCCGGGGTTCGTCGTCCTCTGCCCGGGCAAGCCGGTCGTCGGTCCCGCCCTCTGGGGCAACAGCTTCCTCCCCGGCATCTACCAGGGAACGCACATCAACAACGGGAAGATCGACCCGAAGCAGGTCATCGCCCACATCAACAACAAGAATCTCACACCGGGAACGCAGCGACGCGTGCTCGACATGCTGCAGTCGCTTAACCAGAAGCACCTCGACGTCCGCGGGGCTGACCTGGAGCTTGAGGCCCGGATCCAGTCGCTCGAAGTCGCCTACCGCATGCAGACCGACGCCCAGGAAGCGTTCGACATCTCGCGCGAGACCGAAGCGACCCGCACCCTTTACGGCAAGGGAGAATTCGCCGACGGCTGCCTGATCGCCCGGCGGCTCGTCGAGCGGGGCGTGCGGATGGTGCAGCTCTACTACGGGGCGGGCCAGCCCTGGGACGCCCACGGGAATATCCTCGACCACAAACGCGATGCCGACAAGAGCGACCAGCCGATCACGGCGCTCATCAAGGACCTCAAGTCGCGCGGGCTCCTTGACGAGACGTTGATCATCTGGGGGGGTGAGTTCGGGCGGACGCCCACCGCCGAAGGCTCGAAGGGACGCAATCACCACAATACGGGCTTCAGCATGTGGCTGGCCGGTGGCGGGGTGAAGCGCGGCTTCACCTACGGGGCGACCGACGAACTCGGCGTGCATGCCACCGAAAACCGCATGGACGTCCACGACCTGCACGCCACGATTCTGCATCAGATGGGCCTCGATCACACGAAGCTCACCTACCGGTACAGCGGTCGCGACTTCCGCCTGACCGACGTGCACGGCAACGTCATCAAGGACATTCTCGCCTGAACCGGGTCATTCCATGACCGCATCGGACCGAAAGCCGCAGGGAATGGGGTGGGAATCGTTCGCGGAGCGGCGAGTCCGCGAAGCGATCGAGTCGGGCGAGTTCAAAAATCTTCCGGGATTCGGACAGCCCATCCCCGACATCGATGAGCCATGGGACGAGAACTCGTGGCTTCGCAAGAAGCTGAAGTCCGAAGAGATCCGCTCGCTTCCGCCGATCCTCGAAGCACGCCTGCGGATTCAGGAGTTTCGTGACTCTCTCGCGACGATTCCGTCGGAAACGGAACTGCGGCGACGGCTGACGGCCCTTAACAAGTTCATCACGGACGCGCACTTCTCGCACATCCAGGGCCCGTCCGAGAGCGTCCATCCCCTGGACGAGGCCGACGTGGTTGGGGCGTGGCGCCAGGCGCGCTCTCATTGACGCGGTTCGGCATGTGCGTCGCACTCCGCGACGCGAGCGACGAGTGGGAAGTGGTGGGGTTGCCCCCCGAGTGCACGTCAGATTTTGGAGGAGATACTCGATCCACTTCCGCAGCCAGAAGCAACGACCTTTCGCCGCGCGAAGAATGTGCCCACGAAAAAAGTCGGAGCGGCGATTATCGTGAAGGCGAGTCGTCGTCCCTGGAAAGCCCTGGCCGATGACACACGAAACCGCCGCTCCGACCCTGAGGTGAACCCAATATCGCGGCCGATGTGACATACCCCTGACATGCCTGATCGAGCTTCGAGGCAGAATTCACGGCAGCCCATCGAAGACCGAGCTCTTCCGACGAATGCGTGCCTGGGTTCGTGCCGGGTGTCGATCTTGAGCCGGCATGATGCTCGATTGCGGGAGCCGACGGTTTGTCGTTATTGGTTGCGGATGCGGGTGTTTGTCCCGTCGAGCGATCCGGTCGAGATCGGATGGATGGACCAGTCCAACAAACCTCGGCGTTAAGTCGACCGCGTCTTCGCAAGCCTCTGCATCCGCCGGATGAGCTTCGTCTCTTGGCGCCGCGGCAAGTGAGCGCAACGAGTCTTGACGGGTGACCAAAAGCACTTGCAGCATGCTTTTGTGCTGCCTGCAGGCTGCTATCGGATCTTCAAACTGGCGATGCCGACGATCGCCAGCAGGGCCGACCCGATCCAGAACCGCACCACGATCTTGATCTCGTGCTGGCCTCGGAACAGGAAGTGGTTGTGGAGCGGGCTGCACGCGATCAGCCGCTTGCCCGTCGTTCGGAAGCAGAGGACCTGAAGGATCACGCTCACCGTCTCGACGACGAACACGCCGCCGACGATCACCAGCAGCACTTCCTGTCGCGTGGCGAGGGCCGCGAGCGCCAGCAACGCGCCGATCGGCAGCGAGCCCGTGTCGCCCATGAAGACCTGGGCGGGGTAGCAGTTGAACCACAGAAAGCCCAGCATCGCCCCGACGAGCGACGCGATCACGACGCTCATCTCGCCGCACCCCGAAATGAATGGAATGCTGAGATACTCGGCGAGCTTCGCGTGCCCGGCCAGGTAAGTAATGCCGACGAATGCCGAGCCGGCGAAGATCGTGCAGCCGGTGGCGAGACCATCGAGTCCGTCGGTCAGGTTGACCCCGTTCGAGCTGCCGACCATCACCAGCGTCGCCCAGGCGATGAAGCCGAGGCCAAGCGGAATCGCCCCGCCGCCGATCGGCCAGACGAGATCGAGCCCGGCGGGCTTGGAGCGATGCTCGAAGTACAGGGCCGTCGCGACGAGGACCGAAAGAATCGTCTGCACGACGAGCTTCTGTCGGGCGGTGACGCCGTTGCGGCGGGTGCTTAGCTTGATCCAGTCGTCCGCCGCCCCCAGCGCCGCAAACGTGATCGACGTGAACAGGCCGAGTTGCACGTAGCGGCTGGTAAGGTCGCCCCACAGGAACGTGCTGACAACCACCGCACCGAGGATCAGCAGGCCGCCCATCGTCGGAGTGTTGTTCTTCGCCTTCTGAATCTCGTTGAGCCGTGCCGACGCACTGTCGACGCGTTCCTTGCAATGCGCCTTCAACCAGGAGATGACGGCGGGACCAGCGGCAATCGTCAGTAGGAATGCGGTGACGGCTCCGAGCGCGGTGCGTGCCGTGAGCAGCACGCGCGAGTCCCCCGCCGAGTGCAGGTCGAGGCGATCGGTCAGGTGCTGGAGGAGCCAGTAGAGCATGAGAGGAGGATGGGGGGATGGGGCGATAGGGAGATGGGGCGAGGAAGAGGCTGAGCGATGAATCGAATGCTGGATGGAGTGAACGACAACCCGAAGACTCGAGAGCAAGGTGGCACGAGAGGAAGCTGCTTTGTTCCCCCATCTCCCCCGCGCCCAATCCCCCCAACCCCAACCAACCCCCAGAACCGGGG
>JADZEF010000426.1 GCA_020850695.1 Planctomycetaceae bacterium | reverse complement strand
CACGGACAAATGCCTTCGGCGTGACGTACGACCCACTCAAGACCGTGTCGTATAGAAAATCCCGAAGTGTTCGAAGTTGTCCCAGATCAAGCGCTTGCCCGTACATGACGGCCTATTCGGTGGGAGTTCATGGCGTGACGAATGCGACGTGGATCCTTGTCCTATAGGGTCTGATCATTCAGAGAGCCGATGCATCAGTCAAGCGTGATTGGTCTGATTGAAGGTCGGTAGGATCTGGGTCTGTGGCGAGCCTGTGACGTGATGCCGTTGTTTTAGTATTTTGCGAACGAAATTGAGTGATTTCCGGTCCGCAAAGTGTGCAAAAGTACATAAACGCACTGTTCGACATGAAACGTGTAACGTGCGATTGCCGAGTGCTGCGGCCAGGCGGGCGGTTCGTCTTCCTCGAACACGGACTCAGCCCCGACTTCGAAGTCCAGAAATGGCAGCGGCGATTGAACTGGCTGGAGACGAAGCTCGCTGACAACTGTCATCTCGATCGTCCGATCCGAGAGCTTGTCGAGGCAACGTCGTTCGAGTCGATCGAGGTCAGAGAGTTCTACTTGGACCGAGTTCCGAGAACTCACGGTTGGATGTACCGGCGCGTGGCGAGGAGATGAGAGGCAGTGGTGACCCTGCTCTGGGCAGCGGTGGAACCGGCGGAGCAGTTCTCCCCACTGGCGAAGCCGTGGGGTGTAAATCGCACCTGCCCAAGCCCCGGCTGCAACATGAAATAGAGGATGACAGGACACTTGGTATCCAGGAAACGATGCCTTTCTTCTCGTCGTTGCTGCGATTCTTCAGGCTCGTCCACTCGTTTGTGAATTCACAGGAATTTCCCTTTATCAACCGGTAGGACACGTAAAACTCGGCACTGCTCGAAAAAGAAAAACCCACGATAAGTGCAGTCGTGCCAAGGAGATTCAGTCATAACGTCTTTGTTTCTCATCAATTGCAATTTCATTGCCGTTCTAACTCCGAAGCCGAAGGTTAGAGGTTCGAGCCCTCTCGGGGATATTTCTGTAAGTCCTGCCGAACGCAGAAGATAGCGTACCTGCCTGAGTCGGGCAGAGCGGCCTCGTAAGCCTGATGGAAGTAGTACCGGTACTACTTTCGACAGATCGAGGAGTAGCTCATGCCCGTTTTTTTTTGCGCGCAGCCCGAAGTATCGTCACTACAGGCCGAAGGATCTGGCAGTCGTCCGCCTTGATGGCAAGGATGTCTATCTCGGCCGGCATGGATCGCCGGAGAGCTGGGAGAAGTACCACCGCCTGATCGCTGAGCGGCTTGCCGCGGGGGCCGCCACCCCCCCGCAGTCCGTGTCGCCCCCCTCTGTTCCTGTGCCGATGACCGTGGCGGAGGTGTTGAACGCCTACCGGAAGTTTGCCCAGACGTATTACTCGAAGGACGGTCGCACGACAAAGGAGTTCGTCGAAATGAAGCATGCGGGCCGGACCGTCCGTAAGCTCTATGGAGGCGTTCTCGCAACGGAATTCGGCCCGCTGGCTCTCAAGGCGGTCCGACAGCACATGATCTCCGAAGAACATCTTTCTCGGGGGGTCGTCAACAACCGAGTAAACCGCATCAAGCGGATCTTCAAGTGGGCGGTGAGTGAAGAACTGGTCCCGTCCAGCGTCTTCGAGGCGCTGCGGACCGTCACCGGCCTTCGGTACGGCCGGACGGAGGCCCGCGAGACGGAGCCCGTCAGGCCGGTGGCCTGGGACTGGGTGAAGCCGGTGCTTGAGTGCGTCGCAGCGCAAGTCGCAACCATGATCGAACTCCAGTGGCTGACGCGAATGCGGCCTTGCGAAGTTGTCTTGATGCGGGCCTGCGACATCGACATGAATTCCGAGGTTTGGGTCTACGAGCCCCACGAACACAAGAACCGCTGGCGCGGCCACCAGCGGCTCGTGCCGCTCGGTCCTGGAGAGCGCGCCATCATCCAGAAGTTCCTGAAGAGTTCGACGACGGCATTCCTCTTCTCACCGCAGGATGCCGAGACATGGCGGAACAACCGACGCCGCTCGTCCCGAAGGACGAAGATGACCCCCTCGCAGGGCACCCGCCGACCCAAGACGAATCCGCGACGTGCTAAGCGGGAACGGTACGATGTCGATTCGTACCGCCGGGCGATCCAGTACGGAATTGAACGCTCGAACAAATCCCGTCAGGATGACGAGAACATCCCGGCCTGGTTTCCACCCCAGTTGCGGCACAGCCGTGCGACCGAGTTGCGAAAGAAGTACGGTATCGAGGCGGCCCAGGTGGTGCTGGGCCACAAACATGCTGCGGTCACCGAAGTGTATGCCGAGCGGAACCTGGAGAAGGCGATCGAGCTGGCAAGGGAGACCGGCTGAAGGAGCGGACTGGCTCCCTTTGATGTCCATCGAGAGAGAACTGACGTGAGTTCCAATCGACCGACCTCGAACGGAAGCGACCTTCCTCTCTTGCACTCCCTGCCCCGATCACGTCATTGCGGACACCTTCGTGGCGGATCCTTTTAGGAAGAAGATCGACGCGGAGACTCCAGCCGATCTCGACCTGCACCTCATCGTCGACAACGACGCCACCCACAAGCACCCGAAGGTGAAGATCTGGCTCAAGCGGCGCCCGCGGTTCCACGTCCATTTCATTCCGACAAGCAGTTCGTGGCTGAACGTGATCGAACGCTGGTTCCGCGACATCACTCACAACGGCATCCGCAACGGAGTCTTCAAAAGCGTCGAGCGGTTGGAACAAGCGATCCGCGACGACATCGAACATCACAACGCCAACCCGACCTCGTTCGTCTGGACCAAGAATGCCGAGGACATCCTCGAAAAAGTGGCGCGAGCCCGCGCCAGCCTGAATAAGATCCCATCTGCCTGAAGCACTACACTAGAAGAGTTCGTCGATAAGCTTCACCGGCTTGCTGGTATCCACGATGGAAATCGGCCGGTCGACGCCCGGCGCCCGGGTCTCCCGGGTGTAGTCGATGCCCAGGACCCGGCAGACGGTGCCGAGAAAGTCGTTCACACGAATCGGCCGGTCGACGACGGCGGCAGCGTCCCGGTCGGTCCGGCCGACGACCTGTCCACCGCGAATGCCGCCGCCGACAAGCACACTGCTCCAGGCGCGTGACCAGTGATTGCGTCCGGCTCCGGTGGTGATCTGCGGACTGCGTCCGAACTCCCCCATCCAGATCACGAGCGTCGAATCGAGCCGGCCGCGCTGGTGCAGGTCTTCAATCAGTTCCGACATGCCGGCGTCTACTTCCTGCGACAGGACGCGGGTCCGCGTGAAGTTGTCGCGGTGCGTATCCCAACCGACGCCGTCTCCCATCATCACTTCAACGAACGGTACGCCCGCTTCGACGAGCCGCTGCGCCAGCAGGCATCCCTGGCCGAAGCTGCCGCGCCCGTAGCGGTCGCGCGTGGCGTCCGATTCCAGAGACAGGTCGAAAGTCCGCTTCTGATTCGCGTTCATCAACTGGACCGCGCGTTCGACCGCCGATCCATGGGCCCGGGCCGCGTCGACGTCCGAGGAAATCAGGAAGGATGCGTTGAACCGCTGGAGCAGTGCGTGCCGCCGCGCAAGCTCTTCGCGAGTTCCCACCGGCTCCATGAAGCGTGTTCCTCGCTCCGGGTCGGAGACGTCCAGCGGCTGATGATCCGGACCGAAGAAACCGGAGCGTGTTGCCAGTCGTGGTCCCGGTCCGATGCAGACGAATCCCGGCAACGGAAAGTCGCGGTTCCCCAACTCGCGCGACACGATCGCGCCCAGGCTCGGAAACGCGATGCCGCCAGACTGCTTCTGGTATCCGGTGTGAACGTGTTACGTCGCCAGCTCATGGTCTGACTCGACCGTGCTCATGCCGCGCAGCACCGCGGCATGCTCCATCAGAGGCGCCAGCTGCCGGTCTGACTTCGCGCGCTGCGTCCGCTCGATCGGCGACAGGAGACGATTGCGCCAGATCTCGCCGAAGTACTCGCCGAATCGCGGACTCGCGAGCAGTTCGTCGACCAGTTGAGAGCGTTTCTGAGGGTCGTCACTGTTCAGGAAGCGGACTGTTCGCTCCTGTGATGGGACGACCTCATGCAGATCGAGGTGAATGCGGCGGAGAAACACCGCATCGTCTGCGGCCGGCGCTCGCTGCAATCGTTCGCGGTCCAGGCGCTCGTCGATCCACCGATCGATGGTCTCCGTGAGTGACGGTTCATCGCCTCGAATCGCGGCGGAACTGGTGCCTGTGAGAAGCGTGACGACCACTGCAAGGTGGATAAACGCTCGACGCATGGGCCTCTCCCACTCGAACGCCGGAGCGCGCCCGCAATGCCTGAGCGCGCCGTTCGCTACGCGATTGTCCCTGCCGAATCCGGCGGGTTGCGTCAACCACGGCACACCGCACCCTGCGGTGTGATGGTGAAACGCGAGAAGTCTCCTGCGGATGTCTTAGAGCGAGACGTTTTCCGTCGCGCGAAATGGCCATCGCGGTGACTGTCTGATTGTCGCAACCACTGTCTTCTCGCGCTTCTTGGCCTCGGCTGGGTTCTTGACCAAAGGAGTTCACCTTTTCGATCTTCCATCCAGCGCAACCGACGCAATTCTTGAAACGAGCGTGTCGTCGATGGGATTTCAGAGCCTCTCTATCCAACCTCGATGAGCACATTGTGGTTGCGACGGTCGTCCTGAAGAGGAATGATCCCGTCCGCCAACAGCGCCCCGTCGAGTACCACCCGCCGCACCTGGTGCGTCCGCTCACCCAGAATCACAAACTCAATCTGGTACTGCGTGTCGCGGTGGCGGTAATCAATTCGGAAACGTCTCCAGGTCGCCGGCACGCACGGTCGAAACGCCAGTTGCGTTCCATGCTCTAGCCGCATGCCGAGCAGATCCTCGAAAATCAGTCGGTACATCCATCCGGCGCTCCCCGTATACCATGTCCACCCACCCCGCCCCCCGTGCGGGGGGACGGAATAGACGTCGGCCGCGACGACATACGGCTCGACCTTGTACCGCACCGCATCCGCGTCGCTCATCGCGTGGTTGACGGGGTTGATCAGCCCGAAGCACTCCCACGCCCGCTGCGTCTCCCCCAGCATCGCAAAAGCCCTCGTCGTCCAGATGGCCGCATGCGTGTATTGCCCCCCATTCTCGCGAACCCCCGGCACATACCCTTTGATGTACCCCGGCTCCAGTGTCCCCGTGGAAAACGGCGGCGTGAAGAGCTGAATGATCCCCAGATCGTCCCGCACCAGATGCTCCGAAACGGACTTCATCGCCTCGCGCATCCGCTCGGTCGACCCCACACCCGCAATGACCGACCAGCTTTGCGGCAGCGCATCGATGCGGCACTCGGAATTCTCCGCCGACCCGAGCGGCCGCCCATCATCAAACCATGCCCGCTTATACCACTCGCCGTCCCACGCATTCTGCTCGATGCTGCCCCACAACTCCTCCGCCTTCTGCTGACAGAGTTCGACAAACTCCTCATCGTGCTGCATCCGGGCAAGCGGGATGAACTTCATCAACACATCGTGGAGAAAGAACCCGAGCCACACGCTCTCGCCGCGTCCCTTCTCTCCGACAAGGTTCATCCCGTCGTTCCAGTCGCCGCATCCCATCAGCGGCAACCCGTGAGCACCAAACTTAAGTCCGTTGCGGATCGCCCGGCGGCAATGTTCGTAGAGTGAGCCCGTCTCGCCCGACGTATGCGACTGCCCGTAGTAGCTCTCTTCATCCGGTCCCAGCGGACGATCGGTGAGAAATCCCGCCGTCTCCTGAAGCACGCCGCTGTCCCCCGTCGTCTGGACGTAGCGTGCCGTGGCATACGGCAACCAGAGATAGTCGTCCGAGAAGTGCGTGCGGACGCCGCGACCGACCGGCGGATGCCACCAGTGCTGCACGTCCCCCTCGACGAACTGCCGCCCGGCACACCGCAACAGATGCTCGCGAGTCAGATGCCCGGCCGAGTAGATGAGCGCCAGCGAATCCTGCAACTGGTCCCGGAAACCGAATGCCCCTCCCGACTGATAGAACCCGCTTCGTCCCCAGAAGCGGCAGGCCAGCGTCTGGTACAGCAGCCAGCCGTTCGCCAGCACGTTGAGGCTTTGGTCCGGCGACTCGACATGCACTGCGCTCAGCGTGTGTTCCCAGTAACTCCACACGCTCTCCAGCGCACGGCGAGTATCCGCCGACCGCTGAAACCGCTGCACCAGCGCAGCCGCCGCACCCGCATCCTCGGCCGCCCCCAGCAGGAAAGCGACTTCGCGTTCTTCCCCTTCCCCCAGTTCGAACGACGACCGCAGCGCCGAGCACGGATCAAGCCCCACTCCGGCCCGTCCTGCCAGCCGAGACGCTCGCATCGCCTCAGGATCCCCGAGGCGTCCGTTCCGCCCAATGAACTCGGTCCGATCGCACGTCACGCTCCGCGACAACTCGCTGGAATGGAAGAAGGCCACCGTGCCGCCGAAATCTATCGAATACGGATTGCGGGCGAAAATCGCTCCCGTCTGCGGGTCGAGCTCAGTGACAATCTGCGCCCCCGGCCGCGCCCGTTGCTCGCCAAGAACCCATTCGACATAACCGGTCACGCTCACCGAGCGCTTCCGCGACGACGTGTTCTTCACCTTCAGCGACAGCACCTTGACGGGCTCGTCGACGGCGACAAAGACCGTCAGTTCGCTCCGCAGCCCCGCCTCTTCATACTCCCACACCGAATACCCGAACCCATGCCGGCAGACATATGGACGCGGCCCGCGGGCCGGTCCCGGCGTCGGGCTGAAGAACCGCCCGCTCTCCTCGTCCCGGACGTACAACGCCTCCCCGCACGGATCGAGCACCGGATCGTTGTGCCACGGCGTGAGGCGACACTCGTGAGCATTTTTGAACCAGGTGTAGCCCAGCCCCGACTCCGACACGACCGTCCCGATGCGGTCGTTCGCCAGAACATTGCACCATGGAGCCGGAGTGGAAACGCCCGGCTTCAGCGTGATGACATATTCCTTGCCGTCCGTCGTGAAGCCGCCGAAGCCGTTCGAAAAAATCAGCTCTCGCCACGGAAGGGGAACATCGCGCTCAGGCTCGATCCGTTTCGTCCGCGTCGGCTTCATCGTGGTCCGCGTTACGTCGACACGACCGCGGCGTTCGAGCTGCTTGTTGAGCGGCCCCGCCTCGTCCGATAAAACCGCGCACGCCACGCTCTGCAGCAGCCGCCGATCTTCCTCCAGCAACTGATCGCTGCGACGCACAAAGACCCCGCCCGGCCGATCAATCCACGCCGCCTCGGTGCTCGACGAAACGGCCGCCATCAACGCGTCATGAATTGCATGGCGGTATCCGCCCGCTTCGTCGCTCCAGATGACGAGGTCGACATTGAGCCCCTTCAGCCGCCAGAACCCGTGCGCCTGCAGCAGCCGTTTCACGAACCCCAGCTTGTTCGAGTCGGTCGACCGGACCAGCACAATCGGCAGATCGCCGCTGATCCCGTATGCCCAGAGATGGCTCTGATTGCGACGCGTCGACGCGACCGATGTCGGCGAGTTGCCGGCCGCCTTGCCGTACAGAATCGGAGCCGCGAGCCGCGAGAAGGTATGGACGTCGGCGTCCGAAAGCCCCAGCTGCTTGCGGACGACCTGGTCGTGAGACCATGCCAGCTCGAACACCCGATCGCACAGGCGATAATCCTTGTACTTGTCGATCAGCGCGAGGGCCGCCTCACGGGTTGCCGCCACGCCCGTGATCACGTCAAACCGGAACGTCTCTTCCGGTCCCATCGCCACCGGGCGGCGGATGCTGACGATCGGATCGAGCACCGCCCCGGACGAGTTCATCAGCGGACCATTCCCCCGCATCGCGGCCGGTTCACGCAGCGACCCGCCGCGTCCCAGAAACTTGAGACGATCTGTCTCGAAGCTCGGCTCCGCCCCGCGCCGCTGTTCGCACACCATCAAATGGAACAGGTACGGCGGCTTCTCGTGCGGAGTCCGCGGACGCCGCGTGCAGAGAATCGCCCCTTTTTCGGGAAGCAGCTCGGTCGTGACGAACAGGTTCGAGAACGCCCGGTGCGCATTATCCTGCGCCGCCGGCGCGAGGACGACTTCCGCATAGCTCGTCAGGTCGAGCGACCGCCCCGTCCGCGCGAGATTCTTCACCACCACCCGGCGGACTTCGACGTCGTCCTCGGGCGAGACGCCGATCGTCGTGTGCAGGTCGACGTCGTCATCGACGCGACGAAACTCCGCCTTCCCGTGCGCGAAAAACGCCTCGTAGCGCTCCGGACGCCGCGCCGTCGGCTGCCACGCCGTCGACCAGAACTCGCCCGTCGTCGTATCCCTCAGGTAGCAGAACTGCCCGCAACGATCCTGCGTGAAGTCAGGCTGCCACCGCGTCACCGACATTCCATCCCACGAACTCAGCCCGCTTCCCGAATTGCTCACCACAACGTGGTAACGGCCGTTCCCCAGCAGATGCACCTCGGGGGACGGCGTATCGGCCGTATCAAAGTACCGCACCGCAGACTCTTCCGGCCCGGCTTCCGAATCGACATGGTGGGCGTCGCGCATCTCCGCCGGATGCGGATAGACGGGACGGATGGCGCCCGGCACGCGTTCCTGCAGCATCAGGTCGTGCGCCTTGAACAGCGGGTTCGACAGGAACCGCTTCTGCATCGGCTGGTCAAGCAGCACCGCTTCCAGCGCGAGCAGGCTCATCCCGCTGTGGTGAGCCATGTAGGTCCGGCACGGCACCGGAGACTGGTCCGGCCCCGTACGGGCCGGGGTGTGGTCGACGGCATCGTAGAACCCGTATTCGCCGAGCCACCCGGCCGCTTCCATCCGTTCGAGGTTCACGGTCGCAGCGTGCGGCGCCACGATCAGCGCCATCACCGACGCATACGGCGCAATGACCAGATCCTCTCCGAGTCCGCGCTGCAACCCGAGCCCCGGGACGCCGAAGGCCCGGTACTGATACGTGAACTGAGCGTCGGTGACGTTGTAGCAGCTTTCCGAGACTCCCCACGGAACCCGGTTCTGCCGCCCATATTCAATCTGACGAGCGACCGCCCCGCGCGCCGCAAGGTCGATCAGCGTCCCCTCGTAGTTCGGCATCACGAGCATCGGCATCAGATACTCAAACATCGATCCCGACCAGCTCAGCAAAGTCGGCTCGCCGTCCTGCGTCGTGACCATCCGTCCCAGGGCAAACCAATGGTCGCGCGGCAGCTGCCCCGGTGCTATTGCGACGAAGCTCGCGAGCCGCGATTCCGACGCCAGCAGGTCGTAGTAACTCTGATCCATCCGCCGGTCGCTGACGTTGTAGCCGATCGACAACAGCTCCCGGCGCGTGTCATACAGGCATCGAAAATCCATCTCGGCGAACGCCCCGCAGCGACCCGCCGCCGATTCGATCGCATCCACCAGTTGCGACGCCGACCGCGCCCCCTGTTCGACGCGCGAAGCCAGTGTGCGCCACTCTGCCAGCTCCTCAACGGCCGGCTCCCTTGCAATGGCCTCCGGATGCTCGGCGTGTCCATTCTGCTCGATCCGCCGCACAGCCGGCGCGAACACTTCAATGGCCGCCAGAAGCTCCGCCGAGCGCTTCGGAATGTCAGCGAGCGGCATTGGCTCGTTCATCCGCTCGATCAGCTCGCGGGCGTTCTCGATGGCGGCCGAGTGTGGAGAACTCGACGCCGCAGCGTCAATGTTCGCCACAGTCCACGGAGCCAGCAGCGCCAGCTCTTCGTGAAACTCGCGACATTGCCTTGCAAACGCCGAAATCCACGCGCTCACCCGACCTTCGCAGTAGCCGCCGGCGGCGATCGCCACATCGTGGGCGGACGTCGCGAGATGCTCCAGCACACGATGCGCCCCGCGCAATCCGTCCGGCGGCACGCGGCACTGGGCGAGCAGTCGTTCGATCCGCAGCACAATCTCTCGCGGCAACGTCCGCAATCGATCATTGGGCGAACCATCCGGCGTCCCGCAACCGACATCGAGCGCCGTCCGCAGGGTATCCGCCAGTCCGTCGAACCAGGCCGGACGAATGATCGGAGCGGCAGGCGTCTGCTCGAGTCCGGCCTGGAGCGTGAGAAGCAGCGCAGCGAAGTTCCCGCTGTCGACGCTCGACACATACTGCGGATGCAGCGGCATCAGCGTTCGCGTGTCGTACCAGTTGTAGAAGTGCCCGCGATACCGGTCGAGCGCATCGAGCGTGTTGAGTGTGCGCGTGATCCGCTCGGTCATGCTCGCCGTGGTGACGTAACCAAAGTCCCACGCAGCCAGCGGCGCCATCATTCCCATGCCGATGTTCGTCGGACTGGTCCGCGGCGCGATCACCGGCGACGGGTGCTCCTGGAAATTGTCAGGAGCCAGCCAGTTCTCCCGCTCGGTGACAAAGGTTTCATAGTAGTGCCACGTGCGGCGTGCATACTCGCGAAGCCTCTTCCGCTGGGCTTCGTTGAGAGCGGCTTCCGCCCTCTGGCGAGGTTGCGACAGCTTCCAAGCGAACGCCGGCCCGACGAGCCACAGCACCACGAGCGGAGCAGCGGAGGCCAGTGCGGGGCGCGCCCACCCGACCAGCGCGGCCGCGAGCGCCAGCGGAATGAGCGTCGACGCATACATCAGTTCGTAGTGGTCGCGCAGCTTCCCCGACGCCCGGCGCTCGGCGTCGCTGGCCGTCGTCCATTCGAGCAGCCGCTTTCGCGAGAAGGCCACGCGGTAGACCGTCCGCAGCACCGCGTCGAGGTGCCAGTGCGCTTCATACGGCAGCACCGCCAGTCCGAACGTCACCTGCAGCAGCTGATTCCCCAGATCGCGCAGCCTCCCCTTCAGATGCAGTCCCCACGGCATCTCGTCGGGTTTCTGGACGGCGCTGGCCGCTACGGCGATCAGCGTTGGCAGATACACGAGCGATACCAGCGCCGCCGTCCACATCCATGCAAAAACCGGAGCAAAGAACCATCCCGCCACGAAAGCCATCAACAGGCAGGCGGCCATGAGGCTGCGGCGCAGATTGTCGAGAATCTTCCACCTCGAGAGCGCCGACAGCGGAATGAGATACTTCTCTTTCGCCCCCGGAGCACGACGTCCGAGCCACGGAAGAAGCTGCCAGTCCCCCCGGACCCAGCGATGCCGCCGACTGGCATCGGCGAGGTAGCGGGCCGGAAATCCCTCGAACAGCTCGATGTCGCTCGCCAGCCCGCTTCGGGCAAAGCACGACTCGATGAGGTCGTGGCTCAGAATGCGGTTCTCGGGGAATCGATCGCGCAGCGCCGCCTCGAACGCCCGCACATCGTAGATTCCCTTTCCGATGAAGCTGCCGTTGCCGAACAGATCCTGGTAGACGTCGCTCACCTGGCTGGTATAGGGATCGATCCCCGCATCGCCGGCGAACAGGCGGCTGTAATGCGTGCGGTTCCATTCCGTCACGGTCACCGCCACGCGCGGCTGCAGAATTGCATAACCTTTCGTGATACATCCCCCGCTCCCGCCGAATCGGGGGCGGTTGAGAGGATGGGCCATGCAGCCGATGAGCTGATGCGCCGCATCCCGCGGAAGCTGCGTATCGGTGTCGAGCGTGATGACGTAGCGAACGGTCGACAGCGACGGCAATACTCCCTTGATGACCGAGAACGCTTCCTGCTTTCCATCGCACAACAGCGCGTTCAGATCTTCGAGCTTGCCACGCTTCCGCTCGTAACCCATCCACACCCCTTCGACGGGATTGAACCGTCGCGGACGATGGAACAGGTAAAAACGATCGAGGCCATCTCCCGCGTACTTCTCGGCAAGTCCATCGACCGCCCGGCTCAACGCGTCGACCAGCTCGGCATCCTGAGGGAGCGTCTCCTGGTCGGCGTCACCAAAGTCGGTGAGAAGCGCGAAGTGCAGGTTCGCCTCGCGGTTGCCGAGGAACCGCGTCTCCATCTGATCGATCAGCGACTTGACCCCCTTCAGGCTGGTCAGCATCGTCGGAACGACGACCAGCGTGCGGCAATCGATGGGGATCTCGCGCGAGAAATCGAGCTGACTGATCGGCCGCGGCGGAATAAGCCGCGTGCAAAGCCAGTTCATCACCGTGATCGAGAATTGCCACCCCGCGACGGCCAGCAGCACGAAGGGAATAACCCACAACGGCCAGGCCAGCTGAAACACGCCCGCCATCGCGGCAAGCCCCGCGACCGCCGCGATCATCGTCCCTTCGACGGCCGCCACGCCGCCGTGGTACGTCAGCAGCGGAAACCTCTCGACAGCCCGCGCGACACGATCGCGGACACGCGGCCGATATCCGACGGCCCGCTCCAGAAGGGGCCGCCCTTCGTCGACGAGATAGAAGCCGACATGATCGTCGGGCGGCTCCTGGTTCAGCCGCGTGCGCGGCTCGTCGCGGCGATCCCCGCGTGCCGCGCGGGCTTGAGCAAGCTCGACCGCAGCCCGTGCCACCTGCGTTTCGGTCAGGGCCGAGCGCCGGGCGAGTTTCTCGACGACGTGCCGGTAACGGTCACGCGTCGCGAATGTCATCTGCGCGTAAGTCCCGCTTGGATCGCTGTGAAGCATCTGCTCGACGCGGCTCTGCTCTTCGACAAACGCCCGCCAATCAATCGCCCCCAACGACCGCAGGCTGCCGATCGTGTTGCTGATGGAAACCTGGTCGGCCGCCTGCATCTGCCCGTTGAGCTGCGTCAGCCGCTCGATCGATTGTCCTTGCTCGGTCAGACGCTGCTCGAGCCACTGGATGGCGAGCCCCGACTGCGCCGACCGTCCGTGCAGCCGCTGCACATACTCGGCGACAAAGCTGCTGGTCATCGGCGGTTCGGCTCGGACCAGATCGCTCAGCACGAGAATCAGGTTCTTCGGTTCATGCTCAACGACATCGATCACTCGATCGGCCCATTCGATGGCGAGGTTGCGGTCGAGTTGCTGCCATGCGGTTTGTGCGGCAATACGGCGCAGGTTCTCAATCAGCGCCAGCCGCAGCATGATGGGAATCGCCCACAACTCACCCAGCAGCAGTGGCGACGTCGTCTGATAGGCGGCGACAAACCGCCGCAGATTTTCCGCATCGAGCATCGCGTCGGCGTGCGTGATCAGCTCCATCGCGATGTCGTAGACCCGCGGCAGGCCGTCCGACGTTCCACCGGCAAGCTGCGGAAGCTCCCGACTGTAGCGCTGCGGGAGATGTTGGCGGGCGGTGCGAATCTGGGTCTCGACCACATAGAAGTTGTCGATCAGCCACTCCGCCGCCGGCACGACGCCATTCCCGGCCTTGAGTGCCGCATGGGCGACCTCGTATGACTCACGGAGCACCCGCGCGTTCTCTGTCAGCCGGGGCAGAAGCTTGTCGCGATGTCGCCTCTTCTGCTTCCCCACGACGTGCCACGCGGCGACTGCCAGACCGTGGCGATGCAGTTGATCGACGCTGAACACCTCGGCCCGCAAGGGCTGATCTTCGCGTGAAATAGAGAAGCGCGGTGGGCGGGACTCGTCGGCAGCGCGGGACCGGGGCGATTCGGGAGCGGCGCGCAGCGTCGGCATCGGGGTAACCCTGAGAGGCAGCCGGGGACACCTTGGGGGGCCGGCGCGGTTTCCGGGGCCAGCCGCTCGAAGATGCCAATTCCGACAATCGTGTCCGACGCCACACGTCGGACGTCAGGCCCTGTCACGTCATGCGAGTTGCGTCACACAACCGGCTTGCGGACTCCCCGCACGCGGACGGCGACGAAGAACAGCGCCAGCGTCACGATGCAGACCATATTGGCGAGAGCAACCCCCGCCACTCCCACCTGGCCCAAGACGGCGGCAAGCATTGCAAAGGCGAACAGGAACAGAAGTTCGACGGACATCAGAGACAACTCCTTGACATTCGACGCCGGGTGGCGGGTCCTTCGCTGGGATGCGAGCCTCGCCGGCACGACGCAACTTCAGTGCCGAAGCCCTTACTCGGCATGAAGTCAGGGAATGGCTGAGCCACATCGCGATTGAGCGGACACCCAGCACGCAGGGTGGCGTCTCAGCGACCATCCGATGCGCCGGCCGACCTTCACCCCTTTGAACGTACGAGGATCGTACGTCTTTCGACGTCACCAACTCACACGCCGCTGGTATGACCTTTGCATCCGTGGCGAGCGCAGCCGGCGCTCGGCGGGAGACGGTTCGCACGGAAGTCACTGGCCGTCTTGTCACGAACCGACACGAGATACTCATGCTGCAGATGGAGCTCCCCGCACGCCTGTCCGGAACATTTGAATCGGCCGGCAAGGGGACTGTCGTTCTCTTCAGTGTTCCCACGGACCTTGAGCTCGGCGGGGCCCGCTGCGAGCAATGGCTGGTCGCGACGCCCACCGACGTGATGGTCGTCCGCGATCCGGACGCCGGAGGCGTGATTCAGTCATGGTCGCTGCAGGAATTCGACGCTTTCCGAACCTCATGCGCCATCGGTTCAGGATTCCTGCAGGGGCGGGCCGAGGGAACATGGGTCGATCTGGTTCGTTACTCGAACCATTATGCGGCTCCCTTTCATGACGTCGCCCGCTCACTCGAACGGCTGATCCATCATTCCGACTTCGAAGTCGCGGAAGTCGACACGGCGGATGATCCACATTGCCCGAAATGCGGGGTACGGCTCCCTTCCGAAGACGCCACGTGTCCTCGCTGTCTGCCACCCGAGCGGATCCTTCGTCGCGTCTGGGCGCTGCTGACGCCCTATCGAGCCGCCGCGTGCCTGATGTTCGGACTGGCGCTCCTGGCCGTCGGAATTGA
Source organism: Planctomycetaceae bacterium (assembly GCA_020850695.1). Lineage (GTDB taxonomy): Bacteria > Planctomycetota > Planctomycetia > Planctomycetales > Planctomycetaceae > JADZEF01. Next base: position 3,648 of record JADZEF010000426.1, on the reverse strand, counting down.
GCTGCTGCCGCCGCTCCTGCAGAAGATCCTTGTCGACCGTGTCCTCAAGACGGAGGGGAACACGGTGGAAATGGACAAGCTGCTCCTGCTGCTGTTGGCGCTCGTCGCGGGGTTGGCAGTCATCCGGCTGGTGGCGGCGGGCATCGCCATCTGGAAGGGAGCGCTGTCGAGCCGCATCGGCACGTCACTCACGGCCGACCTCCGCTCTCAAATGGTGCAGAAACTCCATCAGCTGTCGGTCGCCTACTACGACCACAACCAGACCGGCATGCTGATGAGCCGCGTCTCGTACGACACCGAGGCCATGCACACGCTGATGCACCAGGTGACGGGCGGCTTCATTCTGCAACTCCTGCAACTGGTCGGCATCGGCATCATGCTCTTCTGGCTGAACCCGAAGCTCGCGTTCTTCACGCTGCTGCCGATGCCGCTAGTGCTGGCCGGAAGCTGGTACTTCACCCGCTTCCTCTACCCGCGGCATCACTCCTACTGGGAATCGGTCGGACGGCAGGCGTCGGCCCTGACCGGCATGCTCTCGGGCATCCGCGTCGTGAAGGCCTTCGCCCAGGAAGACCGCGAGTACAGCCGCTTCGAACGTTCGAGCCATCGCCTTCGCGACGCCCGCCAGCAGGTCGACACCTCGACCGCCACGTTCTCCTCGCTCATCGGCTTCACGTTCGGCCTCGGGGCGCTCATCGTCTGGTACGTCGGCGGCTCGGACGTCCTTAAGAACGAGATGACGCTCGGCTCGCTGATGGCTTTCATCATGTATCTGTCGATGTTCTACACGCCCCTTACCTCGCTGACCGAATCCACCACGTGGATCACCAGTTTCCTCGCCGCCAGCCAACGGATCTTCGAACTGCTCGACACGCCGTCGCAGGTGGCCGAGCCACGAAAGCCCGCTCCGCTCGAAGAACTGAAGGGCCGCATCCGCTTCCAGAACGTCTCGTTCTCGTACGACGACCAGCGGCGGATTCTCGACAATGTGTCGTTCGAGGTGCAGCCGGGCGAACTCATTGGCATCGTCGGCCGTAGCGGGTCCGGCAAATCGACGGTCGTGAACCTCGTCAGCCGCATGTACGACGCCACCAAGGGGCGCGTCACCATCGACGGCACGAACGTCCGCGATTTCAGCACCCGTGACCTGCGGAAGCGGATCGGCGTCGTGCTCCAGGAACCGTTCCTGTTCGAAGGAACGATCGAGGAGAACATCGCCTATGGAAAGCCGGGAGCCGACCAGGAACAGGTGCTCGCGGCGGCGAAGGCGTCGAGCGCTCACGACTTCATCCTGCGGACGCCATTTGCCTATGAGACGGTCATCGGCGAGCGCGGCTCGGGACTCTCAGGCGGCGAGCGGCAGAGACTCTCGATCGCTCGGGCGCTCCTCTACGACCCGCAGATCCTGATCCTGGACGAAGCCACGAGCAGCGTCGACACCGAGTCCGAGCGGGTCATCCAGGACGCCATCCGTCACTTTTCCAAGGGACGCACGACGCTCGCCATCGCGCATCGCCTCTCGACTTTGCAGCACGCCGATCGTCTGCTGGTCTTCAACCAGGGACGCCTGATCGAGCAGGGATCGCCGCGCGAACTGCTGAAGAAGAACGGCGTCTACGCGTCGCTCGTGCGGATTCAAGCCGGTTTGAGAGGAACCGAGCCGTCACCCATTGGCGCAGAAACCGTCCCGCAGACGGAGACATCAACGCACGGGACCAATGGAGAGTCCACCGTGGCACCGGAAAAAGCAAAGCACGACTACGAACTGCGCTGGCTGACTCCCGAGTCGGCCAGGATCGATTCCGGCAACCGCGGCGTGCTGTGCGTCGAGCAAGAGGGAAAGCACGTCCGCGGCGTCATTGCGGTCCGCGCGTTTCCGTCACGATTCGAGGAAGAGTTCATCAGCCTGCAGATTCAGGATGATCAGAACGGGCTCGCGGAGGTCGGGATGGTCCGCCGCCTGTCTGACTGGCCCGAGGCCTCTCGCGAAGCCGTGAGAAGCGCTCTTCGGAAGCGCTATCTGCTGCGCGTCATTCATTCGGTCCAGTCTCTGATCACCGAGCGCGGTCACTTCCGCTGCCAGGGCGTCAGCGACTCGGGACCGGTCGACTTCCTCTTCCCGTCGAACGGCAATTCGATGCGCAGCTTTGGCTGGAAAGGCTGCCTGCTGGTCGACGTCAACGACAACTACTACGTGATTCCCGACCTCGAACTGGTGCCGCCGGCCGAGCGCTCGATGCTGGCACTCTATGTCAACCGCTAGTGTGATGCCTGCGAAATATGGGAACTTATTTGGTTCGCTGGCGTCTCATTCTCCGTCACCGGAGGATGGTCGCCATGCGGGTCGCGAAAGTCATCACGTTGTCGGATGAGGAACGGACGACGCTTGTCCGTTGGTCGCGTGGACGCAGTACGCCGGCGCGACTGGTGCTGCGGGCGAAAATTGTGTTGGCTGCGGCCGAGGGTCGGGAGAACAAGGACATCTCCGCAGACCTCGGCTGCACGCGTCGCACTGTCTTGGATTTGCGTTCGATCAAGTCGACGATGCAGATGGACGTCTTGCGTTGCAAGACTCCCGAACTCGTTCACAAAGAAGTCTGGACGCACATCCTGGCTTACAACCTGATCCGAACGATCATGGCGCAAGCCGCGATTCGGCAGGCAATCGAGCCGCGAACCATCAGCTTCAAGGGAGCCCTTCAAACCTTGGAGGCCTTTCAGCCGCTGATCGACTTCCAGGGCCATCGAGGCCCAGCGTTCCGCGTCGTGCTCTATCAACAACTGCTTGAGTCCATCGCCCTTCACCGAGTGGCTGATCGTCCTGGACGGTTCGAGCCTCGCTATCGCAAGCGAAGATCGAAGCGATACGCCGAGATGAAGCTTCCCAGACAGCAACTCAAACAGGCCATGCTCAACGGACTTATCAAAATCTAAGTGCCATTCGTGAAATCGACCGAGGTCCGAAGGTTTCGCCGCCCATCAGGTCGTGAACGCCGAAGCGTCGAACGGAAAACGCTTCTGTGATTCGGTCGATGTGACCGATGCGCGCTGCCAAACGCCAAGACTCAGCAGATGGGATCGGCTGGCATCGACGGCGGCGATGGTCTGGCATGGAGCTCCGCCTGCTGAAGTGACCGCGTGACCGCCGAACTCCCGTACCGTCCGTATTCCGGGCCGGGTTTGAATAGGACACTACCGGCAACCGGAAAGGGCGCACTCGGCGTTCTCTGACCTCTGCTTCCGGTCGGAATCCGGTCAGTCTCGCAGGCGCCCCTTCAGCTCCGTTTCAAGATCGAGATACTGCGCCTTGTCGACGGCGACCTCGACGAACTCGATGATCCCACCCTTTAATGTCCCGGGCGTCGTGTACTCCTGGCTGACCGCGTCGCCGCTGTCGTAACCGACGCAGAGGCCGTCGCCCGAAAGCGTAAATTTGCCCAGTTGCGTCTTCATCGGCCCCTCAGCCACGACCTTGTCGTTGATGTAAAGCTTCGCCTTCCCGAGATTCTCCTTGTGCGGGCCCTCGCCCTCGCGGACGAACTCCATCCCGAGCACATACTTGCCCGGCTTGAGTTCCTCGGAGGAGACAAAGTGCTGTTCCGGCTTGATCCCGAGGAAGTTGTAGACGTAGTGCAGCTTCTTGTCCTT
>JADZEF010000425.1 GCA_020850695.1 Planctomycetaceae bacterium | reverse complement strand
TCGCCGCGTGCCACGCGTGGGTAGTGATGCCTTTTGAAAATCGCACCCCCTGAAACTGGCACGGGGGATGCTAGGGCGTCGGCTCCCAGACATGCGGCCGGATGCGGCGGTCGAGCCAGTGAGCCGGGGCGAAGAAGGCGTGACCGCTGAAATCGCGATAGGTTTTGAAGTCGTATCGGGCCACCATGAAGTTCCCCACCTCATGGGCTTCTAGAACGTCGTCATCCTTCAGCCATATGATGCGAGGAACCCTGAAAGCAGTCACAGTCACATAAACGCCCCCACATACCCGCCAATCAGCACCGACAGCACGACGACGCCAATCCAGGGGACCGAGCTGGGCTTGTGGGTGGGCATGGGGGCGACCTCGGCACGAGTTTTCTACACCCCGCCGGGAGACTGGCGAGGGTTCTTGTTGCGCGGTGGGGTAGAATCGGGCGGGAGGTGAGGCAATGAGGGAGGCTGTCAGGAAGTTGATCGAACGTAGCGCGGCGTTCGCCTCGTTCATCCTCGCATTTGTGAGGTGTGTCATTCCACCAAAAAACGACTTTGAATTGCTCTGGGCCATTTCCGTCTGCATGGCATTGGTGGTAGTCGCAATCGGGTTCCTCGGCGAATGGGGCTGACGAACCTTCCGTGCCGTTCCCGCCGGGCCGGAATTTCGAAAGGCATCACTACCCACGCGTGCGGCTGGAACGTTCTGCGACAGCCGCCGCTCACTTCCGCCGCAGAATGAACACCACGTCTTCCGTGGTCGGAGCGATGACGATCGGCCGGTCGATGTCGTAGACGAAATCGTAGGTCTCGGCCAACTCGAACTCGGGAACCTTCGACAGCAGCTTCTTCATCTGCGCCGCGGTCCAGGTGCGGTAATCCATCTCGTCGTTGATCCGCTGCCGTTTCGTCGGCGTGTAGATGTCGAACGTCATCCCGACCCGCTCGTTCCGCTTCTTGAGGTCGATGTCGATCGACCACATCCGCGAGAGGACCGAGAGATTGCCGCGGCGGGCCGCCCACTCCTCCACTTCGATCCGCGGCCCCACCGTCGGCGTCAGGTGCAGGCCGAGGATGTAAAGCCCCCCCTTGGAGAGCGCGGCCGCCACGCACTTCAGGTGCGCTTCCGCCGACTTCTCATTCGGCAGGTGCCGCACGCTGTTGATCATGTTGAAGGCGGCGTCGAACTTCTTCTTCACCGCGAAGTCCGCCATGTCGCCGACGACGGCCGTCCGCGGAAACCCGAATCGCTCGAGCCGCGCATTGCAGAACTCGACCGCCTTCGGATTAAGATCGTTCCCCGCCACCGCGTAGCCCGCTTCCGCGAACTTGATCAGCAGCCGCCCCGTCCCGCACGCCGGCTCGAACAACCGCTTCACCGGACGCTTCGCATGCTTGTCGAAGCACTGCTTCAAGAACCGGAACTCGGCCTTCCAGTCCGACCCGAACAGCAGGTCGTAGTATTGCGGGTAGTCGTAGATGTGACCGGGGAGAATGTCAGCCATGAGGGGAAATCAGCGGAGGGACGTCGACCGGGGAACGAACGGTTGGCGTGCGAGTGTCCCCGTCCCCGGCGCGCACCGCAACCGTGCGCAATCATCCCTTCGCCGGCTTGCGACGCTGCTCCAGCAGCCACTCGTAGAACTGCGGGTTGTTGTACGTCTCGGTCCACGAGTCGTGCCCGGCTTCCGGGTAGACCGTCAGCTTCGGCGTCGCCTTCTCTTTGACCAGCGCGTCGATCATCGACTGCGAGCGCGCCAGCGGAACGCCGACGTCCTTCGCCCCATGGAAGGCCCACACGGGGATGGGAGCAATCCGCCTGGCCCAGTAGATCTCGCCACCCCCGCACACCGGCGCGATGGCCGCGAACCGCTGCGGAGCATACGCCGCCAGCCGCCACGTCCCGAACCCCCCCATGCTGAGCCCCGTCACGCAGACGCGGTCCGGGTCGACCTTGTATCGCTTCGCCAGGTCGTCCAGCAGTGCGACGAGTTCCGTCGGCTCCCACTGCATTTCGTCCGGGCATTGCGGGGAGACGACGATGAACGGAAACTCCTTCCCCGCCGCAATGAGCTTGGGCGGGCCATGCTTCTTCACGAGATTGAGGTCGGTCCCGCGCTCGCCCGAGCCGTGCAGGAACAGCAGCAGCGGCCACTTCTCCTGCTTGTCGTAATCTTTCGGAAGGGCAAGCAGATAGTTCATCCGCACCCGCACCTGGACATCGAGCGTGGCCGGCTTCTGCTCGGCCGCAGCGTCGTCGGCGCGAGCGACTTCGAGTCCCTGCGACGCCAGCGACAGGAGAACCAGGGGGAGAACGCCTCGGACGCGTGAGCTTCGCATCGCAGTTCTTTCCAGGTGATGTGTCCACGAAATCCGCAGCCAACCGGTTGGCCGCTTCCCACGACCGTTCGCGGACATCGTAGGCATGACGGCGCTTCAGGTCACGCGGAAGGGAGTGGATGCCATCGCGGGACCGACGGATGCGCGGGACCGCAGGCCCCAATCCCCAAGTTGCCGGCTCGCTTCTCCGTCGAGCGCTTCTATGATGGAGTGACCGCGTCCCGTCGCAGGCCTGCCCGGCGTTCCCCCCCGTCTGCCACTCTCCATTCCGTTCGCCGCAATGAACCATGTGATCGTCGAATCGCATCCCCGCTCCGGCGCCTGGAACATGGCGATCGACGAGGCTCTCCTGGAAACGGCTGTGGACGCGGAACAATGCACGCTACGGTTCTACCGATGGTCCGAGCCGACCGTGTCGTTGGGGTATTTTCAAAAGCCCGAGGAAGCGGCGGCCGATCCTCTCCTGGCGGGGCTTCCCATCGTTCCCCGGCTTTCCGGCGGCGGAGCCATTCTTCACCACCACGAGTGGACCTATTCGATCGCACTCCCCCCGGGGCACCCGCTGG
>JADZEF010000424.1 GCA_020850695.1 Planctomycetaceae bacterium | reverse complement strand
CCCCGCGCATCACCCATCACGCCGCGACCGGCAGGAGCCCGAAGACCGATGACGGCTTCGAGCTTCCGGAGGTCGAGTCGCTCGGCGGCCTGACGCGCAAGACCGCTCAGGAATTCGTGCAGCAGGTCCAGCCGATCCTCGTGAACCGGTGCGGGAACGCCTCGTGCCATGGCGGCCTGTCGCGCAAGGAGGGTTTCGCTCTCACACCGGGTCGGGGCGACCGCAATAGCCGCGTGTTCGCCGAGCGGAACCTCGCGGCCGTTCTCAATTACATCGACTTCGACACCCCGGACCGCAGCCCGCTGTTGATGGAGCCGCGGGGCAATCATGCGGGTTCGAAGAGTGTTTTCACCGGGGTGAAGGGGAAAGACCAGTACGACGCATTGCGGCAATGGGTCTGGAACGCAGCGATCGAACAACGCGACCAGCGGCGGGCGATTGCGGGGCGTCCGACGTTGAAGCACGGGGACGCGGCAAACCAGGCAAGCCCTCCGCGGTCGGTGATGGTCGACTCTGCCGTAATTCCCGCGGGAGCCTTCGAAGAAGACTCAACCCCACCGGAAAACTCGCCGAAAACTGCTGGCAGTCCCGCGCGCCGGACCACCACGGCCCGCGGCGCGTTTGAGTCGGCTGACCGCTTGACGGGCTCGCTGCGCGAGACTCCGTCCGACGCGTTCGATCCGCAGGAATTCAATCGCAGGTCGGCACGCAAGCGTTCGGAAGAAAAACCGAGAGACGAGTGAGGGCCGCGCGCGGAGCGCGTCGGCCGGGAAACGGGACACTTTCCAGATATTCATCGCCACGCCGCAGGAACTTACGGATGCTGTTCCATCGGATCTCGATCTGCCTGTCGGTGGCGACCCTGATGACGTGCGCCGGTTGCGGTCGCCATCGCGGGGACGTGGCGAAGAGTGATCCGTTCCTGAACAGCACGCCCCCGGCGGCCAGCGTGGCGGAGAAGTCGGAGAAGCCGCGCACCGGTGTGCTGCAGGCGGGCAAGTCCACGAAGGACGAGACTGACGCAAAGACGGCGAAGACGCATGAGACGTTCAATCGTGCCTCGGCCAGCCGCTTCGAAGAGGATGGCGTTCCGTCCCGTCCCGGCAGCCGCGATTTGACGGCCTCGAAGGCCCCCGGATCGACACCGTCGTACGCTGCGAAGCCGGCGGCATCGACTCAGAAGCTGCCGGGAACAAAGCCGCTGGCTCAGACGGCCTTCAATCCCAATGAGTCGCCGGACTTCAGCGACGCAGAGCCGGAGATGAAGCCGCTCTACGAGCGGAATCGTCCGACGGACGCCAAAAAGTCGAACGTCGAACTCGTCGCGTCGAGCGCGCCGGCGGAGGGGGACGAAGCCGCCCCCTTCCCGGAGACCGGTGCGGCACGACGTCCGACGAAGCCCGCGACGACTGCCACTACCGCGAAGAAGGAATCCGCCGCCGCTTCGAAATCCTCATCGGCCAATCCCTTCGAGGATGACGAGTCGGAAACGGCGGCCGCGCCGACGACACATCCGCTGGAGAAGGCGGCTGAAGAGTCCGTGGCGGCGAGCGAAGACGACAGCGGAGACGACCACGAATTCGGAGCGATGCCGAAGTCGGCTTCCCCGGCATCATCGAAACTGACCGCAGCCGACTCGAAGGGTTCGGATCCGTTTGCAGACGACCCGTTCTCGGAAAGCGCCTTCAAGAGCACGGCGCCGGAAACGGCGGGTTCGACACCGGAAGCTGGGGACGAGTGGGCCCAATCGCCGGCGGGGAGCACCGTCGCTCACAAGCCGGCCACCGAGCCTGCGTCGAAGCCGTTGCCGACGGCCGTCGACTATGACGATGAAGACCAGTTCGCCGCCCTGCGTCAGTCGGGCCATCAGAAGGGCGCCGCACCGCGTCCCGCGGCCAAATCGGGACCAGTCACTGCGACCGCTCCCCAATCCGATCCCGACGCGAATCCGTTTGCCGATGTGGAACCAGCTTCCGCGCCGAAGTCGAAATCGAGCGAAGCCAGGGCCGCCGAATGGTTCGACTCGCCGAAGGAAACGCCGAAAGCGACGCGGGCCGCCAGCATCGATCGCAAGTCGCCGCCCGCGGACCCCTTCGCTGACGAGGAGGAGGACGCACCGAAGGCTCCCGCCCGGCCCCAGGCTCGTACGGCGGCCAAACCTGTCGCCATCGAATCTTCAGACGAAGACGAGGGCCCGAAGCCCTATGTCCGCGGCGCAAAGAGCGAGCCGGCGCCTCAGGTCGAAGAAGAGTTGACCGCGCCGGAAGAGGAACCCGAAGGACGCGTCCGCTTGGATGACACCATCTCCCGGATGTCGTACGAGTTCGAAGCCCGTCCGCCGAAGAAGCAACCCGCAGCCGCCGCTCCGGCAAAGCCGAACGGTTGGAAGGCGCGGTCGAGTGCTCCCGCAAGCGACGCGGGGCCGGCTGCGAAGAAGTAGTGGGCTATGCCGCCTGGCAGACGCACTCTGGCGAGTGCGAGAGGTCGTTCGCCTTCGGCGATCCGGCGCAAATAGAAAGCCCGGAAATCCGAACCAGCCGGTTCGGACCTCCGGGCGAGTGCGACGCGTCTCTGACGTTCCTCGAACTGGCTCCGCGACGGAGCATCACTTCACCGGCCAGCGCTCTCAGTGGTGCCAGTGTCCGGTCTGGTGATAGTCGTAGTGCCCCGGAATCACATGGTAGTGATTGCCGTGCGGGACGACGGTCGTCGGGTGGTAGTCGTAGTGCGAGGTGTCGTGCCAGTACGGCTGGGTGTAACCATATCCGCCATAGCCCCCGTACCCGTAGCTGCGCTGAAACCCACCGTACCCGCCATAGCCGCCGAAACCGCCGTAGGCCGAGCGGAACCCGCCCCGATGGTGGTGGTGATGATGGTCGCCGGCGGACGCCGTGCCGGTCGTCGCGAAAGCCGCAGCCGCGAGCACTGCCAGGCAGATCAGACCACGATTGATGAAGCGTTTCATGACTCTCTCCCCTGCACTCGTCTTTGAGTTTGGTTTCGTGTGGCCCGTCGTGGGGCGAACGAGAGGGAATAGTTGCAGACGCCGTGCCGGAGTTTGTAGTTTGTTCAAAAGCCTTTGTAATAAAGCACTTTAGTGAGCATCCTGATCATCAGGCGCTGACGGCTCGGCGCGCACAAAGCGATGACAAAGCGCCGTCAAAATGAGGCCAACTCGACGTCATCTCGAGTGGCTGGGAAATCGCGGAAGGCTTTATGGTCTCCGCTCCCACTCTCCTGAACCGTCGCCCGCCCGCGGACGCCTCACGCGCGCGGAGACGCGGTCCTGTCTGCTCGGCGACTTCCCCTCGGCGGTCCGACCCGTCAAGCTATTCAGAGGTGGACGGTCGACCGCGCATCGAACGACGACAAACGCGGACCAGCACGAGCGGGCGAAGTCGAGGCTTCCGTGATGAGACTGAACGTTCCTCCGGTCCGGCGCCGCGCGACGCTTGCTGCGATGGCAGTGATCATGGGCCTGCTACCGTCGCCATTCGCAGGCGCGGCGGATAAGTCGGACATCGCAGTCCGCTTTGAACGCGACATCGAGCCCATCTTCGCGTCGCGCTGCCTGAAGTGTCATGGCAACGACGGCGGCGAAGGAGGCTTGCGGCTGACCGACCTCTCCCACGCGTCCGCCAGGCTCGAGTCTGGCCGGCAGGCTATCGTTCCCCGCACTCCTGACGCCAGCGAACTGCTGCGGCGCGTCACTTCGAAGAATGACGACGATCGCATGCCACCGACGGGGGCGGCACTCACCGCGGCGGAAGTTGACAAACTCAAGCAGTGGATTGCCGCCGGGGCCGAATGGCCCGCTCACTGGGCCTACCGCCCGCTGACACGATCAGCGATTCCTCCCGCTCCCGCACCGCACGCCGCCTGGCCGCGGAATGCAGTCGATCATTTCGTGCTGGAACGCCTCGTCGAGAAGGGGCTCGCACCGGCCCCCGAGGCCGACCGCCGCACACTCCTCCGCCGCGTGACCTTCGATCTCACCGGACTCCCCCCGACTCCCGACGAACTCGACGCCTTCATTGCCGACGCCGCGCCCGACGCCTGGGAACGCGTCGTCGACCGCCTTCTCGCGTCCCCGCAATACGGCGAACGCTGGGCCCGGCACTGGATGGACATCGTCCATTACGCGGAAACGCACGGGCACGACCAGGACCGTCCGCGCGAGAACGCCTGGCCATACCGCGACTACCTCATCCGGTCTCTGAACGACGACAAACCTTACGCCACGTTTGTCGAAGACCAGATTGCGGGGGATGTCCTCCACCCCCACAATCCGCACGCGATTGCCGCGACCGGATTCCTCGCGACCGGCGCGTGGGACGAAAGCTCTCTCAAGGACATCCAGGAGAACACGCTCGACCGCGAAATCGCCCGCTACCTCGACCGGGACGATATCGTCACCACCGTCATGTCGACGTTCGTCAGCAGCACCGTCCATTGCGCCCGCTGCCACGACCACAAGTTCGACCCCATCTCGCAGCGCGACTACTACGCCTTGCAGGCGGTGTTCGCCGGCACCGACAAGGCCGATCGCCCCTACGATCCCGATCCCGCCGTCGGCGCGAAGCGCCGCGACCTGACCGCACGGATCGCACAAGTCTCCGCGATGCGCCAACGTCGTGATCCGAGCCTCCTGGAAGAACCATTGCGGGATGAAATCGCCGCCTGGGAAGCCGCCATCAGGAAGTCGGCGACGGTGTGGCGAGCGGTCAACGCGACGACGTTTACCTCGTCCGGCGGGGCGACGCTCAGCAAGCTTGAGGACGGGTCGATCTTTTCGGGCGGAACCCGTCCCGAGCGAGACACCGTAACCATCGTCGCCCCGACCGAACTGAAGGCCATCACCGGCGTCCGGCTCGAAGTCCTGACCGACGACCGCCTCATGCACAAGGGGCCGGGCCGGCAGGACAACGGCAACCTGCATCTCAACGAGTTCGCCGTGTTCGCCGCCCCGCGCGACAATCCCGCCGCACGCCAGAAGCTGACGCTCGTCGCGCCGCGGGCCGACTTCAATCAGCAGGGCTGGTCGATCGACCTGGCCCTCGACGGCAATCCCGCCACCGCCTGGGGCATCTATCCGGAAGTCGGCAAGCCGCACCATGCGGTGTTCGAACTCAAGGACGCGCCGCGGTCCGATTCGGGATGGCTGCTGACGTTCGAGCTTCAGCAGATTCATGGGGGCGGGCATCTCATCGGCCGCACGCGGCTGCTCGTGACCGACGCCCCGCTGCCATGGCCGTTCGAAGCCCAACCGTTGCCACCCGAAGTCACCGCAGTCCTCGCGGTGCCGCCGGGAGATCGCAACGAAGATCAGCAGGTGACGCTGGCCGCGGCCTATCTCGAGATGAAGTGGAAACGCGAACTCGACGGCCTGCCGAAACCGCAGCACATCTATTGCGGAACCAACTCATTCGAGCCGATCGGATCGTTCCGCCCGTCGAAGACGCCGCGACCGATTCACCTACTGCAGCGCGGCGACATCACAAAGCCCGGCGCGATGATCGAACCGGGAACGCTGGCGTGCGTCCCGGGACTCGAATCGCACTTCACGCTCACCGATGCGACCAACGAGGGAGAGCGCCGGGCCGCGCTGGCCCGCTGGACGTCTGACTCTCGAAACGTGCTGACGTGGCGCTCGATCGCGAACCGCGTCTGGCAGTACCACTTCGGCAAGGGTCTCGTCGACTCTCCCAACGACTTCGGCCGGATGGGGGCGTCCCCCAGCCATCCCGAACTGCTCGACTGGCTGGCCCTCGAACTGCAGTCGACGGGTTCGCTCAAGTCGCTGCACCGGCTGCTGGTGAGCAGCGCGACCTATCGACAGCAATCGCGCCACGATGATCGTGCGGCGGCCATCGACGCGGACAACCGCTACCTGTGGCGGATGAACCGGCAGCGGCTCGACGCCGAGTCGCTCCGCGATGCGGTGCTGGCGGTGGCCGGCACGCTCGACACCCGCATGGGGGGCCCCTCGGTCCGGCAGTTCATCCAGACTCCCGGCATTCATGTCACGCCGAACGTCGACTATCAGAACTTCGCCATCGACGACCCCGCCAACCACCGCCGCAGCGTCTACCGCTTCATCTTCCGCACCATTCCCGATCCGTTCATGGACGCGCTCGATTGTCCCGACGCGTCCCAACTCACTCCCAAGCGGAATGTCTCGCTGACTGCCCTGCAGGCCCTGGCGCTCTGGAACGACAAGTTCGTCGTTCGCCAGTGCGAGCGAATGGCGGCGTCCCTTGTCCCGGAACCCGCCGATCCGGCGGCCCAGGTCGACACAGTGATCCGACGCATCTTCGGCCGCGCCCCCACCGAAAAGGAACGGCAGTTCCTGCCCGGCTACGCCGCGAAGCATGGATGGGCCAATGCCTGCCGCGTGCTGATCAACAGTAACGAGTTCGTGTTCATCGACTGAACCCCGGGCACAATTCCAATTTCCGGCGGGGGCCGCCTTCGGGTCTGTCGGTCGCCGGCCCGCGTCCATCCAAACGTCCATCCACACGTGGAGACGGTTCTCCACTTCGGATTACCTATCGGCCGTCGACGGCTCCGCGAGACGGGGCGACGAGGCGAAGCTGCGACGCTGACTCATTCCAATCGCTCTTGACCACTTCGCGCGCAACGCATACTGTCCGCGCGCCTCTCGGCCTCTCTTCCGTCTCAATCTCCCTCAGAACACCATCGCCGGTGATCTGGTCCCCCGCTCCCGTGGTGGATCCGGCCGCGATGCGTTCGTTCCCTCGCTTCCCGAAACACATTCCACCGCAACACCGAGGTTGCGGCGGGCCTTTCTGGTCGCTCTGTGCGGGTTCGCTCCGAATCCCACGGGCCGGACGGAGTCTTGCCATGAAACGTCGCGAAATGCTGGGCTTGCTGCTTGCGGGGGCGCAGTTCGCGTCGTGCCAGGACCTGTTCGCCAAAGGTCCGTTCGACGTCTTCAAGTCGTCCGAAAAGAAGGAGTCCAGGGAGCCGAAGAAGACGGACGACTTCGACGAAGCGGACGACGTCGACACGCTTTCGACGACCGTCGCCACCCAGATGATCGGCGATTACACGTCGGTCTCGGGCTTGAACGTCATTCAGATCCAGGGGGTCGGCCTGGTGATGGGGCTCGATGGAACGGGCGGCGATCCGCCCCCCTCGATCTACCGCACCAGGATGCTCGAAGACATGAAGAAGCGGGAGATCGCCAATCCCAACGAGATTCTTCAGTCGTCCAACACCGCACTCGTGCTGATCCGCGGTTTCATTCCGCCGCTGATCCGCAAAGGCGAGCACTTCGACATCGAAGTCCGCTCTCCCGGAAACGATGAAACCAAGAGCCTCAACGGCGGCTGGCTGATGGAAGCGTTCCTTGCGGAGGAAGCCATCGTTCCGGGCGAGGGGCAGTTGATGGGCAAGCCGTACGCCCGGGCCAAGGGACCGATCATGGTGTCGACGGCCGAAGTGGGGAAGGATACGGTCAACCCGATGCTGACCCGCGGCAAGGTGCTGGGGGGCGGAATCTCCCTCATCGACCGCGACCTGGCCCTCTACCTGCGGTCGGACGTCGCCGACGTCCGCAACTCGAAGCGTCTTGCCGCCCGCATCGGGCAGCGGTTCTTCAATTACAGCGCGTCGGGAAAACGCGAGCCGCTGGCCGAAGCCAAGACCGATCACAAGATCGAGCTCAAGCTGCACCCGCGCTACAAGGAAAACTTTCCGCGGTACCTTCAGGTCATTCGCCACATCGCCTTCAAGGAAAGCGACGTCGCGCAGCGGGTGCGGATGGAACGTTTGAAAGAGCACCTCGCGAAGCCCGAGACTTCGGAAAAGGCGGCGCTCGAGCTCGAAGCGATCGGGCTCGGCGCGATTCCGATTCTCAAGGCCGCGCTGAAGCACAAGGCGCTCGAAGTCCGGTTTAATGCGTCGGTGGCGCTCGCCTACCTGGGCGAGCCGGACGGCATCCCGATCCTGGCCGAAGCAGCCCGCGTCGAGCCGGCGTTCCGTGTCTTCGCCTACGCGGCCATGGCCGCCGTCGACGATGCCGAGTCGCATGCCCATCTCTGCGAGCTGATGAGCGAAGCGAGTCCCGAGACCCGGTATGGAGCCTTCCGGGCTCTGACGACCCTCGACAAGAACGACCCGTTCATCCGCGGCGAACCGCTCCAGGACAAATCCCTCCTGCACGAGCTTCAAACCAGCGGCCCGCCGATGATCCATCTCACCAATCGCCGCAAGGCGGAAGTGGTGCTGTTCGGAGCCGACCAGACGTTCCGCACGCCGATTGCGGTGAAGGCGGGAACGAAGATCATGGTGACCGGAGCGGCCGGGACGAACGAGATCATCGTGAGCAAGTACGAAGTGGGCAGACCCGACCGCCGCGAGGTCGTGTCCACCCGCGTCGGAGACGTGATCCGCAAGGTTTCGGAGCTGGGAGCCAGCTATCCGGACATCGCTCAGATGCTGGTGCAGGCCGGCCGTCAGAAGAGTACGGTCGGTTCGCTGCAGATCGACGCGGTGCCGAAGGCCGGCCTCTTGTACGAACGCCCGGAGCTGGCGGGCAACGGGAAGTCGAAGAAGAAGGCCAGGGTCGGAAACGCCGGGATCACGCCCAACCTCTACTCGGATGACAAGGACTTCGACCCCAAGGCGAAACTCTCCAAGGACGATGAACCGGCCGAAGGGGAAGAAAAGAAGCGCGCGATCGAACCTGCGGGCGCCGAGCGCGAGGCTTCGGCGACGCGTGACTCGGGCGTCCGTCCGGCCGACTACACCGAAGAGGATTCGCCGAAGACTCGCTCGAAACCTGGAAAAAACGACGACCTGCTCAATCCGGAGCCGGAGTGGAAGCGGAGGCTGTTGAATCCCTTCCGCAAGAAATCGTCGAACGTGGTCGAGCCGGAAGCGATTGAATAGGACGCCTTGGATTCGCCTGTGCCGTAGCCCGGCCTTCCAAGGCCGGGCGGATAGGGAAATGTCACGGCATTCGGCTGTTCTTTCGTCCGGCCTTGGAAGGCCGGACTACGATCGACGCAACACGAAATCGCCACGCGCTCTATTCCCGGATCGCCGCACGGGATGTCAACGTTCGATGTCGCACACTCTGCCCGACGACCTGGTGCAGCAAGACGCCCGGCCGGCCCGTGCGTTGCAGAGAAGGTGTGCGCGATGTCTGGCGCTGGTGACGCTTGCGGTCGTCGGGTGCCAGCACGCGATGCACGTGACGACCGCGCGGATCGATCAGCCGGATGGCTTTCCGGCAGCCCTGACAGAACTCGAAGAGTCCGCGGACGAACCGGTCCCCCCCACGCTGCTTGACACACTCGCGCGGGCGTCGTGGATCGCGAACCCCGAGTGGAAGGCGGAAGCCGCCCAACACTCGGATTGGACGTTCGGCGCCGGCCCCATCATGCCGCGGCGCTGGACGTTCGCCACTCTGGCGACACTGCCGGGACGGGACGAGACCTCGTCGGAAGCGGCAAGGGTGCTGGTGTCGCAACTCCGCCGCGTCGCCGCTCAGAACGACACGGCGGGTTGGAACGCCGCCATCGCCCTCACCTACTGGAATCCGCGCGAGGGAGCCGCGTTCGCTTCAGAGCTGGAAGCGACGATGCTCCGCGCGGAGGCGGCGCCGCCAATCAAGGACGTGACGCCGACGAAGCCGGCCGACAGTGAGACGAAGCCATCGTCCGAATCGTCCGCGACCGATCCCGCGAAGGCGAAGATTGCCGTGCCGATCGTGAAGAAAGTCCCCGTGGCCATGCCGCTGCGTTGCGCGGCCGCCGAGGCGTGGTGCCTGGCGCTGGCTTCACAACCGGGGGACGTCGAGTTGCTGCTCGCTCCCGCGGGACGCGCGGCGGCGGACGAGTCGCTCTCGCCTCCGGTGCGGGCCGAGTTGTTCCGTTGCCTCGCGCATTGGATCGAGCCGGCGGCCATTCCCGGATTGTCCGAGTCGATGATCGAAGTCGAGCAGCCCGACGGCTCGACCGTCCCCGCTCCGATCGACCTGCGTCGCGCCGCGATCGACGCTTGTCTCATTCATGCCTGGGTGCGACGCGGCGATGTCGCCACACGGCCTGCCGCCAACAGTTCGCCGCAAGCCAGGGACAGCAAGCCATCGAGCGATGCCGTTCGTCCGGAGTGGTCCGATGCGACGTGGCCGGCGATGGTCCACCGGGCGCGGCTCGACTCGAGCCCTTCCGTCCGACAGACCTATGGGCGGTGGCTGGCGGTCTCGGATTGCCCCGACGCCTTCTCGCGGCTGAAGCATCAGTTGCAGGATGCCGAGATCCATGTCCGCGAGGACGCGTGCATCAGCCTCGGCATGCTCCGCTCGCGAGCGGCCTTCGAAGAATTGCAGACTTGCTCGAAACGGTCTGACGAGCGCCTGCGCGAGGCGGCGGCGCGCGGGCTGACGTCCTTCGGACCGGCGGCCCTCGCTCCCCTCTCGCGCGATACGACGTCCCGCGTGCGGCTGGTCGTGGCCGAAGGTCTCGCTGCTCACGCCACGGTCGAGTCGGCGGTGCTGCTGAAGCCGTTGCTGGCGGACGTCGACCCGATGGTGCAGGTGCGGGCGGCCCGGGCGACACGCACCTGGCCCGATCTCACCGCCATTCCGGTGCTCGTGCAGGGACTGCGGGTCGGCGCGCTGAAGACGCGGGACGTCTGCTGGCGCGAGTTGTCCCGGCGCATCGACATTCCCGCGGACTTTCCGATCGACGGTAGCGACGCCGAGCGAAACGACGCCGTCAGCCGGCTGATCGCCACGCATCGGCTTCCGACCGGCTTCACGGAAGTCGCCGCGTCGCCGCGGGACGGCGGCGCAACGGACGACCTCGCGCGAGAACAGGAGATCCTCCGAATCCTGAAAGTCCTGCACACACAGCCCTCCGACAGTCCCGACGCCCTTCAGGCCAGGCGATTGGCACTCGAGTGGACCGGCCGAGATCTCGCCCTGATCGAACGCCGGCTGGCGGAACACGCGACTCCCATCTCGCCTGAGTTCGAAGCCGACGTCCTGGCCGCGCTGAGCCCGGCCTATGCGGGACTCGTCGAACTCGATAGCCGCGACATCTTTCACCGCCGCAAGGGCGCCCAGGCGATCGCTCAGGCGGGGGCGTCGGCCACGTTGTCCCCCTTCTTCGTCCGGCGGCTCTGCGAGCGGATGATCCGCGAGCAGGACCAGTCGGTGTGGCGGTCGGTGATGGCGGCCGTGCAGCAGGACGGAACGCCGGACGCCGCAAGGCTCGCGGAGCTGGCGGCCAATCATCCGTGGCCCGACGTCCGCGTCCTCGGCTGTGACTACGCCCTCCGGCACGGGCACGCGTCGTTTGCGTCGTGGCTCCTGCCGATGTTCCACGATGCGAACCGCTCGGTGCAATATGCCGCCGTGCGGGCCTCGGGAGCGTGCCACAACCCGCTGGTCCTGGATGGGACGCCGGCTCAGAACGGGGTCGCGGCGCAACCGGGACTGCGTGCGTTGATGACCCACCCGGATGCCCGGTTGCGGCACGCGGCAGTCGAAGCGATGGCGCGGCTGGGCGATGAACAGGGAATGAACGAACTGGCGCGGCTGGGCTACAGCGATTCGCCGGAAATCCGCGAGCAGGCGGCGCGAGCGATGGGCGAGTCGGGCCAGACGCGATTTGTCGAGCCGCTCATTCGCATGGGTTGGACCGAATCTCACGGTCCCGCACGGAAGGCGGCCCTCGCGGCGCTCGAAGAACTGGTTCCTCCCGAGAATCGCCCCCCCCAGCTTGGCGGTGTGACGTCGGAGGATGGTAAGATCCGGACGTGGTCGGCATGGCAGCAGCGGAACGGAGCGGCAAGGTAGCCGGTGCACCCGTCCTCTCGAGGACCCCCCGCTTCCACGCAATTCCCCGCTGAGCGAAAGAGGCCCGGCCGCCGGTCGCCGTGAGATCGGCTCTCTTCAGGAATCTGTTGAACATGACCAGGGAACGCAACGACTTCGAGCTCCAGTGGCACGGCAACACGGTCGTCATCATTCCGGCCGAGACGGTCGAATCGATGCGGTGGGACCTGATCGAGTCGGCCGCCGAAGTCGTCATGGAGCCGCTCCGGACGATGAAGGTTCCGATGGTCGTGTTCGACCTGAGCGAAGTGAGCTATTTCGGATCGGTGTTCATCGCCCTGCTGCTGCGGTGCCACAAGCTGGTCAAGACGGCCGGCGGCGAAATGGTGATCTGTGGCGCAACGAAGATGGCGCTCGAACTGCTCAAAGTGACGAACCTCGATACGCTGTGGGCGATGTACGACACGCGCGAGGAAGCACTCTCGGCACTGGCGACGTAAGGGAAGCGGCATCAGTTCACCTCTCGGCAACGACCTCCTCCGTCTGACAGCCTTCCATGCAAGTCACCGCCGTCCGCATTTGGATCGTCGAGGTTCCGCAGATCCCGCCGATCGCTCCGTACCGTTCCCACATCCGCACCACCTCGACTTCAACCAGCGGGATCGCCCGCGTCGACACCGACGATGGACTGACCGGCTGGGGAGAGTTCAACCTCAACTTTCTCCCGGGCCTGACAACCGGCAAACTCCAGGAACAGGCCGCCTGGCTCATTGGTCACGACCCTCTGAATCTCGCCGCTTATCATCGCGATTGCCCGCTGGATTGGCGGCTGAAATCGGGGCTGGAGATGGCCCTGTGGGACATCTGCGGGAAGGCGGCCGGAGTTCCCGTCGCCGTGCTGATGGGAGGCATTCTACGGCCGCAGGTGGAACTCGCCGCCTGCATGGGCATCCAGAGTTACGAGCGAGCGGGGGAGATCGCGAGCTACTACGTCGAGCAGGGCTACTCGACGCTGAAGACGAAGGCCGGGACCGACATGACCGAGGACCTGGAGATGGTCCGCGGCGTGCGCGATGCGGTGGGGATGAAGCTCAAGCTGCGGATCGATCCGAACCGCGCCTACTCCCCGCAACAGGCGGCCGAGCTGGCCCGTCGGCTGGAACAGTACGAACTCGAATACCTCGAGCAGCCGATCATGGCTGAGCCGCTTTCCGATGCCCGCTGGCTCCGCGAGCAGTCGCGAACGCCGATCGCGCTGAACGAAAGCGTGACCGACGCGGCGAGCGTGTGGCGAATTCTCAAGGAAGATGCGGCGGCCTTCATCCTTCCCGACACGCATTGTGCGGGGGGGCTGCTGGAATGCGTGAAGATCGGCTACGTCTGTGAGGCGGCCGGCGTTCCGTGCATCATGCATTGCGGGCATGATATGGGACCGAAGACCGCGGCGATGGTCCACATCGCCGCCGCGCTCCCCGCCTATTCGCTCGCCAACGACAGCACCTACTTCGGGCTCGAAGACGACATCACGGTCGAACCGCTGCCGATCGTCCGCGGAAAAATCGCGGTTCCGGATAAGCCCGGCCTGGGCATTGAAGGGGACGAGACGAAGCTGAATCGGTACGCGATTCTTCCGTAGCACGGGCACTCCTGCCCGTGAGTCAAATCGGTCCATCATTCCTTACGGCAGGAGTGATCGTGTTGGGGGTCGAGCGGAACGACGGCATCGTGCCGCTCAGCGTGTCGACTCGATCGTTGCGACGGGCTTGGCCCCGATCGTCCGGCCCCCGACTTTGACGACGCTTCCGAGGGCTACGATGATGGCCGCGAGCGCGATCGTCACGCCCAGCCAGGTGCGGGCGTTGCGTCGAATCCCTTCGAACGCAGCCGCCTTCCCCGAAAGGGCCGAGGCGAGGAAGAAGACAACGAGGGAGAGAATCATCTTCGTCCCGATCAGCGCGTGATAGAGCGACGACGGCTTGACGTCCCCCTTGATCGCCCGGACGTAGTTGAACAGCCCCGAGAGCAGCAGCAGGCCAATCGCTGCACCGACCACCTTCGCCCACGACTTCCGAACCAGTTCGCGAAGGGCGTTGTGCTCGGATTCAGGCAACTGAGCCGCGGCCGGCATCAGGACGAAGCGGACGTAAATACTTCCCCCCATCAGGACGATGGCGCTGATCACGTGCAGCCACCGCGAGAGAATGTCGACAATCAGCATGGAGGGCCTTCTCAATCCGGAAGGAGTGTTTGCCATCGGCAGAAAACCGGGGCCGCGAGTATCGTAGTCGTCGACGCGAAGATTCACTACCGGGCGGGCGGCTGGAAATGACCGTCCACTCGGTTACTATCGTACGCGGCGGTTGTTCAGTCGATCTCTCCCACGAATTGGGGTTCCGGGAACGCGAAATGGCCAAGGCGGTTCCGCCAAACGATCCTCGGAAGCTGGCGGCATCGAAGGGGCGCCCCCCCGGCGCCGCGGCTCCCGGAACCGCTGCGCCGCTCGACGAAGCCCAGATCGCCCGCATCGCCGAGAAACGTCGCGAGGCGGAAGCGCTTCTCGCCAGCCAGAATTACGAGGCTGCGGGGCAGATCCTGTTGCGGTTGGCGAGGCTCCCCCAGGAAGAGGTCCGCGAGACGGCCGCCTGGGCCCGGCAGCAGTTGCTGCGCGTTCGCAAGCAGATGGGGACCCCCGCCGAGGTCAGCGACTCGGTGGCCCTCGCACCGAAGACAGCGGCCGGCGCTCCCGATGCGGCTTCCACTTCAACCGGCGACGCGTCGCCGGCCGGCTCGACCCCCTCTTCCGAATCTTCCGGTTCGGCGGCCGAATCTCGTGCGGGAGAATCGCTGGCGAACCGGGTGAAGCAACTGGCCACATCTCCTCTGGCGGCCATCTCCGGAGTGGCGTGCATTGCGTTCCTCGTTGGATTCCTGGTGACAGCCGCTGCGGTCCGTCCGCCGACCGCGACGCTCGTCTTCGAAGTCGAGGAGATGGCCCGCGGGAAAGAAGTGGGGCTGGGAATCGACGGCCGGCTTCATGAAGTCGACACGCTCGAACAGTCGATGAAGGTCAGCCCGGGACGACAGACAATCGCCGTCACCGAGGGCCGGAAGGAATGGGCGGCACTCGAACTCGACCTGGCGTCCGGAGATATCCGGACGCTGCGCGTCGTGTGGCGTGAAGGACATCCCGAGGTGCATCTGCTCGGGACCGACGATTCGGTGCTGGCGAAGTCGCTTGTGCCCAGGCCCCTGCCCCCTCCTCCCGCGGACAAGCCCGTCACACCGAAGACGGACGCGGCCAGGACCGTTCCGAATCCTCAGCCGCAGCGAAGTTCGGCGCCCACTCCAATGCCGACGCCACCAGCGAACTCCCCCTCTCCCGGCACCGATGCCAGTCGGCGCGACGATGCCGCGATCGTCACGGCCATCTTTCATAAATCGATGGGTCTGGCGAACTTCAACATCACTTCCTTCGAGACCAATCCGCCCCGGAATCTGTTGATCAACCAATCAAGCCAGATCCCCAAGGGGCGCCTTCAGATTCTGTCTGCGACTCTGTCCCCTGAAGGGATTGACTATGAACAATTCGCTTTGCTGAAGGACGCTCATTCGTTGGGAATGCTCACGCTGGTCGGGGAATGGACGGGGGACGAAATCAAGGTTCTCGTCGGACATCCGGCGCTGCGGTCGTTTACGCAATCCGCGATCGGAGGACGCGTCCCGCCCGGCGCGGCGACGATAAAGACTCTTCGCCGCAGTCGGGCCGCGCCACACCTCGCCCAGATGCCGGTGCTTTCGCAGGTCAATCTCAATGGCTTGTCATTCACCGATGACGACCTGGACCTGCTCAAGAAGGTGCGGGATCTGCAGGGTCTTGGCTTTGCTTCCGATGAGCTGACGCCGCGTGGGCTTGCAACACTCTCGGAACTTCCTCGACTGGGAACCCTTTACCTTCGCACGATGGACCCGGATGCGGACGGTTTTAGCGATGAGAAGCTCGAAATTCTCGGCCGCGCGTTCCGGCTGCATGTTCTCACGCTTGAAGGAGGCACGGCGACGGGGGCCGGCTTCCGAAAGCTGGACGCCCGGAATCTCCAATACCTGACGCTCCAGCGTTTCCCCGCTCTCAAGGACGAGGGAATTCAAGCGATTGCCTCGTTCTGCAAGGCATTGACGACGATCCACATCAACGTGCCGCAGCCCGGAGTCGAGCACGTTGCCTCTTCTCTCACCAATGATTCGCTGAAGGCTTTCCAGGGACTGGAACACCTCCGGAGCATTCGCATCCAGTCGGCGGCAGGAATCACCGATGAAGGGGTCGCCGCACTCGTCGACGCCCCCGTGACGATGCTGGATCTTTCGGGTTGTTCGATCGGAGACGGCGCCGCGGAGTCATTGTCGAAGATGAAGCTGGAATACCTCTGGCTCGAACGGACACAGATTGGCGACGAGACTTGCAGGGCGATTTCCAGGCTGCCGCTCAGACAGCTGTTGATCAGCAATACGAAGGTGACGGACGCGGGAATGACGCATCTCAAGGAGATCAAGACCCTGGAGACGGTGGACGTTCGCCAGACCGAGGTGACGCAGCAGGCCGTGGACGCCTTGAAGGCGGCGAATACCCGCATCACGATCATGTCGGGCCGCTGAACGCCAGGTGGTTCGTTTTCAGAAGTTACCGACGTGTTCAGGAACAGGGTGGCCGGGGTCGAGGCTTTGCGAAGCCCCTGCCGGACGCCGTGTGAGACATCGCCGGGGGCTCCTGTCGGTCGACGCGAGCCACCCTCCTGAAACCACGGAAATGGGCCGCCAGGCTCCGCACGCTCGATCGACGTGAATGAAGGAAGCCGGAGGACCGAAGGGCCATCCGGCTTCTGTCGTTTCCGGGATCGTCGCGTCGACTTTCGGCAGGATCCGGTTCGGCGGGATCTGCCGCGCCACCTCAACTCTTCGCCGTGACAACCTCGCGCCAGTCGACGCGTTCCGCGTCGGCCCAGAGCCGTTCGAGGTCGTAGAACTTCCGCGTGTCTGGGTGGAACACGTGCAGAATCACGTCCCCGAAGTCTTCCAGCACCCAGGTCGAGCCTTCGATCCCTTCGATGCCGAGGCGACGGTGTCCGTGCGCCTTCATCTCCCGGTTGGCCTCTTCGGCCAGGGCGACCATCTGACGCGGGCTCTGAGTCGTCACGATGACGAGGTAATCGAAGAACTGCGTGACCGGCCGGACGTCCAGGACGACCACGTCCTGTCCGCGGAACTCGTCCGCGAGCCGGGCCACACGGCACGCCGCCTCCAGGCTGGACTCCGAAGCAACGGGGGTCTGCTGGTCGAGAAGCGTGGTGCTGATGGGAATTCTCCTTGAATGGGCGCAATCTATCGGGTTTCGGACGCTGGCCAGCCACCCCGGGCGTCCGTCGCGGGCCGCGATTCTGGTGCGGTCCACCCCCTCTGTAAACAGCTTAGTCACCAGCCTTCCGGATGGTCCAGCACCCATCCGGGCGAATCGAACCCTCAGGACCAAAAAATGCGGCGAAAGGCCGCATTCCCGGCCCGTTGGCACCATTCGCTACTGAGACGACACCCCCGCCAACCGCCCGGTTCGCCCGATCAGCGAGGCGGCACACCGCCGCACCCTGGCTGCGGCTCTGAGCAGCCAGGGTGCCTTGCTCGTCGTCGTTCGCGCATCCTTCCTGTCGCAGGCAGGTTCCCCTAACATTCAGGAAACATTGTCCCCAGCCCTGCTTTTGCGCCCCGGTCGATGCCCAAAGACTTCCTCAAAGGCTGCCGCGACTCCTACGACGTCGTCGTCATCGGCAGCGGGCTGGCGGGGCTTACCGCGGCCAACATTCTCGGCCGGTCCGGCTACTCCGTCCTGCTTCTGGAGCATCACTACCAGCTCGGCGGCATGGCCACCTGGTTCAAACGCCGCGGCGGGCACATCTTCGACATCTCGCTGCACGGCTTCCCGTTCGGCATGATCAAGAGCTGCCGCAAGTACTGGACGCAGGAGATCGCCGACTCCATCGTCCCGCTCCGCGGCGTCCGCTTCGAGAACCCGCAGTTCTCGCTCGAAACGTCGTACAACCGCGAAGACTTCACCCGCCTGCTCATCGAGCACTTCGGCATCGCCCCCGAGACCGTCCAGCGGTTCTTCGACACCGCCCGCGGGATGAACTTCTACGACGACCAGCACCGCACCACGCGGCAGCTCTTCGACGAGTTCTTCCCCGGCCGCACCGACGTCGTCCGCCTGCTGATGGAGCCGATCACGTACGCCAACGGCTCGACGCTCGAAGACCCCGCCATCACCTACGGCATCGTCTTCTCGAACTTCATGCAGAAGGGGGTCTACACCTTCCGCGGCGGCACCGACCGGCTCGTCAACCTGATGAAGGCCGAGATGCTGCACAACAACGTCGACGTCCGCATCCGCACGCTCGTTGAGCGGATCGAAGTCGACCCGCAGCGGCGCTGCACGGGCGTCGTCGTCAACGGCCGCCGCATCGGGGCGCGGGCCGTCGTCTCCAACTCGAACATCAAGTCGACCATCCTCAAGCTCGTCGGCGAGGAGCATTTCGACCCGGCCTATGTCGACGAGGCCCGCGGCGTGCGGCTCAACAACAGCAGCTGCCAGGTCTACATCGCTCTGAAGCCGGGGGACGGGTTCGACTTCTGCGGGGACCTGCTGTTCCACTCGGAGCACAGCGGCTTCGACATCGAGGCGCTGCTCAGCCGCAACGTCAGCAGCCGGACGTTCTCGTTCTACTACCCCGAGACCCGCCCCGGCAGCGACCGCTGGCTGATCGTCAGCTCGACCAACGCCAACTACAAGGACTGGGCCGAGCTGTCCGAAGAGGACTACCTTGCGGCGAAAGAAGACCTCATCCGCACCACGCTCGACTGCCTCGAGCAATACGTCCCCAACATCCGCGAGCGGGCCGACCACATCGAAGCCGCGACGCCGCGGACGTTCGAGCGGTACACCCAGCACGTGCAGGGGGCCTCTTTCGGCACGAAGTTCGAAGGGCTGAAGGTGAGCCAGGATTTGCCGAAACAGATCCACGGCCTGTTCCATGCGGGATCGGTCGGCATCATCATGAGCGGCTGGCTGGGGGCCGTGAACTACGGCGTGATCGTTTCGAACGAGGTCGACAAGCTGCTGTCGAAGTAGCCCTCATGCTCCGCATGAGGTTAAGCCATCGTGACGAGGCACGCGGAATTGTTCATCGACGCGCTTTGTGCGCAAGGCTTAACCTCATGCGGAGCAAGAGGGCTACTTTGTCACGCCTCGAAATCAAGCGTCTTGCCGAGTCGGCCGCGCGGATCCGGAGGCAGAGGGCGGCGTCGGACGGCCCCTTTCAAGCTCCGCTTTGACTCGCCGGTCGAAGACTCTTCCGCTGCCCCATCCTCTTCATCATCCGCAAGGGCCCGGCCGTCGGGGTCGCGGTCGCTTGATGAGCCGACGTCGGCGACGTTGAGGAAGTGCTGCTGACGTTCCTGAGCCTGCTTCGCGTGGGCGGCGGCCGTGGCCGCGTCGGCGCGGGCGGTCGGCGAATCGGCTCGCTGCGAGTTGGCGAGCGACTGTGCCAGGGAGAGTGCAGGAAGACCGCTGGGACCCAGTGCGGACATGGCAGGCTCCGCGATTCGACACCGGGAAATCGGGCTGAGCGTCAGCACAAGCATAGGTCACGATTCAGGACGTGCACAGACGAACTCGCCATGCGTTGCACGCGGTAAAACCCGCAGAATGTGCCTGACAGTCTGTGCGGGCGTCGAGCGGGGTTCGCTTGCCCGACCGCGGAACGCGGAGACAATGGCGGGAGTCGTCTGCACTTCGAACGCCCATCCCCGGAGTCGCCATGCCTCGCCCGTCTCTCTCCCGGCGTGAGTTCATTCAAGCGGCCGTCGCCGCCGGGACCTGCGTCCCGTTCTCCGCCAGTGCCTTCAAGCCGAGCCCTGTGCGTGCCGCCGAGGGCAAAAAGACCCGCGGTCCGAACGACAAGCTGAAGATCGGTTGCGTCGGCACGATGGGAAAGGCCGCATCGAACATCGCCCCGGTGCAGGATGCGGGGGCCGAGATCAGCGTGCTGTGCGACATCGACGCGAACCGCCTGGCGCAGGCCGCCAAGCTCTACCCGCACGCCAAGCAGCACGCCGATTTCCGCCGCATCTTCGACCACGACCTTGATGCAGTGATCGTCAGCACGCCCGACCACATGCACGCTTTCCCGGTCGTCGAAGCGCTGCGTCGCGGCCTGCACGTCTACTGCGAGAAGCCCCTCACGCACTCGATTCACGAGGCGCGGCTCATCTCGGAACTGACGAAGTCGTCCGGTGCGGTGACCCAGATGGGGAACCAGATCCACGCGGGATCGAACTATCGCCGCGTCGTCGAGATCATCCAGGGGGGTGTCATCGGCGAAGTGAAGCGGGTGTTCGTGTGGCAGGGAGGCGGTGTGCGGGCCGGTAAGCGCGTAAAGGAAGGGAAGGTGCCGGAAGGCGTGGCGTATGATCTGTGGCTCGGTCCCGCACCGTATCGTCCGTTCCACGAATCGCACTTCCACTTCAACTGGCGTTACTGGTGGGATTTCGGCGGCGGACAGCTGGCCGACTTCTGGTGCCACTACTCCGACCTACCGTTCTGGGCTCTCGGCCTCACCTACCCGACGAGCATCGAGGCGAAAGGGGAGAAGGGGCACGACGGGGACAACGAGTGCCCGAACGCCATGCAGGTCGATTACCAGTACCCGGCCCGCGGCTCAGCCCCGCCGGTCCACCTGACGTGGTATCACGGCGGGTGGAAGCCGGAAGGGGCCGAGAAGTACGGTCTCTCGTCGGCGGTCCTCTTCGAGGGAGAGAACGGCCGGCTGCTGGCTGACTACGGCACGCACAAGCTCTTCATGGACGACGGGAAGCAAGCCCGCTCCGTGAAGCCGAGCATTCCCGACTCGATCGGCCATCACAAGGAATGGGTCGAGGCGATCCTGGGCAACGGAAAGACCACCTGTCCGTTCACCTACGGGGCGATGCTGACCGAATCGGCCCACCTGGGGAATGTCAGCTACCGCACCAGCAAGCGGATCGAATGGGACGCCAAGAAGGGCGAAGCCATCGGCTGCCCGGAGGCCGCCGCGATCGTGAAGCGCGACTACCGTGCGGGCTGGACGCTGTAGCGGACAACGTGGCAGCTGACCGCACGAGATCGAACCCAGAAGATCAAACCACGAAATACACGGAAGCAAGACAGAAGAATCGAGCCGAATCGTTCCGACGAGAGCTTCGGCTTTTCCTGTCTTCATTTCCGTGTATTCAGTGTATTTCGTGGTTTGTTTCTTGCCTGGCTTTCCGCACGCCTCGTTTGATCTGCCGAAAACGGCATCGCATTTCGTGTTGAAAACTTCTTGATCCCCGGTCCCGCCGCGCTACCATTTCCTCTGGTCAAGACTTCCGGCCCCGAAAGGAAATTCTCGAAAGCCACACGAAGATGTCCACCCGCACCGTCGACCCGATTCTGATCACCGACCCTTCACAGCGGCCTGCCACGCAGTCCGAAGTGCAGGAAAGCGTCGATCGACTCGAGCGCCTGACGAAGTTGATGGACGAGGCGTTCGTGCTTCCCTTCCTTAACCGGCCGGTCGGGCTCGACGCCCTCATCGGCCTGATTCCGGCCGCCGGCGACCTCATCACGGCCGCGATCGCCGGAGTCGTGGTCATGGAAGCGAAGCGGCTGGGAGCGTCGAAGTGGCTGATCAGC
Organism: Planctomycetaceae bacterium; assembly: GCA_020850695.1. GTDB lineage: Bacteria > Planctomycetota > Planctomycetia > Planctomycetales > Planctomycetaceae > JADZEF01. Next base: position 643 of record JADZEF010000424.1, on the reverse strand, counting down.
CGCATGACCTGGAACGTCATTGTCGACTCGGTCGGCGGCGCTATCCCGCTCGCGGGGGACGTGTTCGACGTTTACTTCCGCGCCAATCGCCGCAACCTGACCCTGCTCAAGAACTGGCTGCGGAAGCAGGGCTACGAGCTCGCGAAGGACTGAAATTCGAGTCTCCCGTGGGACAGGCTCCAGCCTTTCACGCCCTCTCGGGGTTGACCGCTCCGACTGTCAACGTGACAGACTGGAAGCCCATCCCACTGGCACCTTGCGTCCAGTCGCCCGGTCTGTTCTGATCGATCGCTGTCATGGCGACCGAAATCCACCGTGCCATCGATGCCGTCTGGCGGATCGAATCAGCCCGTCTGATCGCCGGACTGGCGCGCCTCGTGCGCGACGTCGGCCTGGCGGAAGAGCTGGCCCAGGACGCCCTCGTCGCCGCCCTTGAGCAGTGGCCCGAATCGGGGATCCCGCAGAATCCCGGCGCCTGGCTGATGACCACCGCGCGGCGTCGCGCGATTGACATGGTGCGGCGGGAACGCCGTGCTCAGCGGAAGCGCGAGGAGATCGGTCGCGAGCGCGAGGCTGATCAGTTCGACGAGGCGGATCTTGATGAATCGCTCGACGACGATTTCGGCGATGACCTGCTGCGGCT
>JADZEF010000423.1 GCA_020850695.1 Planctomycetaceae bacterium | reverse complement strand
ATGAAGGTCCAGCTCGCCCTCACCGGCCTGGGTGAAGTTCAGTTCGACGACCTCCGCGTCGTCCCGCACGCTCCGCGCGGCGAGTCCGAGCCTCCGGCCGAGCTCAACGCCGCCGAACCATCGCGCGGCCCGCTCCCGTTCCTGAAGGGGCTTTCGAAGCTTCCGCGCATCGCCCCGCAGCGCAACGGGTACACCCCGCAGCCCCCGTCCGCGGCGTCCACAATTCCTGGGGCTCCCCCCGAGCCGCCTCGCATCGGAAGCGTCCCCGATGAGACGCGCCGCAATTAGCCGACGGCCGTCACATCTGCTCGCGGACCTGGATGCCCAGGAGTTCGAGCCCTTTTTCCAAAGCGCTCGCGGTCAGGTCGCACAACAGATAACGGCTCTTGCGAACGGCGTCGTCCGGTTCGTCCTTCACCTTGCAATGGGTGTAGAACGTGCTGAAGGCGTTCGCCGTTTCATACAGCCACGCCGTGAGGGGGCTGGGGCGGAAATCCACAAGAACTTCCGCAAGGACCTCGCCGAAGCGATGAATCTGCATCGCCAGCGCCCGCTCGGCCGGATGCGTGAAGCGGATGTCGTCCGCGCTGCCCGTCGCCGACTTGCGCACCGCCGCACGGGTCGTCTCTCCCTTTCGGAAAATGCCGCCAACGCGAGCGCAGGCGTACTGCATGTAGGTCCCCGTGTCGCCCGTCATCGCCAGCATCTTGTCCCAGCTGAAGACGTAGTCGCTTTCCCGATTGTGCTTGAGGTCGGCATATTTAATGGCTCCCAGGCCGACAATCTCTGCGATCACCTGGCGGGCGGAATCGTCGAGTTCTCCTTCTTCGTGGTTCGCGTCAACGATCTGACGCGCCCGCGTCACCGCTTCGTCCAGCAGCGATTCGAGCCCCACCGTTCCACCGGAACGCGTCCGGAACATCTGCCGGTTCTCGTCGAGGACCGATCCGAAGCTGATGTGGCGGCAATCGAGGTGGTAGCCCCACTTTTTCGCCGTGGCGAATAGAAGCTCGAAATGCTCGGCCTGGGGGGCGCCGACGACGTAGAGGGCGGCGTCGGCCTTCAATGTCTCGACGCGGTACTTGATCGTCGCGAGATCCGTCGTCGCGTAGGTGAACGCGCCGTCGCTCTTGCGGATGAGAAACGGCGCCTTTTTCCCTTCCTGGAAGACGCACATCGCGCCGTCGCTTTCGACCGCGATCCCGCGGCGGACGAGGTCGTCGACAACCCCGGCCAGCATCGGATTGTAGAAGCTCTCGCCGAGCGTCAGGTCGAACGCGATCCCCATGCGGCGATACATCTCGTCGAGCGCCGCCTGGCAGATCGGCATGAACTGTTCCCAGAGGGCTCGGTTCGCCTCATCGCCGGCGTGTAGTTTCGCCGTCTCCTCGCGGGCGCGGTCAGCGATCCTCGGGTGAGCGTCGCACAGGGCCTTGAATGCCGGATTCGACTCCACTTTCGCGATCTTGTCTTCCGCGCCGGCGATCTCCTCCCTGACGCCCGCCACTTCATCCCGCAGCTTGCCGGCCTTCCTGTTGAGGTCTTTCTTCTCGGGGCCGCTGGCCTGCTCGGCGGCCTCCGACATCGATTTCGCCGCCGTTTCCTTCTCACTCAGCCGAGCGCGGAGTTGCGGAAGCTCGACGACCGCCCCCTGATATCCGGCAATCTGATGGACGAGCCGGTAGAGCCTCGCCAGTTCCTCGACGGGGTTCTGGTCGAAGTTTTCCTGGTCGAGAAAATTGCGATACCCGTAGATCACCATTCCGAACTGCGTCCCCCAGTCGCCGATGTGGTTGTCGCTGAGGACTTCGTGCCCGACGAACCGCAGGATGCGGCAGAGCGAATCGCCGATGACGGTGCTGCGAAGGTGGCCCACGTGCATCGGCTTGGCGATGTTGGGAGCCGAGAAATCGACGATGTATTTCTTCGGCGCAGCGACGGGCTCGATTCCCAGCCGCTCATCGCCGACGAGCCGTGCGGTATCGGCGGCCAGCACCGAATCCTTGAGCCGCAGATTGATGAACCCCGGGCCGGCGATCTCCGGAGGATCGCACAGGTCGGCGATGTCGAGACGCGAGATGATCTCGGCGGCGACGTCGCGCGGCGGCTTCTTCAGCGCCTTGGCCAATGGCATTGCGCAGTTCGCCTGGTAATCGCCGAACTTCGCGTCCTGGGCGGGATGAACCATCGCGACGAGCGGAGCGGGATCGTCAATCAGCGGGGCCAGCGCCCGGGCGAACCGCGAGCGAATGTCGGCGAGGTAATTCATCGTCTGTCAGTGAGAAGCGGATGGGTCGACCTAAGCGGGAGGAGCCCCGCTGCGCGTGAGATTACGAGATGGGGACGCGGGAGGCTATGGAGCGCGTTCTTTGCATCGTTCAGTCCGCAGAGGGGCCACGGAAACGACGGATGGGACGGAAAAGCACGGAAAGCCAGAAATTGTCTTGATGAAGAGATCCACTGGCCGGCTCCGTCCCTTCCGTCGTTTCCGTGACCCTGTCTGGAGACGGCGCTGCGGGGGGCGAGGTTCGGCGGGTCGGTCAGTTTCCGTCGCGGACTTCGAAGATCGCCTCGACTTCCACCGCCACGCCCAGTGGAAGCGACCCCATGCCGACGGCGCTGCGGGCTCCCTTGCCGCTTTTCTCGCCGAAGACGTCGATCAGCAGCTGGCTGAAGCCGTTGATCACCTGCGGCGTCTCGGTGAAATCGGGCGTGCAGTTGACCATTCCCAGCACCTTCACCACGCGCACGACGCGATCGAGGCTGCCCAGTTCGTGCCGCACCACTCCCAGGATCTGCAGGGCGACGTTCCGCGCGGCCTCGGCCGCCTTGGCGGTCTCCATGTCTTTCCCGACTTTGCCGACAATCGGCTTCCCCGCCGCGTCCCGCGGGATGTGCCCCGAGCAGAACAGCAGGTTTCCGCTCCGCACCGCCGGCACGATCACGGCGTTGGGCGCGCCGGGCTTCGGCAGTTCCAACTTCAGTTCGAGCACCCGCGCCTCGGCTCCCGCCGGCTTGTCTTCCGCGATCGCTTCCGATCCCCCCCTGGGGAATCGCTGCCACGAGACAACTCCCGCTGCCCCGAGAGCCAGACAAGCCCCATCCCGCAGAAACCGGCGTCGTGTCGACATGGAGAACATCTCCTGAAGTGCTGGAATCGATCTCAATAAGCAAAGGCATTTAACGCAAAGACGCGAAGGACGCAAAGGAACGCAAAGCCATCAAAAGTTGCAGGAAGGTTCTTCAGATTGATTCGATTTAGCCCTCGAAACCTCCTCATTCAGTTCATCTGTCTTCTCTTCTCACTACTTTGCGTTCCACCTTTGCGCCCTTCGCGTCTTTGCGTTAAATGCCTTTCCATCAACTCTCCCAATTGCTTATGCACGGCGGAAACGCAGCTGCCCGAACTCGCGGATGCGGCCGGTAATGGCGGGTTCGACGGGAAGCCGCTCCATGCTGCTGGCTCCATAGAACCCGACGATGCCTTCGGTGTGATCGAGGATGTATTGGGCGTCGGACGGCTCGGCGATCGGTCCGCCGTGACACAGGACGAGGATGTCCGGCTTGATCCGCTTCGCCACGTCGTGCATCTCCTGGATGCGTCGGGCCGACTCTTCCAGCGTGAGGGCCGTCTGAGCCCCGATCGTCCCCTTGGTGGTCAGCCCCATGTGCGGAATGAGAATGTCGGCCCCGGCCTTCGCCATCGCGGCCGCTTCGTCGTTGTTGAAGCAGTAGGGAGTGGTCAGAAGCCCCTTGTCGCAGGCGGTGCGGATCATGTCGACCTCGAGCCCGTAGCCCATCCCGGTCTCTTCGAGTCCCAGGCGAAACGTTCCGTCGATGAGCCCCACAGTCGGAAAGTTCTGGACGCCCGAGAACCCCGCGGCCTGCACCTCGCGCAGGAAGTGGGGGATAAGGCGGAACGGATCGGTCCCGCACACGCCGGCCAGCACGGGCGTCCTGCGGGCCACGGGAAGAACCTCGCGAGCCATGTCCATGACAATCGCGTTGGCGTCTCCATAGGGCATCATGCCGGCCAGCGATCCGCGGCCCCCCATGCGGAAACGGCCCGAGTTATAGATCACGATCAGATCGATGCCGCCGTCTTCCTCCAGCTTCGCCGAAATGCCGGTCCCCGCTCCACCGCCAATGATCGGCTGCCCCGCCGCCACCTTGGCCCGCAACCGCGTCAGGATGTCTTCACGACGAAAGAGGCTCATGAGTCGGAAGCTTGATGAGGGGAGATGCCGTCGATGTTCGACGCCGGCGATTCTGATGGTCAGTCAAGTCGGCCGCAAGCGCGGAAGCGAAGGGGCAACCGCCGACAGATGACGCTCGACAGCCCGGCAAGCCTGGCAATGACTGGTCGCTGCGCGATCACTGGCCTCGAAGGTTTGGAGGAACCCACGCAGCATCGAGATTCTCCGAGTGATTGTGTCTTGATGCGAAAAGGCGAGGCCGTTTCTGGTCGACCAAGTCGATTGTCATTTCACGACTTCGGGAGAGGGAAGGTCTAAGTTATCTGCGACACAACCGCTTTGGCACGCAATTTGAATGTCTCTTTTTCCGTTCTCAATCGAAGCAATCTGCAGAGAAAACCCTGCAATTTCGAGTGAGAAATCAAGGTTCGCCGGCTCGCGTGGAGCCGGCAGGAGTTTTGATGTATCGCCCGCTTTTTGCTGGGTCGAGAACAATCGTCGCGGGCCGTGGAGAAACGAAATGAAAACGACTCTTGCTGCATTGGGATTGGTGCTGGCCGGTTTGGGTGCTCAACATGCGTTCGCACAGGTCGCGGTCGTCCCCGATCCGGCGAACGTCGCCGTCTCACCTGCTGTGGTGACGCCCTACGGTTACTCAACGCCTTACACATACTCAAACTACAATCCACGGCTTCGCGGTCGCGGGGATGCGTATCGCGGTCTGGGCGAATACAACCTCTACACCTCGAATGCCTACATCAATTACGAGGAAGCCCGCAGCCGCTGGATGGATAACAAGCTCAAGTACGCCATGATGTACTGGGAGCGGAAGCGGATCGCTCGCGAGCACCTGGCGGCCGAAGCGGCCGAGCGGATCGCCACTCGAGACCGCTGGTTGAAGAACCGCGTCCCCGACATCCCGGCACGGCTCACGTCCGCGCAGCTCAATCCGTATGACGGCAAGATCACCTGGCCGCGCGAATTGATGGGAGCCGAATTCGCCGTGTGGCGTCAACGTCTGAACGACCTCTTCGCGGTGCCGTCGAACGAGCGTGACACGCTGCATCAGTATGAGGTCAAGGAAGCGGTCGACGTGATGAAGGAGATTCTGCGAGAGGAAATGCTGGCGATGCCGTCCAACCAGTATCTGGCGACTCGAAAATTCCTGGAAAGCCTCTCGTGGGAGCGCCAGTTCACGGATCCGAGCCCGGTCGCGACGACCCAGCAGGTGCCCGCTGTGCAAACCGCGGACAATTCGGACCTGTAATTTCAACCTGACGATCGCTGTTCCAGCGATCGACCTGACCGCGACGACAACCCGCTTTCGGCCTCGGCAGTCCAATGACATGTCGGGGCGAAAGCGGGTTGTTTTTTGCGCGTTGCAGAATCACGCGAATGACAACCGGCGGCAGCGGGCGGCATTATTTCTTGTTCGCCGACACGCGGACGTAATTCGTGACGAAGTCGATCTCGCTCATCGGATTCGACAGGTCGATCTTCGCCTCTTCGAACATCCCGCGAATCCGCACGCTTTTCGACCATTCGGATTGCGAAATCTGCCGGTTCTTGTCGGAATCAAGCATCCCGAAATAGCGCTTGGCGGACTCGGCAACCTCTCCGGACGGCATGCCGCCAGTCGATGGTGCAGCGGCGGGAGACGCGGGCGCGCCACTCGAATTGCTGGAGGCCGCCGCTGACGTGGGAATCACTGCGGCGACAGGGACCGGAGTCACGGGAGCGCCGACGGTGGCCGAGCGCCGCGGTCCGGCGGCCAGCTCGCGCGGCGTCAGGAATCCGTCTCCATCGTGATCGAGACTGCGGAATTCAGAGACCGCGCCGCGCCCCTTCCATGCCTTCCACTCGTAAAGGCCGATCTGTCCGTCTCCGTCCCGATCGCCTGCCGCATAGATCGCAGGCAGCGATATCGTCACTCGAGTGCGGCCCGGGCGGACAGGAATGGACGGGCTGGGGCTTGGCGTGAAGGCAGACGTTCCTGCGTCGCCCGAGGATTCCCAGGGCGAGTCCCCATAGGGGCGGCCGAACTCTGACGGACCGTTGTCATCGTCGTAGGGATTGAAACCGGGACCGCCGAACGGCTGCCCATGGACGGCAACCTGAAATCCCGCCACAACCATTCCCATCGCGGCCGCTAAACGAAGCGTCCGAACGGCCCCGCCACATCGCCGCAACAGGCTCTTGGACATTGGGTTACAACCTCGCGCCGGGGCTTAATCCCGAATTCAGTCAGTAAGTGCTTTCAGGATCCTGAATTCCGCAATACTCTCAGCGGTGTCGAGCGTTGAAAGGCGAGGATTGAGTCACGGTTTGCGGCGACACGAATCCGGCTCTCCGCACGAGTCTACGACGCCTCGCTCGACCGAACAACAACTTTCTTTCGAGACCCGTCAGAACCGGAGTCGAGGGAGGCGAAAGGGAGCCTGGGAAGGACGTTGACAATTCGCCTTCGTCCTCTTTTTCACGCCCTCTGGAAGCCTCGCCCCGCCTGATTTCAGTCGCTGGCAATTGAAATCCCCGTCCCCTTTTCACGTCAGGAGTTTGTCATGCTCGCGTTTCGCTCCCGTTTGACGCTGCTCTGCGCCTCAGCAGCGCTCGTATGCGTCTGTGTCAGTAACGCCTCGGCCCAGGGCCGCGGCGGATTTGGTGGGTTCGGTGGCTTTGGTGGCGGCTTCGGCAAGACGGGCCTTGTCGGCAACGAACAGGTCCAGAAAGAGCTGAAGATCTCGGACGATCAGAAAAAAAAGCTCGAAGAGGTCACGACGGCTTACCGTGAAGAAACCCGCAAACTGGTTCCGCGCGACACCCCGCGCGACCAGATGCGGGCGAAGTTCGAAGAGACCAAACCGCAGCGCGACAAGCTGACCGCCGATGCCGAAGCGAAGATCGACGGCATTCTGGCGATCGACCAGAAGGAACGTCTCGACGAAATCGTGGTTCGTCTCGGCGGAGTCAACGCCCTCCAGCAGGACAAGCTGGCGGACAAGTTGGGCCTCGCTGCCGATCAGCGGGCGAAGATCAAGGCGGTCTTCGAAGAACGCGACAAGAAGCGCCAGGCCGACCGCGAAGCGGCCCGCAACAATGCCGCCGGCGCTCGTCCGGACTTCAACGCCATGCGTGAGCGGTTCGAAGCCGAGCGCAAGGAAACCACCGAGAAGGTGACCGCCATCCTCACGGACGACCAGAAGGCCGCGTGGGAAAAGATGAAGGGCGAGCCGTTCGAGCTCCGCTTCGAGCGCGGTCCCGGTGGCCGTAACCGCCGTGGAAACAACAACTGACGTGTGATGATTCCTGACGAGGGGCGCCGGGCCGTCGGCAAAGTCGGCCCGGTGCGATGGATTCGCCCAATCGTCAAAGTCGACAGGTCGGATTGCCTCGCCGGCTCATTCCGAGAGTTCAGTTCGAATTCAGCGAATGAGTTTCCCCGCCGCTATCCGTCCATCCGACGATTCGAGAGGAGTCGAATTTCGAGGCAGAACGGAGTCACGTCCCGCAGATCCCGCCGTTCTTTTCAGACGGTGAATGGTCTGCGGGATTGTCCGCCGTCGAGTCGGTGGCGTACGATAGAAGTCCCCGAGGACTTCCCTCCCGCCGCAGCTTCCGGCCTGAACGATTCAAGCCGGCCCTGACACGCCCGCCCGTTTTTCACTCCGACCGCCGATCCGCTTCCCTCAACTCCCGCCGCTGATCGGAGCGATGCCCGCCCATCGTTCACGATCCTGCCCAACGAGCGACGCATGCACTTTCCGCCAGTCATCAGTCGCCTTTCGATCGTCGCCGCCTGCGTGGCCTTCGCCCTCGGTTCGACTACGGCGTCGGCTCAGCCGGGCCGCATCAGCTTCGGCGGACCTGGAGGTTTCCGGCCCGACCGAGGGACTGTCTTCGGAGTCCTGCGCGACGAAACGGCACAGGCCGAGTTGAAGCTCACCGACGACCAGAAAAAGCAGATCGCGACCCTGGCCGACACGGCCCGCCCCACGCCGGAGATGTTCGCCGCCTTCGGCGACTTGCGGGACGCCCCGCAAGAGGTTCGCGATGCAAAGATGGCCGAGTTCCGCAAGAAGTCGGATGAGATCCGGAAGGCCGCCGAGGAGAAACTCAAAGGGGTCATTTCCAGCGAGCAGTTGTCCCGCGCCCGTCAGCTGGCCCTGCGCCAGGCGGGGGCCCGCGGCCTCCAGCAGGAAGACGTCGCAGCCGACCTCAAGCTGACCGAGGATCAGAAGACGAAACTCAAAGAGATCCTCGAACCGAAGTTCGACTCGAATGTCGACTTCCGTTCGATGAAACCAGAAGACTTCCAAAAGCAGAGGGACGAGCGAGAAAAGAACGCCCTCGCCGTCTTAACGGACGAGCAGCGGACCGCCTGGACGGCCAAGCTCGGCCCCGAGCCGGCCGTCGCTTCCACCGAACCGACTCGTAGCCCCATGGCGGACTCACCCAGAACGGATGGAACCGCTCCGGCCCGTCCATCGATTTCCGCCCAAAGCGCCGGCAGCACGACGGTCAAGGCGGACGGAACGAGTGTGCCGGGAGAAGTCGTCACGTCGTTCGGCGCAGCCGCCGACGAGGCGAAAGAGTCGAAGGAAGGCCCGCGCCGCCTCCCGAAGAAGCTGACGTTCAACTTCAAGCAGGCTCCCTGGAGCGATGTGCTGCGGATGTTCGCCGAAGCCTCGGGCCTCACGCTCGATCTACAGGACGTCCCCCCCGGAACCTTCACTTACCTCGACAAGCAGGAATACACCCCCGTCGAAGTCCTCGACGTCCTCAACGGCTACCTCCTGCCGCGCGGCTACATCCTGGTCAACCGGAACAAGTTCCTCGTCTCGACCAGCATCGACAAACCGATTCCGCCGAACCTCATCCCCATCATCCGCCCGTCGGAGCTCGAAACCCGCGGACGGAACGAGCTGCTGAGCGTCATCCTGCCCCTCAACGGACTCGATGCAGATGTCGTCTCGAAGGAAGTCGAATCGCTCCTCGGCCCACAAGGCAAGGTCACGCCGCTCAAAGCCTCCAATTCGATCTTCGTCCAGGACATCGGCAGCCACCTTCGCCGCGTTCAGGACCTGCTGAGCGGCATGAGCGCCGGCGACAAGGACGCGGCGACGTTCAAGGCCTATTCGCTCAAGCACGTTCCGGCGACCGACGCCGAGCGGCACGTCCGCGGCCTCTTCGGCCTCGACAGCGGAGCGAAGAACGTCAGCATGGCGGCCACCGGCAGCACTCCGCAACAGCAGCAGCCACAGCAGGGCTTCGGAGGCTGGAGCGGGCGCGGCGGTTTCGGAGGCTTCAGCGGCCGAGGGGGTCGCGGCAGCTGGGGAGGCGGTGGTTTTGGCGGCGGAGACAGCAACAACGGCGAAGGGAGGTTCACTCCCTCTCAGCCCGCGGCGAACAGCAGCACCACCACGACGCCCGGCGTGAGCAAGATGCGGGTCGCTTCGGATGCCCGCAAGAACGCCTTGCTCGTGACGGCGACGTCGGCCGAGCACAAGCTCGTCGACGAGATTCTGCAGTCACTCGATGTCCCCCAGACCGAAGAGGAAGCGAAATTCGCCGGCGGCGGCACTTTGACGCTGCGTGCCTATAAGGTGGAGAACGCGGATGCCGCGGAAGTCGCCAAGACTCTCGACGCCTATCAGCCGGGTGTGGTCATCAATGAAGACCGCAAGAGCGGGATGGTCCACGTCCGGGCGACTGCCTCCGAACACCGGGAGATCGAAGAATTGATCCGCCGCCTCGACGGCGTGGGCGGCCAGGCGGTCGAAATCGTCAAGCTCAGCCGCTTCGACCCCATCGCCATGTCGAAGGTCCTCAATGGGCTCTTCGAGAAGGACGGCGACAAGGCCCCGACCATCCATCCCGAGCCGGTCACCCGGACCCTGATGATCCGCGGCACCGCCGACCAGGTGGCGCAGATTCGCAAGACGCTCAGCGCCTACGGCGAAGACGGTAGCGGCAGCAAGGGCTTCGGCACGGCCAGCCGCGTCAGCACGATTCCCCTCGGCGGACGCGACCCGGAGCGCATCGCCCGCATCGTCGAGTCGATCTACGCAGCCGACAACACGACCAGCACCGAGATCCGCGTCATCGTTCCGTCCGAACCCGGCCCCGTCTTCGATCGTCGCATCCCCACGGGCAACGAACGCCCCAGCAGCCGCCTCGAGGATCGCGACCGCCGCGAAGGCTCGACGGTTCCCGTCAACCGAAATCGCCCGGTGTCCGACTCGGCCCCGCGGAGCGACATTCGCTCGGAAGCCCGTCCCGAATCACAGTCCGATCGCCGCGACCTGACCACCGACCGTCGTCCGGCTCCGGCCGCCCCGAATGTCTCGACGGAAAACGTCGCCGACGAGCCGATCCTGACCGATCGCGCCCGCGGTCCCGCGTATCCCGCCGGCGATTCGTTCGCGGTCGCTGCCGATTCGGACGACGTCGCGGACGAAGCGGCGACCGAGCCTGCGAAAACCGATGCCGCGAAGACGGAAGCGAACGACGAAAAGTCGCCCCCGGCCTCGGCGGAAACGAACGACCCGAAAGCTCCGGCAACCGATCCCGCCGACGCCCCCAAAGGCCGCTACGAAGGCACCACTCCGAATCCGCAAGGCAAGAAAAAGCCTCGCGTCACCATTGAAGTGGTGGGCGACAACCTCGTCACCACCGGTGACCCCGAAGCCCGCGAAGAGGTCGAAGAGCGGATCAACGAAGTGATGCAGTCGATGCCGGTGAGGACCACCTGGACGGTCTTCTATCTCCGTTCAGCGACGGCCCTCGAAGCCACCTCGATGCTTTCGCAGCTGATGCCCGAGAACGTCGTCGCCGGCAGCGGCTCGAGCAGCAGCGGCGGTAGCTCGTCCATCATGGACTCGCTCAGCTCGCTCAGCGGCAAGCTGGTCGACATGACGGGCCTCGGCTCGGCCACGAGCGGTGATGTGCTGCGGATCATCCCCGACGAGCGGACCAACTCGCTCTTCGTCTCGGGCCCGCAAAGCAAGGTCCGCGACATCGAGAACATGCTCAAGATCATTGACGCGTCCGAAGTCCCTGAATCGCTCCGCGACCGCATTCCCCGCACCATCCCGGTGAAGCACGCCGATGTGCGGCAGGTGGCCGAGATGGTCCGCGAAGTCTTCAAGGACTACATGGAAGACCCGCGGCAGGCCCAGATGCGCGGCGCCGGCGGGAATCCTTTCGCCGCCATGCTGATGGGCGGCGCGGCCGGCAACAACAGCCGCGGCGCCCGCAACCAGGGAATCCGCCTGACGCTGGCGGTCGATACGACGACCAGCGAACTGATTGTCTCGTGCGACGACGCCCTGTTCCGCGAGATCGAAGGAGTGGTCGCCGACCGTGACAAGGCGGCGAAAGACGTCGAGCCGACGGTGCGGATCGTCGCCCTCGACGATGCCAACCGGGCGGTCGTGCAGCAGGCGCTGCAGTCGATGAACCCCAAGATCATCGTCAGCACGACGGGTGGTGGCCGCGGCTTCCGCGGGCAGCAGTCCAGCGGCGATTCGTCACAGTCCGGCAGCGGCAGCAGCGACGCTCAGCAGGAGATGCAGCGCCGCATGATGATGATGAACGCCTTCGGCGGAGGCCGCAATTTTGGCGGCGGCAACACCGGCGGCGGCAGAAGCTTTGGCGGCGGAAACTTCGGTGGCAACCGAGGTGGCGGCGGATTCAACCCGGGTGGGGGCGGTCGCAACTTCGGTGGGGGCCAGGGTGGCGGCGGCAATCGCGGCGGGGGCGGCCGGGGTGGCCGGTAATCGAAAGCCTTTTGACGCAAAGTCGCGAAGTCGCAAAGTCCGCGAAGGAAGGCACGCAAAGCAGACCTCTTTGAATCAACAGATCGAAACCACCGCACTCACTTTCGGGTATTTCTCTCCTCTTCCTCTTTGCGAACCCTTTGCGTTCTTCGCGCCTTTGCGTCAAATGCCTTCTCCCCGCTGAATCCCGCCTCCTCCGACCTCGTCCGTTTCCTTCGTAGTTCCTTCCATGCAGATCCGTGAACTTCTTCTTCGACGCGGCCTTCTGAACCGCCAGCAGCTCGATGACGCGCTGGCGGAGACGAACGGACTGCGCGTCGATCAGGTCGCGGTGAAGAAGGGATTCGTCTCCGAGGCGGACGTGCTGCGGGCGGTGGGCGATGAACTGGGCCTGCCATTCGTCGAGCTGAAGGAATACCCGATCGACCGCGAGTTGCTCGCGCAGTTCCCGACGACGCCGATCTTCCGCCACTCGCTGCTCCCGCTCGAACGCCGCAACGGCCACGTCCTCGTCGCGACGCATGATCCGTTCGATCTCGACGCCCTCGACGAGCTCGGCCTCCTGGCGGGGTTCAAGCTGCGGCCGGTCCTGGCCCGCCGCGAAGACATCATCGAGCAGATCAAGGAGCGGCTCGGCGTCGGCGGAGACACCATCAACGCGATGGTCGCCCAGCAGGCCGACCAGGGGATCGAACTGCTCGAAGAGCTGGCTGACGAAACCGGCGAGCTGGCCGAAGAGGCCCGCCAGGCGTCAGTCATCCGCCTCGTGAACGAACTCTTGATTGAAGCGGTCGAGCAGCAGGCGAGCGACGTCCACATCGAGCCCCGCGAGCGCGGGCTCACCGTCCGGTTCCGCGTCGACGGCCTGCTCCGCGTGCAGCCCGTCCCCCAGGAGATCAACCACTTCTTCGCCGCCATCATCACGCGGTTGAAGATCATGTCGCATCTCAACATCGCCGAGAAGCGGCTCCCGCAGGACGGACGCATCAAGCTCCGCGTCAGCGGCCGCGAGATCGACGTCCGCGTCTCGATCATCCCCATGATGCATGGCGAAGGGGTCGTCATGCGTCTTTTAGACAAGAACCGGATGCAGTTCAGTCTCAAGAACACCGGCATGCCGCCGAACATCGAGTCGGTGTTCCGGAAGATGATCGAGCTGCCCCACGGCATCATCCTGGTGACGGGTCCCACCGGCTCCGGCAAAAGCACCACGCTCTACAGCGCCCTCAACGAGATCAAGAACCCGGACACGAAGATCATCACGGTCGAAGACCCCGTCGAATACCAGTCGGACGGCATCAGCCAGATCCAGGTCCACCAGAAGATCGGCCTGACGTTCGCCGCCGGTCTCCGCAGCATCCTGCGTCACGACCCGGACGTCATCCTCATCGGAGAAATCCGCGACGGCGAGACGGCCCAGAGCGCCATCCAGGCGTCCCTCACCGGCCACCTCGTCTTCAGCACGCTCCACACCAACGACGCCGCCGGCGCTTTCACCCGTCTGGTCGACATGGGAGTCGAGCCCTACCTCGTCGCCAGCACGGTCGAAGGGGTGCTGGCGCAGCGGCTGGTGCGGCGGCTCTGCCCGAAGTGCAAAGAAGCGTATCACCCGGAAGCGGGCGACATCCCGCCGGACTTTCCCGAAGACGACTACCCGTCCGAGTTCTTCCGTCCCAAGGGCTGCCGGGATTGCCGCGGCACCGGGTATGCGGGACGGACAGGCATCTACGAACTGCTCAAGGCCGACGTCATTGTGCGGCGGCTGTGCGTCGAGCGGGCCGACACGAACCAGATTGCCGAGTATTGCCGCCGCGAAGGCATGATGACGCTGCGTCAGTGTGGATGGCTGAAGGTCCGCATGGGCCAGACGAGCGTCGATGAAGTTCTGCGAATCACGAAGGGGGACACGTTGTGAGGAGGGTCGAGTGTCGAGGGACGAGGGTCTAGGGACAGAAGCCATAGACATCGTCTCGAAAAACTCGAACCTTCTCTGTCCCTAGACACTAGACCCTGGTCCCTCGACCCTCCCTCCCCGTGCCCGACTTCCAGTACACCGCCCGTGAGGCAACCGGCTCTCAGGTCACCGGCGTTTTGACGGCGGCCTCGGAACGGGATGCGCTCACCGCACTGGCCGGCATGCGGCTCTTTCCGATGCGAATCGGACTGGCCGAGACGGAGAAGGCCCAGCAGAAGCACGTCGGCCGCCGTGTCGCGCCGAAGTACCTGTCGGTGTTCTACACGCAGCTGGCCGACCTTTTGAAATCGGGCGTCCCGCTGATGCGGTCGCTCGAGCTGCTCGAAAGGAAGTCGCCCAACGCCACGCTGCGGATGGTCATCGGCGAGGTGCGGGGCGAAGTCTCGAACGGCAAGCTGCTGGCCGACGCGATGAGCCAGCACCCCAAGGTTTTTGGCGAGCTCGCCATCAGCATGGTGCGGGCCGGCGAAGAGGGGAGCTTCCTGGAAGACGTGCTGAAGCGGATCGCCGACTTCACCGAGCACCAGGAGAACCTGAAAAGCCGCGTCGTCGGGGCGATGGTCTATCCCTTCTTCCTGATGGGGATGGGGGGGATCGTCGTCACCGGGATGCTGGTGTTCTTCGTCCCGAAGTTCAAGGACATGTTCGACAGCATGTCCGCCCGCGGGAGCCTCCCCTGGGCGACCAAGACGCTGATGAGCCTGAGCGAGAGCCTGAAGGAGTACGGCCTCGCCGGGTTGCTGATTCTCGGCGGTGCGGGATTCTTCCTGTACCGCGCGCTCCAGACCGACGAAGGGAAGACGCGGTTCGACCTGTTCCGGCTGCGGGCGCCGGCCCTTGGGCCGATTGTCCGCAGCCTGGCGATCGCCCGTTTCTGCCGCATCCTCGGAACGCTGCTGAAGAACGGCGTGCCGATTCTCCAGTCGTTGCGGATTGCCAAGGATGCGTCGGGCAACCGCGTGCTGAGCGACGCGATCGGCAAGGCGTCCGAGAGCGTCCAGTCGGGAAAGGCGCTGGCGAAGCCCCTTTCGGCGAGCGGCGAGTTTCCGGAAGAAGTCGTCGAGATGATTTCGGTGGGGGAAGAGGCGAACAATCTGGAGCAGGTGCTGATCGACATCGCCGACAACATGGAACGGTCGACATGGCGTCAGCTCGAGATGCTGGTGCGGCTGCTGGAGCCTGTGCTGTTGACGATCATGGCGGCCATCATCCTGTTCGTGGTGGTGGCTCTCCTGACGCCGATTCTCCAGAGCTCGGGAATGGTTTGAGGAAGAGAGAAGTGGGTCGTGGATAGTGGGTAGTGGGTAGCCAGAAGGAGAGCCAGGATCTGGCTGCTTCTTTGTCTGACTACCCACTACCCACTACCAACTACCCACGCGGAACCACAAGGAACGAGATTCAACATGCGAACGAAGCGACTCACCCCCCCCCAACGTCCGCCGCGGCGGGTTCACGCTGCTCGAAGTGCTGCTCGTGCTGGCGATCCTCGGAGTCATCGCGGCGATGGTCGTCCCGCAGCTCCTCGGCCGTCAGCAGAAGGCCATGGTCGACACGACCAAGGCGAGTATCAGCAACCTCGAGCGGACGCTGGCCAACTACGCCATCGATCACGACGGCGAGTACCCCTCGGGCAACCAGAACGCCCTCAGCGCCCTCATCGAGCCGGTCGACCGCAACGGCAAGGAAATGAAGCCGTACCTCGACAAGCTCCCGGCCGACGCCTGGGGCCAGGTCTTCCAGTACGAGTTCCCTAACACGAAGGCCCCGCGGTCGAGCAAGCCGGCCATCTGGTCATCGGGGGCCAACCGCCAGAACGAAGAAGGGGCCGGCGACGACGTCAACAACTGGTCCGATCTGAGTCTGTGAGAGGAAGGGGCCAAGGGCCAAGGGGCAGCGGGACAAAGGGAGAAGGCCAGGGCGCCAACTCCCCCGCTGCTTCGCTTCCGCATCCCTCTGCTCCTCTGCCCCTCTGTCCCTTTGCCCCTCAGCGTCATGCGCCGTCACTCTCACCACCGTGCCGCAAGAGCGGGTTTCACGCTGCTGGAACTCCTGCTCGTGCTCGGCGTGCTGGTGTTGATGACGACCATTGCGTGGCCCTCGGTGTCGCGGGCTCTCGACGGGCAGCGGCTGACGAAAGCCGCCGAGCGGATCCGCATCGAGATCAACGCCACCCGCACCCGCGCCATCGAGACCGGCGTCCCCTACCAATTCCTCTATGAAGGGGGCGGGGGACGCTTCGTCTCGATCCCGACCGACCGCGACGGCGTTCCCGCCTCGCAAGGCGTAGTGAAGAGTGCGGTGCCGACCGAGGACGACCTGCCGCGGGCCTCGGGGCTGATGGAAGGATTCGAGTTCAGCACGCAGGCGCTCGATCCGACGATCAAGCTGCAGCAGGACCTGTTCGCCGGGCTCGACGACTGGCGCGACCTGGCGTCGCTCGCATGGTCCGGCCCGGTGAAGTTCGACAGCGACGGCTCGGGAGAGGACGTCGAGCTGACTCTCTACGACCGCAATCGCGGCCAGTCGATCACTTTGAAAGTCCGCGGCTTCACCGGGGCGGTGAGCATCGGCCCCATCGAACACGGGGTGACGCCGTGAGCATGCACCACGCCGCCACGCAGCACGCGCCCGCACCGCACCCAGGGTGCAGCTTTGGGCACCCTGAGTGCCGAATCGATCCGCGAACGATCAGGCTTTGGCGGAAAGCTCGATCAAACCGTAGCACGGGCACTCATGCCCGTGCGAAAACCTCTTGCGATCCGACACGCACGGGCATGAGTGCCCGTGCTACAAATCGCACCCCGGCTGCTCAGAGCCGCAGCCGGGGTGCGACGCGCCGGGGTGCGTCGCATCGCGGCATCACGCTCTACGAGGTCATCCTCGCCCTGGCGATCCTGCTGCCGGCGCTCGTCGTCATCACGCAGGGCATCACAACCGCGACGCGGGCGGCCGTGACGTCGCGGCTGCGGACCGAGGCGATCTTCCGCTGCGACTCGATCGTCTCGGAAGTGGTCTCGGGCGCGCGGCCGATTCAGGGCGTCTCACGGTCGGCGGCGGAAGACGGCGCTGCCGGCTGGTGGTGGTCGATGGAGCTTCTGGGAGGGCCGCATCCCGACACGCTTCAGATCAGCGTCACCGTCGAGCATGAAGATTCCACCGGCGCGGTCAACGCGTCATGGACGCTCAACCGCCTCATCCGCGACCCGCAACTCTTCCTCGACGCCGCCGCGATGGCAGGCTCGACGAGTGCGGCAGGTTCGACTGGAAACCCCGGAGCGACGGGCGCCATGGGAGCCGGGACTTCCGCAGGAGCTTCGGGCGCGGCGCCTTCGACGGGAGGGCTTCGATGAGACACCTACCCATCGCGAAACCCCGGGCTCACCACGGAGACACGGAGACACGGAGAAAGGCGAGGCAATGTATGAACCTGTGCGTTTCCGGTTCGGCATTGTCCGCTGGTTTTGGCTATTCTCCGTGTCTCCGTGTCTCCGTGGTGAAGAATGCCATTTCGTATTTTTCTTCATCACGTGGCCGCTTGAATCGGCACCCAGGGTGCTCCAAGCCGCACCCTGGGTGCGGCATGCCCGGGTCCGTCCTGCGTGGCGGCTTCACGCTCATCGAAGTGTTGCTGGCCCTCGGGCTGAGCATCCTCGTTCTGGCGGCCGTCACCAGTGCGATGCTGACCTACGGTCGACTGACAACACTGGGCAAGGCCGAGTCCGAACGGACGCGGCTGGCGCAGGCGGTGCTGCGGAAGATGGAACGCGACATCCGCAGCGTCTGTTTCCGGCCGCCGCGGCTTGACCGTGGAGCGACGGCCGACCAGGCCGCCGCAGGCCAGCAATCCACCCCGCAAACTCCGTCGCAACCCGGCGCCGGTTCGACGACGCAGATGCCGGCGACCACCGGCACCGCCGCCGCACCGGCCGACCCCGCCAGCGCATCGAGCGGTTCGACGATCGGGCTCTTCGGCGATTCGACGACTCTCGTCCTGCATGTCAGCCGGCCGACGCGAGACCTCAATTACGTCCCCTTGACGACCGGCCTCACCCCCGGCGGCCGCACCAGCGATCTCCTCTCGGTGACATGGTTCCTGGCGGTCGCCAATGCGGGAGGAGTGCAGGGAGCGGCCGGCAATCTCGCATCGGGGGGAAGCATCCTTGCCTCGCGCGACTCGGGGGCGCAGGGACTGGGACGTATTGAGGCGGACCGCCTCGCAATGCAGCTGGCCGATGCGGCAGGAGACACCAGCGGAATGGCCGAAGCGGCGGAGATCGTCGCGCCGGAGGTCAATCAGCTGGAGTTCCGTTACTTCGACGGAATCGCCTGGCTGACCGAGTGGGACAGTTCGGTCTACGGCGGTCTGCCGCGGGCTGTCGAGATCCTTGTCGGGTTCCGCGATGCCGAGGAAAAGAAGACCGCCAGCACGGAGATGCTGAGTCGCCTGGGTGTGGAAGAGTCGACGCAGGTGTACCGGCTCGTCGTGGCGCTGCCGCTCGCCGCACCGGAGATGGCGTATTGAAGAGTAGTGGGTAGTGGGTAGTGGGTAGGAAAAGAGAAAAGCTCAGGGTCAGACGCTTGCGGGTTCGCGAGGATTGGGGATTGGAAAGAAGGATGGACATGCCGACGAGCGCCATACGACATCGCCGCCAGCGCACCGGTGGGGGCCGCGCGCCGCGCGCTGCGCGCCGCGGGGCGGTGCTCATCGTTGTGCTAGTCCTCATCTCGCTTCTTTCGCTCGGCGTCTACACCTTCGCCGAGCGGATGATGGCCGAGGCCGAAGCGACCGCCACGTATGCCCGCGGGGTCGAGTCGCGGGCGCTGGCCGAATCGGGAATCGAACTCGCGGCCGCAACGCTCGGAACGCGCACACCCGAAGGGCTCGACAACTTCTACCACGACCCCGTCCTGTTCCAGGCCTATATCGTCCAGGAGAGCGCCGGAAACCGCGGGCGCGGCCGCTTCAGCCTGATGGCTCCGCTCGAGACCGACGCCTCGGGACGCTCCGTCCGATATGGCATGACCGACGAGTCGGGGAAGCTCAACATCAACGCGTTGATCAAGCTGCAGATCACCGACGACCAGAAATACGCGATGCTTCTCACGCTTCCCGGCATGACCGAAGACATCGCTGACGCCCTCTTCGACTGGATCGATGCAGACGAGGACATCCGCCCGTACGGATGCGAGTCCGAGTATTACCAGACCCTCTCGCCCCCCTATATGGCGAAGAATGGGCCCGTCGAATCGATTGAAGAGTTGCTGCTGGTGCGGGGCGTCACGCCCGAGCTGCTTTTCGGCGAGGACGCGAACGGGAACGGACTTCTCGATGCGAACGAGAATGACGGCGACGGGAGCCCCCCCTTCGACAACGGAGACGGAGTGCTGAACGTCGGCTGGAACGCCTACCTGACGGTCCACAGCCGCGAGGCGAACCGCAGCGCCAGCGGCGCTCCGAAGATCGATCTCAACCAGTCGCTGCTGACCGAGCTCTACGACGCCCTCGAGCCCGAGTTCGGCGAGGAGATTGCGAAGTACATCGTCGCCTACCGCATGAACGGTCCGGGGGGCATTCTCAACGCCGCCTCGGGCAGCGGTGGAAGCGGCAGCGGGGGTGGCACGGGTGGAGGAGGCAATGGTGGCGGTGGCCGCGGAAACGGCGGCGGACGTGGCGGCCAGGGGGGTAATGGGCAGGGAGGAAACGGACCGGGAGGAAACGGACCGGGAGGAAACGGACAGGGTGGCGGACGCGGCGGTCCGAATGGTGGCGGTCAGAATGGCGGCGGCCAGAACGGTGGTCGTGGCGGCTTTGGCGGTCCCGGCGGTCAAGGGGGCGGACGAGGTGGGTTCGGCGGCGGCCAGGGCGGCGGCGGATTCGGACCGGGCGGCGGAGGAGCCGGGACGAGCGGCGGGGCGCGTCGCGGTCAGATCGGACGCGGTGGTGGCGGCGGACGTGGCGGTAGCGGGTTCGGAGGCCAGGGAGGCTTCGGCGGCGCGGGCGGATTTGGAGGCGGAGCCGGTGGATTTGGAGGCGGAGCGGGAGGCTTCGGTGGAGCGGGTGGGTTTGGCCGTGCCGGCGGGGGCCAGGCTGGGTTTGGTCAGGGAGGCTTCGGTGGTGTCGGTGGTGCCGGTGGCTTCGGCGGCCGCGGAGGAGGGGGCCAGGGGGGGCCAGGAGGGTTTGGACAAGGCGGATTCGGGCAAGGTGGTTTCGGCCAGGGAGGATTTGGACAAGGGGGCTTTGGCCAGGGGGGCGGAGGTCGCGGTGGGAACGGCCAGGGGGGTGGGGGACGCGGTGGAAATGGACAGGGGGGCCCGGGAGGCGGTGGTCGTGGTGGCGGCGGACGCGGCGGTGGAGGGGGTGGAAGCTCGTTCTACGGTTTCGATCCGTCCGCGATGGCGGGCGCAACCGGCAATGTCCCCCCGCAACTCGAGCAGATGATGCAGTCGCTCGCCAAGGCCGCGGCCGGGGGTGGACAGGGGTTGGTGACGCGCGGTGGAATGGACCTGTCGAAGGGAGCGAAATTCCCGATCGTGTCGATCTTCGATCTGGTCGGCGGCCAGGTCTCATTCACGCCCGCCGGCCAACAGGGAGCCCAGGCGCAGATGCTGGCCAGCCCCTTCTCGATCGATCCCGACGAGATGAAGTCTTACCTTCCGCAACTCCTCGACCGGGTCAGCATCACGGCGGCCGACTTCATTGAAGGCCGCCTCAACGTCAACCTCGCCCGCCCCGAACTCCTCTACGGGATTCCGGGGATCACCGAAGAAGAAATCGAAGCCATCCTGGCGGCCCGCGCCGCGCCGGCGACCGGCCTCACCGCCGACTTGCTCGCCGGACGCAGCACACCCGGCTGGCTCGTCACCGAAGGAGTCCTCACGCTCGAACAGATGAAAGCCCTCGATCCCTACATCACCGCCCGCGGCGACGTCTATCGCGTGCAGTCGGTCGGCTTCTTCGACGACGGCGGACCGCAAACCCGCATCGAAGCCCTCATCGACGGAACGGTGTATCCCCCGCAAGTCATCTTCCAGCGGGACCTGACGCATCTCGGCCGCGGCTACTCGAAGGACCAGCTGCTCCCGGCGGGATTGTGAGGGGAAGGAGTCAGGAGACAGGAGTCAGGAGTCAGGAGACAGGCGACAGGAGACAGGAGACCGGAGACAGGCGACAGTAGAAAGACAGGGAAGAAAGAAAGTCCCGCCATGCGAATCCTAACTCCGATCACAGCACTGACGGCCGACCTATATTATTTAACCTGACTCCTGACTCCTGACGCCTGACTCCTGACTCCCGACTCCCGAACCCCGACCCCTGTCACGTCGAGCATCGCGAGACGTCCGGCCTGCGTACCAAGTGCTGTACCCAAGCGGGACGTCTCCCTCCGGTCGACGT
>JADZEF010000422.1 GCA_020850695.1 Planctomycetaceae bacterium | reverse complement strand
TCGACCGAAGGGAGCCCCCAGCTTTCGACGCGGAGTTCGCTGGGGGCTCGCAAAGCCTCGACCCCAGCCACCCCTTTCTGGTCATTCAGGTTTGCTGGAACCCTCCTGAAACTTGTGAAATGGACCACTTAGAGTCGGATCGCGTCACAACACGCGAAGCTCAAAAAGCAGATCGATGACGGAGTTCAGCGCCTGAATTGATCCGGCGACCCGGAGCGGCTGGCCCAGGCTTGCCAGACGAAATACGCGATGGTTCCCGTCACGAAGACGCCGGCCGCGTAGAGGAGCGGGCGGGATTCCTGCAGGCAGAACACGAAAAGCCAGCCGACCAGGGCGATCAGACTGGGGAGGGGGTAGAGCCACATCCGGAAGGGGAGCGGAATGTCGGGGCGCGTCTTCCGCAGGAAGTGCAGGGCGACGATCTGGCCGATGAACTGGAGCAGGATACGGACTGTGACGGCGGTCTGGATCACAATTTCGAGTGACAGGAAGCAGAACGCGGCCGTCAGTCCGCCCACTGCGGCGAGTGAGACCCACGGATAGCTTTGGGTGGGGTGCAGCTCGGCGAAGACAGAGAAGAAATCGCCGTTGCGGGCCGCGGCGTAGGGGATGCGCGAGTAGCCGAGCGTGATGGCGAACACGCACGCGAGGCTCGTCCACAAAATGAGCCACGTGAGGACCACGGCGGCGGGGCGGCCGTAGATTGCCTCCATGAATTGCGCGCCGACGTTCTTCGATGCCATCGCCGTCTGCCACGGAAGCACGCCGATGATCGAGATGTTCATCGTCAGGTAGATGGCGGCGACGACGAGGACCGAGATCATCACCGCCCGGGGAATCGTGCGGCCCGGATCGCGGACCTCGTCCCCCAGGTGGCAGATGTTGTAGTAGCCGAAATAGTCGTAGATGGCGATCAGCATCGCCGCGGAAAGCCCCTTCGCGAAGCCTTTATTGAGCTTGAAGGCCTCCGGCGGGAGGGTGAGCAACTCGAGATTGAAGTGCTTGATCCCGGCCACGATGACCACCAGGACCGTGATGATTGTGCCGGCCGTCAGGATCACACCGACCCAGCCGATCGATTCGATTCGCCGCATCAGGGCGACCGTAACCAGCAGTGCGGCGAGGGCGGGGAGCCACGCCCGGCCGCCGGGGACGCCCGAGGCATCCAGCTTCAGGAAGAAGTCGGGCGAGAGATACTCGGCATAGGTCATCGCGCCGATATAGCCGGACGCGATTTCCATCGTCCCGCTGATCAGGAACTGCCAGATGAAGAGAAACCGGATCAGTCCGCCCCACCGGTAGGGTCCGAAGATCTCGCGGAAGAAGTGATACGTGCCGCCGCTGCCCGGAAGCGCAGCGCCGAGCTCGCTCCACACCAGCCCGTCGCAGATGACGAGGATGGCGGCGATCACCCAGGCGATCATCGCCTGCGGGCCGTTCATGGCGGCGATGAAGAGGGGGATCGTGACGAAAGGTCCGATTCCCACCATGTTGGCGATGTTGAGGCAAGTCGCCTGCAGCAGACCGAGTCGACGGGGCAGGGGGGAATCGGAAGAGGACATGCTCAGAGGGACGCTGTCGGAGACATGCGGGTCGTGCTGAAAAGCGGATTCAGGCGGACGGATCATCCGGCGGATCGAAACGGTCCGTCAAGTCCTGCGGCATTCGACGCAATCGGCGCGGAAACCGGGAGAGTGATCGAGATCCCGCCGATATGAGGAATCGGGCGCCTCAGCGAATGGGAGTGCGGATCATGGTGCGGGTGCGGTCGATTTTCGCGGTGATGATGGTCGCGGCAGCGGTTGGACCAGCGTTCGGCCAGGTTGGGACGGCTGACGTATCGAGGGCGATGCGGCGAATCGAAGAGGCTTCGGCCGGATTGAAGTCGTTGCGCGTGACCATTTCGTTCCGGACGGTTGATGACCGCGACCCGTCGGGGCCGCCGCGCGAGATCACGTTTGACGAGATCTGGCAGGGAGAACGCTGGCGACTGCAGCGGAGCGTGACAGCGTCTGGAAAGACGGGGCTGGAGCGAACGGAAGCGTTTGACGGGAAGACGCATTATTTGCTGACGACGGCCGACCGTAAGGGGATGATGGTGGAAGAGCGGAGGTTTCCCGCCGACGGATGGATCTCGATTTTCGGATCGACGCGCGGGGCATGGGGAGTGCTTGAGCCGGCGAGTCAGCGGCTGGAGACGGAATGGATGGCGTCGATGGGAACGCCGGGGAAGCGTCTGCTTGCGGTGCGATGGGTCCAGGGGAATGTCGCCCACGAAATGCATCTGGATCCGACGGTCGACTACCAGCCGCGATGGTGGCGGGTGGTCCGCAAACCGGACTCCGCCGACAGTCCGGTCCAGTCGATCACCCGAACGGTGACTTTCGAAGAGTACGTCGCAAGCCGTGAATTCTGGTTCGTGTCGAAGGGAAAGCAGGCGGTGGAGACGGTCTTGAAAGACGGCAAGACGATCGCACGCGTTGTTGCGTTCGACGTCATGCAGGTCGAAGCGAACTCGGAGGTCGCCGGCGCGGAGTTCCGCATCGATTACCCCAAAGGGACGCAGTTCTTCTTTGGAGAGCGGGAGCGCTTCAGCAAGAAGCAGTGACCTGTGAGGATGAAGTTCCCGCTCGCGGACCCGTCGACCGTGAGACGGCGATCAGCCGATGAGACCGCCGAACTGCCGGACCGCCTCGTAGGCCACCGTGTTGACGGTGCTGGCCAGGTTGAGGCTGCGGACCTCCGACCGCATCGGCAGGTGGAGGGTGGTCGCGGAGAACTCGTCCAGAAGTGACTGAGGAAGACCGCGGGTTTCACTGCCGAAGAGCAGGAGGTCGCCGCGACGAAAATCGGCCTGCCAGATGGTCCGTTGGCCGACATTCTCCACGCACCAGATGCGGGCATCGGGGAGAACAGCTCGAATTTCGGCGAGATTCTCGACGGCCTGCCAGTCGAGATGCTCCCAGTAATCCATTCCCGCCCGCCGCAGGTGCCGGTCATCGAGGACGAAGCCAAGCGGGCGGATGAACCAGAGCTTTGCGCCGATGGCCACGCAGGTCCGGCCGATGTTTCCCGCGTTCTGGGGAATGTCGGGCTGGTGAAGGACGATGTGCAGGAGCGGGTTGAGGCGGGGCATTGCAGGGGGTGTCGAAGGAAACGGGAGACTTCGCACCGGCATGGGCGTCGCTCCCCAGGACGAAACCATTCTGACGCCCATCATCGCACGCGTCATGGCGCCCGCAGTCGTGTTTTTTATGAACCGCGCCGGGAGAACTCTCGTAGAGAGGGGTTGGGGAATGTTTCCCCGACGTGAATTCGAGTCCGTGTCGCGAGGTGTGCATGGCAGTTTCGACGCGTCCCTGCAAGCGGTGCCGGCAGGAAATCCCGGTGGAGCGCATCGAGGCCCTTCCAGAGACACAGCTTTGTCTCCGCTGCAGCGAGGCCGTGGGAAGCGACTTCGAAGTCTTCGCGGTTGCCGAGAAGACCAGCAAGGTCGGAAGCCTGAAGAAGAACTACGGGAGCTGGACGGTTCAGAAGCGGCGACGCGAGATCGTGCCGCTGGAGGACGAAGGCTGCTGACGCCGGAGAGAGTTCGCTGTGGATGAGCCGGGATCGGAAGACCCGAAAAAGTTCCCTGCGAATGACGCGAATGACCGCAAATGAAGGCGGGGAATGGACAGAATGGAGTTCGCCGGAAAGAGCCACCGTCGCCATGTCGTTGATTGAACCGCGGTGAGAAGGCGAACTTAAGTCTGGTTTCGGAGACCCAGGACCGAAACAACAGGAACCCTTCTGTCATATCGGGCTTACGACTGCGCCCCACTTTCGGCGTCACATGGCGGTCGCCCTCTTCTCTGCGTCTGCCCTCTGCGATCTCTGCGTTCCCGACTTCTGGTTTCTGCCCTATGTCACGACGAGCTGATGTCGAAGAGGAATTTCAAAAGGGCAATGAACGCAGAGCTCGCAGAGGTGAAGACGCAGAGGTCCGGGAGAGTCCTGCGTCTCAATTGGGTTTCAGCGCGATCATGGCGATTTCAGATTTAGTTCGCGGCAGCCTCCATGAGATGTCACGGTCTCAATTACGCGTCTCCTCAGAAGACGCTTTCGCTGACCCCGCTTCGTGTGTTCCTTTGCAGTTTCCGCGCCTCCGCGTCAGGTCCGCTTGATGGAACTGCTGTTCGCCGAGATCGAGCGTCTGCCGGCTTAAGCACGGCAAAACCGATCCGCCTGAACGAATCGCATGTACAGTTTCGGTCTGTCGATTTTGCGCGAAAAGCGCGGAAGGGCGAATTGACACGAATTGGGAAGGAGTTATGATACCGCAAGTGGAATGCATCAAGCTCCTGTTCACTGTTGTGCGAAAGTCGTGTCGCACGTGGACGTGCCTGCCGATGAAAAGGTGGCGTGAAGGAGCTGCATCCGGCAACGGCCCCGAACGACGGGACGATGCGACGCCGGGCCGCGGGTGAGAATTCCCCGCGAGGCGAGGTCCGGGTCGGCGGATGAGTGGCCTATGGTTTCTGGCTGCTTGTCAATCTGTCGGGGAGGGGACATCGCCCGGTTCATCCGGGGGCCCGGTGACATCCGGCGCTTGATGTTTCAGGCTCGAGCCCGGGATGCGTCCTGCAGCGAGAATCGAACCGAAGTGGCGGCTGAGGCGCGTTCCAGGCCCCCACGAGTTCGTCATGACGAAGCCGAGTTGGTGGGTCGAAGGAGCCAGGTGGCGTGAGGGGTCAGGCTCGCCCCGGAAGGTGTTGGTGAGGTGGCCGGTAGACCTGTAGGGATTGCCGACCGCCACGTGGTATGTGATGTGTGCCGGCTCGGGCCGGAGTCTGGCGGAGAACTGCATCCGCCCCTG
This sequence comes from Planctomycetaceae bacterium, assembly GCA_020850695.1. Taxonomy (GTDB): domain Bacteria; phylum Planctomycetota; class Planctomycetia; order Planctomycetales; family Planctomycetaceae; genus JADZEF01. The sequence continues at coordinate 6,243 of JADZEF010000422.1, read as the reverse complement.
ATCTCGTGTCGCCGACAAGACATGTCGGTTCGCCAGGCGAGATGTGAAACGCGCCGCGTGCGGCGTTCGAGGCCTGTGTCCTCGTTTCTTTGAGACATTCTGAGTGCGCTCCCTGTTGAATCGCGCGACGAACGGAATGCGAACCCCCTCTCTGGTCCTGCTGGACTCAGGGCATCGCACCCGCGTCCGCACTGTGGAATTTCGCATCGAGGACTGCGGCCACGCGGCGGTTCGCGGCGACGTTATCTCGCCCATTCACCCCCGCAATCAGGTCGGGAATTCCGGGAAGCTCTCCCTGTGACGTTGAGGCCATCGCTCATTGCAGCTTCTCGGCCGGTCATCCCGAGTTGGTTCTCGACGACCCATTGAACGAGTCACTGTCGATCGTTTTATTTCCGTCTCTCACTGTTTTGACTTCTTCACGCTCGGACTGTTTCGTCATGGCTGCACACGGTTCGGATTCTTCGGAAACCCCTTCCCGCACCCGCCGCACGACGCGGAGGATTCGCCGCACCGACGATGAGGCGACGACCGCCTCCGCCGGGCGCGAGGACGTGGTCGCCGATGCCGAGGCAACGGAAGCTCCGCGTCGGCGGACTCGCCGCACGCGGACCACCGAAGAAGCGGAAGAAGCGACGCCGGCTCCCGCGACGACGCGCACCCGCCGGTCCCGTTCAGAATCGGCCCGTAGCGAGGCGCCGGCCGAAGAGGCCCCTCGCGAATCCAAGCGAGAGTCGGCAACCCGCGAAAGTTCTTCCCGCCCGAGCCGCGCCGCTTCGGAACGGTCCCGCACGGAACGCAGTCGCGAGGAAGCCAGCGACGATTCGTCGTTCGGCGAAGGGTTGCTGGACGCGCTGGAAGTCGAGACGCCGAAGCGCGGCCGACGCCGCGAAGAACCGACTGCAGCGCCCGCCAGCGAAACACGACGGCCCGCACCGCGTGCGGAATCGCGAGACGAAGAGGCGCCGCGTCGGATGCGGCGGCCGTCGCGCAGTCGTGGGGGGGAATCGTCAGAGGCCGAAGCGCCAGTTCGGGTCGAGAACCTGCACGACCGCGAGTGGTTCGAGCGGGAACCGCTCGACTTCGACGCCGACGTTTCATCGGAACGGTCGGCCAATCGCGAGAGCGAAGAGCGCCCGAACGGTGAGCGTCGCCCGGAAGGCCAGGAGGGGTATCGAGGCCGTCGCGAGCGGGGCCCGTTCGGGCGTCGCCGGGGAGGCGGAGATTCGGCGGGTGAAGAGCGGCCCGCCTCGGGTCGCGGATATGCGTCGCAGGACGACTCCGGTGCGGATCGTGGCGAACGGTCCGAGGGAGACGCGGGCGACTTCGGCGACCGGGGTGCGTTTGGTGAACAGGGTGCGGGCGATCGCCCGGCCGGTTCCGGCTACGGTGAAGGGGGCTACCGCGATCAGGGCTCTCGCGAGCAGGGTGAGGGGGGCGGCGAGTTCCGAGAAGGGGGCCGTCGCCGTCGCCGTCGCCGCCGTCGTGGCGGTGGGGGAGACCGCGGATTCGGAGGCGAAGGGTACGCTCCGCGCGGGGAAGGGTACGCTCCCCGCGAAGGTCAGGATCGTCCCCCGCAGGACCGCCCCGCACAAGACCGGGCGGATCAGGAACGATTCGGCCAGGAACGATTCAGCCAGGAACAAGGTCCGGAAGGGGCCGAGGGCGCGGAGGGCGGAGTCGAATTCTTCCCGGGCGGCGCGTCCTATGGTGGAAACGAAGGGGGCGGGTTCGATCAGAGCCGTCCCTATGAAGGTCAACGCGGCTACTCCCAGAACCGGCAGAACCAACAGGGGCCGGGAGGGGGCCGCCGTCGTCGTCGCCGCGGTCGCGGAGGAGACGGACAGCAGAACATGCCCCAGCAAGGCGGGCGGAGAGGAAACGAATCGATGCAGATGTCACGGCGCCGCACTCGCGGCGGCCAGGGGGGACGAGGTCAGTTTCAGGGACAGGGGCGTGACCGGGTTTACCGCGAACGGAATGTTCCCCAGCACTGGCAGAACGATACGGGCGGAGAGGTGACGGGCACCTATGACGGAGTGCTCGAACTCCACAGCAAAGGCTTCGGGTTCCTCCGCGATCCGAAGAAGAACTATTTCGCACAGGACGCCGATCCGTTCGTGCCGGCGCAGCTCATCGAGAAGTACAAGCTTCGCGAAGGGGTGCTGATCCACGGCGGCATCGGACCCGGCGTGCGAGGGCAGGGCCCGCGGCTGCGGACGGTCGAGACGATCGACGGCCGCACACCCGAGGAATACGCCCTCATCAAGGACTTCGACGAGCTGACGCCGATCAACCCGTTCGAGCACATCAAGCTCGAGACCGGCCCCCGGCCGATCACGATGCGGGTGATGGACCTGCTGACGCCGATCGGCAAGGGGCAGCGGGCGCTGATCGTCGCTCCGCCGCGGTCGGGCAAGACGATGCTCCTGCAGGACATCGCCGATGCGGTGAGCGCCAATCACCCCGAACTCCACCTCATCGTCGTGCTGATCGACGAGCGTCCGGAAGAAGTGACCGAGCTGAAGCGCCGGGTGCGGGGCGAAGTCATCGCCTCGTCGATGGACCGCGACGTCGAAAACCACATCCGCGTCAGTCAGCTCATTTTCGAGCGGGCGAAGCGGCTGGCCGAAGCGGGCAAGGAAGTCTTCGTCCTGCTCGACAGCATCACGCGTCTGGGCCGCGCCTTCAACAAGGGGGTGAACACCGGCCGCACCACGCAGGGCGGTATCGACGTGCGGGCGCTGGATATTCCGCGCAAGCTGTTCGGAACGGCCCGCCGGTTCGACGAAGGGGGCTCGCTGACAGTGGTCGGCACGGCCCTCATCGACACCGGCAGCAAGGGTGACGAAGTCATCTTCCAGGAGTTCAAGGGGACCGGCAACATGGAGCTGGTGCTCAGCCGCCAACTCGCCGATCGCCGCATCTGGCCGGCCATGGACATCAGCATGTCGGGCACCCGCCGCGAGGAGAAGATCCTTCCGCCGGACGTGCTTGAAGGGGTGACGATGCTCCGCCGCAGTCTGGTGACGCTCAACCCGGTCGAGGCGATGGAGACGTTGATCCGGACACTCGAACGGTTCCCCACCAACAAGGAATTCCTGGCGAAAGTCCGCAACCTGCTGTAAGCCGTCCCGTGGGATGGTCCGCCGCCGTGGGATAGCCTTCCAGGCTGTCAGTCAGGTGACGTATTCGATGGATGAGGGCGGAGCACACGGCTTCCGTCTTATCGACAGCCCGCGATGAAACAAAGAGAACGTCGCGATCCGGAGGCGGATCGCGACGTTCTTTCGTTTCCAGCGTGATCGGGTTTCTGACGGCCTGGAAGGCTATCCCACGGTCAGCGGCCGTAGTAGTAGGCCGGCGGAACGGCGTAGACTCCCCCGCCCGGACGCCAGCCGTACCATTCGTTGCCGAGGTTGTAGTTCCCCATCGCCGTCGCCGGCCGGGCAGCGCTTAAGCCGACGAGTTTCTTCGACTCGATGCGGACTTCCCGTTCACGGGCCCGCATCACGGCGCGGTCGTAGATCTGCTGGTCGGCGGCCGTCATGGTGCGGCGCGACGAATGGGACGGAGCCGGATTCTTCGACGGCGGAACTTCCACCCGGACGAGCGGGGCGGGATTCTGGGCGGACGCGAACGAAGCGCCGAAATTGAGGACGCACGCACCGAGACACAGCACGACCGCACGCATCGGACGCTCCCTGTCGAAGGTTGGGGCGCGAAGCTTATTCCCCTGGCTCGTTCCGCGGACGCAGGGCGTTCCAAAGCGGATGGTAGGGAACCGTCGCGCCGATCCTTCTGAAGGTATCGGTCAGCAGGGGGCTGTGGGTTGAAGCGAATTCAACTCCGTGCGACTCCGGCATCGAGGGACGCCCCCGTCAGTCTGTGTTCCGCCGCGTGCAAAGGGACCGCTCGAATCCTTCAGGAAAGCCGCGCTGATCCTCAGGTGAGCCGTAGAAAGAGACGTACCGTTCGAGCAGGAGCTTCAACCGTTCGAGATCGGTTTGCAGAACGCCATTTCCCGATGGTCTCAGTTCGACGATGGTCCATGCGACCGAAATGTCCTCCATCAGAAGTCGTTCAAACGGTCGCCAGGCCTTTGCGGCCCGTCTGGCAAACTTCTGTCCAATGATCTGGAAGACTCCGATACTCGATGTTCATCGAATGCGAGAGACGTGCCGCTCGGTGCATCGCTCCACGAACGAACCCGTAACTCTCGATATCCTCCGCCTGCAGGTCCGGCGGCAGCCCGTTATCATGGAAAGGTCGGCACAGATCCATGAAACTGTCCACGAGCCAGTCTTTCATGAGGATCGAACCCGGTCAGCTGAACCGCCGGTCGAGGGCCCATTCGACGGCTCGCAGAGCGTCCTCGCCTCCTCGAACCACGCAGACGTAGACGAGACTTCCTTCGGTCCAGGCGACACTCGCGAGTCCGCTCGTATAGCGAACCGACGAGAGCTGGAACGAATCGGCGCTCGGCGGGTCGGTGATGCGGTCGACCGGCGCGACGACGATCCAGCCGTTGACCGTTCGACCGTGCCCGATAGGAATCGCGAACGGATAAGCGGCGGCCTGACGGGATGTGTCGTCGATGTGCGCTGCCTGCGGAGCGGTCGCGAATGAGAATCGGGAACCGGACCAGCCCGGAGTCGTCGGGAGAACGGGAACGAATCGACCGGTGAAGGCTTCCGGCTCGGTGACAGCAATCGGAGCGGAACGGGCGAGTTGATCCAAAGTGATCGCCGGTCCGAAGCCGGAGACGCGCTGCTTCCAGAGGAGGCCCAGTCCCACCAGGACCAGAATCGCGGCGGCTGCGAGTGCCTTCGCCACCAGGCGGCGTCTCCTGCGGGGCGGGGAAATCGCGTCCGAATTGGCGGGTTCTGTCGCTTCAGACGAGGCGCCAGTCATCGAAGCCACGGTCGCGGACTCAACCGGCAACGCCGCGAGCGAACTGTCCGTCGATGTGCGGGGCAGGGGGCCTGGCGCGGTTTGATGATCTGTTCCCGCGCACGTCGCGCACGGCGTCCCGGCCGTTTCCGAAGCTGGCGTCTCGGCCTCGGCGTGCAGCATGAGGGCGAGGAGGCGGGCCTTGGTGGACGAGGGAACGGCAATGTCCTGCATGGCGGCCGCGATCCGGCAGTCGATCTCCTGGCGGCGCGCCAGCATGGCGGCCGCGCCCCGGTCCTGGCGGACCGCCTCTGTCGCCGCCTGGACTTCCGGGGCGGACTCGTCCGCCGTTCCCGGTCGGACGGATTCCAGGATGTCGAGTGCCGTTTGTCGGTCCATGGCCCCGAAATTCCCTTTGGTCAATGCCTTGTCGCGGAGACGCGTGTGGCCTGCGGTTTGACGGAATTCCCTGCTCGGTCAAAACGGGGCCGGAAAAGACTTTTCAATCCACTGTCGGGCGTCATCATTTCAGGGAGCTGCGGGGGTCAGCGTGGCGAGTCGCCGCCGCAGCCAGGCTTTTCCGCGAGCCAGCCGGCTCATGATGGTGCCGATCGGCACGTCGAGCTGGCTCGCGATGTCCTTGTAACTGAATTCGCCAAAATAGAAGAGAACGATCGGAGTGCGGAATTCCTCGGGCAGTTCGGCCAGGGCGGCCTGCAATTCGTCCGGCTCGACGGGGAAGTCGTCCGGCTCGGGGTCGGCGGTATCGGGAAGAAAGTCGAGCGGGAGAGTGACGGATTCGTGCCGTTCGCGGCGGGACTTCAGAAAGTGATTCCGCAGGATGGTGCACAGCCAGGCGCGGGCGTGGGACGGATCGCGGAGCTGCCCCAGCGAGGCCTGCGCCGTCAGAAACGTCTGCTGCGTCATATCTTCCGCGTCGACGTGCGACCCGCTGAGCCGGTACGCATACCGGTACAGCAGGTCGTAGTGCTCTGCAACGAGAGCCGCTGCGTCGCAACGGATCGGTGGCGGGTGCATGGTCATCCTGCCCAGAAGAGAGTCCGTTGCGGGTTCCGTTATTCCCGCAAAATGGTCTCCGTCCTGAAATTCAGGGCGAAGAACCACGGACGACAGGGTTGAGCGTACGCCAGCGTGGTGCCGGATGCCAGTCGTTGCCCTGTAACGGAAATGTCACGAACCGACGATCGCTGACTTCGGGAACGGAATTCGGGGAATAATCGCCGCCCGCCCGGACTCTCCAGTGGTAGGTTTTACCAGCAAGATACTTCGACGATCGCGGCGGACGAGTGTCTGTCAGATCATGCCGTTTCCTTGAGTGAGTGATGCGAT
>JADZEF010000421.1 GCA_020850695.1 Planctomycetaceae bacterium | reverse complement strand
GCTCTGGCTAGGCGATTCGAACTACGGTAACGACGTCACCATGGAACAACTCGCGCCACTCTTCGCGGGAACGACGTTCCCGAGGCTGCGCTCGCTGGGGCTGCGCGACGCCGAGCAGACGGATCAAATCGCGGAGGCTCTCGCGAGCGCGCCCGTCGTGAAGCAGTTGGAGAAGCTGGATCTGTCGCTCGGAACGCTGAGCGATGAGGGAGCCGCCTGGCTGCTGAAGACTCCCGACATCGCTCGGTTGATTTCGCTCGACCTTCATCATCACTACCTGACCGACGACATGATGGACAGGCTGCGGCGGCTGGGGCCGACGGTGAACCTCGACGAGCGCAAGGACCCCATGGAACACGGCGAGTCGCACCGGTATGTGGCCGTATCGGAGTAACGACCGGCAGTTGGTACCATCGCAACCTTGGGTTGATGTGCGAAAAGTGCAGAACTCTCACGTCTGCGACGAGGACGTCTCCCGCTATCTCTCGGCAACGGAATGAGTGGAGCCCCGCCGCGGTTCGTGGTGATCGGCAATCCGGAGAACCGTCGAGTCGCGTTCTTCCAGGAGGCGTTGCGTCGCTTCTCGCTTCCGGAAGCCCGCGTTCTCTCCTACGAGGATCTGCTGACAGGCCGCGCTTCGCTGGAAGCTGCGCTGACTCCGGGTACGGTGCTGCGGTTCGAATCGCCGGGCGAGAACTTCGCGGTCGAGTCGTTGTTGTTGAAGGAGGGACGCGACGATGCGGAGGCGGAAGGGGTGCCCATCGCTCCTGACGATCTGTCGTTCGATCGCGGACAGATTGTCGCGCCGCGGCAGTGGTACCTCGGATTCCGTCGGGTCCTCCGGCGCTGGTCAGGCCTTTTAGAGACGGTGCCGGGCGTGTGGGTGATGAACGCGCCGGCCGATATCGAGTGCATGTTCGACAAGGTCGCTTGCCATGCGCGATGTCTCGAGGGCGGGGTCGCAGTCCCCCCCGGACTTGGCCCTGTTCAGAACTATGACGAACTGATCGCCCGGATGGGCGAGGCAGGATGGGACCGCGTCTTCGTCAAGTTAGCGCACGGATCGTCCGCTTCAGGGGTTGTCGCGTTCCATCGCCGGGGAGACGCGCAGTCCGCGATCACCTCTGCGGAAATCGTGCGGACGGGTGAAGACATCCGGCTCTACAACTCGCTCCGCATCCGCCGCTATGAACGCGAAGCGGAACTGCGCGACCTCATCAATGCGCTGGCGGCCGAGCGCGTTCATGTTGAGCAATGGCTGCCGAAAGCCTCGCTTGTTCGCGGCGAGTCGATGGACGTGCGGGTCGTCGTCATCGACGGGGAACCGTGCCACCTCGTGGTCCGACAGGGGAGAAGTCCGATGACGAATCTGCACCTTGGGAATCGCCGAGGGAATGTGTCGGCGTTCCTTGAACAGGTTGGAGAATCGCGCCGTTCCGAGTTCTTCGAGACGTGCCGCCGGACCGCACGACTCTTCCGCGGCACGCTGTATGCCGGGCTCGACGTCCTGTTCACACCGGGTTTCCGCCGTCACGCGGTGCTCGAAGTCAACGCCTTTGGTGATCTCCTTCCCGGTGTCACCTCATCCGGGTGGACGACATACGAGGCAGAGATCGATGCGATGCTGCTGCGGTTAATGCGGAGCGGACTGCGTCTGACTCGGGATTGGCGTATCCAATGAAGTGCTCGCCATGTTGGCGGCCGGCTTTGAGACAATGTGCCGTTGAATTTTCTGATCGAGCAGAGATTCTGGTGACGGACTCCAATTTCCATCAATGTGCTTCGGGCGATTTCACCGACGCGTTCAGATGCAAACCGAGGAAACTACTGACGTGTCGTACGGACGCATTCGATATTGCGAATCGTTCGGTCCTTAGCTGGCGTTTTTCATGACCAGCAGCAGGCAGTGAAGGATACTTCATCCTCGCCGCCCCGGTCACATCCATCACATGGCACAAGTGGTTGGCCGCAAGAGGTCATTCCGGTAGAAATACCGGTAGCGCTGAATACGTTGACCGGAACGGCGTCCGAACCGCATCCCATCCGTCGGAAGTCGAGAATCGAGAGCGATTATGTTTCATCTCGGCGGATCGTCGACCCACGCATGTCAGACACATTCACGCCGCGAAATGCTGCAGTTCGGAGCATGTTCCGCGATCGGCCTGGGACTTCCGCATTGGGCGGCCACGCAAGTCGCCGGCGAATCGAGGCTTCGTCCGAAGGCGAAATCGGTGCTGCTCGTGTGGATGTGGGGTGGCCCCAGTCACCACGAAATGTGGGATCCAAAGCCGAATGCTCCCGCCCCGATTCGCGGGCCCTTCCGTCCCATCGCGACTTCGGTTCCTGACACCCGAATCAGCGAATTGCTACCGATGACTGCCCGCTGTGCGGACCGGTTTTCCATCGTCCGCAGCATGGCGCACGATCAGACGGACCACAATGTCGGGGGAACGATCACGCTCACGGGGAACATCGCCGGCGCGCAGGCGTCAGGCGGCCTTCCATTCCCCGGGCGGGTGCGGCCCAGCGTCGGTTCCCTGGTTTCTTACCTCACCCGCGACCGTGTGGCGGACTGGCCGGCTTATACGGTCATCGGTCCATCCTGCGTTGTCAGCGGGGCACCGCTGCGCGGCCAGCAGGCGGAATCTCTCGGCGCCGCACACGATCCCTTCCGGCTGGAGGGATTCAGTTTCGATCACGGCGTCCGCATTCCGGCCTCATTGGAGACCGTCGGCGACGTCGGGACCAGCCGCCTTTCCGACCGCCGGCGGTTATTGTCCAGACTCGATGCCGAACAGCGACGCCTCGAAGAGTCCGGCGCGGTCGACCAGTATTCGGGCTTCCGACAACGGGCTTTCGGTCTCCTGACGTCGTCCCGGGCGAAGGCGTCGCTTCAACTCGACGCGGAACCCGACGCGGTTCGCGACCGATACGGCCGGACGGTCTTCGGACAGAACTGCGTGGTGGCCCGCCGCCTGATCGAATCGGGCGTCCCCTTCGTGCAGGTCAACTGGAGCGGGGACGCCGAGGATGAGCAGCAGGGAGGCGACGGAGGCTGGGATCTGCATTACCGCCTGTTCGAACGGATGCAGGACCGCTACTGCCCGATCTTCGACCGTGCGTTTTCGGCGCTGATCGAGGACATGCACGAGCGCGGGCTGCTCGAATCGACGATCGTCCTCGCCATGGGAGAGTTCGGCCGGAGCCCGAAGATCAGCGAGATCGGCGGCCGCGAGCACTGGCCCTTCGGCTATTCCATCGTGGCCACGGGGGGCGGAATCGAGCCGGGACGGGTCGTGGGGGCCACGTCCGGCGACGGAGGGTATCCGGCCACGCGTCCCATTCACCCCGTCGATGTGCACTGCACCGTCCTCGAGAACCTTGGACTGGATCGCCTACGGTTGTTCGAGAAGGAAGTTCTGCTTCTGGGCAGCCCGATTGCGGAACTGGGCTGAGTGTTCGACACGGCAACGGAATTCCCAGCGATCGAGAGCAGAGACATCACGATGCACGGAATCCGCTTTCGTCGAATGCAAGATGGTCGGGACGTCATTGAGGAAGTGAATCGTTCGAATGACGTCGGAACCGGAGTCCAGCCGCAACGGCCGGCAGGGTCGCAACGTCAACTTGGCGCCTGCATGCTGCTTCTGTTGGGAATGAACTTCGGATGGACAGGTCAGGCGAGCGCTGAGACGCCATCGACCGAACCGCCGGTTCAACGCCTCACGAAATCGTACTGGTCGAAGTTCTTTCTCCGCTACACGCCCGACGGATCGCGCATCGCCTACTCCCGGCAGGATGCGAACCGGCGTGCCTCGAACAAGGTGCTGGTCGGACTCCGGCTGGTCAAAGCCGACGGCCAGGACGACCGACCACTGCTCGAGGATTTCGAGAAGGATGTGCAGATCCAGGAGCACGCGGTCTTTTCCCGCGACGGGAAGCGGCTGTATGTTTCGGGAGGCGGCAACGACACGGGGAACTCGGCGAAGGATGTCTTCCGAGCCGATCTGGACAACGCATTCCAGGCATCCGGTCTGAGGAAAGTCGTCGCGGGGACTGCGGTGCAACTCGGCGAGGAACCGGCCCTCGCTCCCGACGAGAAGCGGATCGCGTTCGTCACGATCAACGAACAACTCTGGGTGGCGGATGCGGATGGCAGGAACAAGATATCCGTCGTGCAGGTGTCCGGTTCGTATTGCCACCAGCCCGACTGGTCTCCGGATGGCGAGTGGATTGCCTTCGCCACCGACCGCGACGGCAACATCGAGATCTACAAGGTCCGTCCCGATGGAACGGAGTTGACCCGCCTGACCGACGCGCCGGGAATCGACTGTCGGCCCCGCTGGTCTCCGGATGGGGAATGGATTCTCTTTACGTCGAATCGCAACGGGAATCACGACCTCTACCTGATGCGGCACGATGGCAAGGAGCTTCGGCCATTGACCACACACCCTGCGACCGACGACAGCGGCTGCTGGCATCCGGATAGCAAGTCGATCGCGTTCGTCTCGATGCGCGACGGGGGATTCGACATCTACCGCGTCGGCGTGCCGGCCGATCTGAACGTGGCCGCCGCGCCTCGACCGAGAAAGAAGGATCCAACCGCTTCCCGCCTGCAGCAGCAGGACGTGGTGCTGCGGTATGACTTCGAGTCGCTGACCGACGGCAAGGTGCGCGATCTGGCGGGGCGGAGCCATGCCGAGTTGCTGGGCGGAGCGAAGATCGTCACGGAGAACGGTCGATCGTCGGTCGAACTGGACGGCAAGGAAGCGTACCTCGCCTGCGGAAACGCCGAAGCCGTCCGCCTCGCAGGTCCCCTGACGTTATCGCTCTGGGTTCGACCCGCAGCGTTCGCCGGCAATGGCTATCTGCTTTCCAAGCACGGCTGGAACATCTACGTCGGCGCCGATGGTCGCCCGCGGTTCGAGACGCGGAGCGCGGCGGACAGCGCCTGGGACACTCTCGAATCGTCCGCCGCGTTCAAGCCGGGCCAGTGGAGCCAGGTCGTTGCAGTGTTCGACCCGCAGACAAAAGTCGTATCGATCTATGTGGACGGAAAGAAGTCTGGCGAGCGGGACCGGACGGATGGAGCCGTCGGCGCAGTCGCCGGGCATCCTCTCAACCTGGGACACTACACGCCCACCCGGTCGCAGAAGTTCTCGGGGCGAATCGACGAAGTGCGCATCATGAAGCATGTGATGCCTGCCGAGGAGATCGCGTCGGAGTTCGAAACACAATCGCGCCAAGTCATTCCGTGACTGACACAGAATGGCGAACCGAATGCATCGTCATCTCTCGCTGACCAGGTTCTGACGGTCGAGCACAAATACTTCAATGGCATGACCGATGCTCCCCCGCGCATGACGGTCTCGTTCAACGGGTCCGGAGACTTTCGAGCGGCATTGACTGGAGTTGAGCACGGAATTGAACATCTGATCCTGGTGCGCGTTTACGGAGAGGTGGCGCCTGGAAGAGCCGACGAGACCCCGCTCGTCGAAGCGGACTAAGTCAGGAACTGGCATTGGGGATCGTTCGCATTCAAGAAGCTTTACGGTTGAAAACGCGGCAGCGCCCGCTGGCGGCGGCTCAACAAGCGACGCCTCGACGACTACGCAATTCACCACGGTTTTCCTGATGACTCCTACTATCGAGAAGTCCTCGGATACCAGCCGGTGCTCGACGACTTCCGCAAGAAGATGCTGGTCTCGGCGGGGGACGATGCGACTCAATCACACCCGGCCGGACTTGCTGCGCCTGCTCAAGGGAGGTCCGTGGGATGCCCAGCGGATGGCGGCCCGCGCCCTCGGTGAAATCGGAGCGCTGGCGAGCACGGCGGTTCCCGCACTTCGACGATCGACAACTCATGCTGACTCAGACGTGCGCACTGTGGCGACTGCCGCATTGCGTGCGTTCAACGTCGAGTCTGCGAAATGATTATCCCTGCCTGCGGCCTGAAAAGTTTCCGTTTGAAGCCGTTACGGAACTGGCTCCTCACCGCGCACGACCGGCCGACTGCCGCATCCGATGGCACGTGTGTAATCCGTGACGATCGGTCGCACTTCAGGCTCGACCACATCATCCGTTCCTGGTCCCGCTCAACGGTGGTCGCTACGTCGACGATGCTGGTTCTGGACAAACACCCGCATCGGGCACATCAACAAAGCATCCCGTCATTCGACTCTTCGGTGTTCACGCCCTGAAGGGCGAATGCTACGGCGTTTGGCCGATTTCACCGACGCGTGCAGACCGTACGACGAAGACGACGCAGTGGTCATCGCCTCCGCCGTCTCGTCAGAATTCTCCCATGTGTTCTGCGGTGTTCTCGACGCCAGAAGACGATTGCCCCTCCGGAGCTGGCGGTTCGAGACTACCCGTCACTGTCAGCAACAGCCCGATCAGGATCAGCACCGCTCCGGCGACGACGCGCGGGCTCACCGGTTCGTACAGGAATGCCCATCCGAGCACAATGGCGATGAGGAAACTCGCCTTGTCGATCGAGGCGATCGGGGACACGGGCCCTTTCTGGAGAGCCTTGTAGTAGAAGATCCACGAGAGCGTCGTCGCGACGGCAGAAAGCAACAACCAGGCGACGTCTGACTTTTTCAGACGATTCCAGTC
>JADZEF010000420.1 GCA_020850695.1 Planctomycetaceae bacterium | reverse complement strand
GTGGTTCGTTCAGTCTCCCGGGCAACCCCGAAGCCGACGACTTCGCAGAGGGGCAGCAATCGGTTCAGCCGGAAGATGACCACGGTCGACGTCAACGGGCGACCTCGCATGATCACTCTTGGCATGGCGGCCGTGCTGGAGATCCTTCGACGGCGACCACAAGGGATCGAGCGGCTGGAGTTGTACCAGCACATCGGCGAGTTGGGGCCGGTGAAGAAGTGCAGCGTGTGGGGGATGGTGCGTCGACTCCGGGAGTGGCTGAAGACCGCCTACGTTCTCCCGGACGGATGGGATCCGATTCGTGAGGAGTTTCAGGGGGAAGTCGCGTCGAAGCTGGCGATATGCCCGCGTCGTCTCGTCATCCTCAGCCTGAACATCCCGGACCCGCTTCTCGCCGCGGCGGAGTGTGCGGAACCCTTCCGGGAGTGGGACATCTCCCACGACACGGGCGAAGGGAAGGTCCGCCGATCGTCACGAGTCTTCCTGCGAGGGGCAATTCACCAAGTCGCGTTCTCTGACGCGACCGTGCTGGAGATGGTGAAAGCGGGCGAGCCTGTCCCCCTGGCCGACGTTGAATCCCGATTCCGGGCTCTCGGATTCGGGCCGACGACGGTCCTGTCCGCCGTCCGCGATGCTCGACGATTCCTTCGCCGTGTGTTCGAACTGCCGGAGACCGTCGACCCGTTGCCTGTCACCGGCTCGCCGAAAGGCCCCGGCGCTCAAGGCCGGGGAATGGTGACGATCGAACTACCGAAGTGACGACGACGACCGAGGCCCGGGCGGAGCGTTTCCCCCGGGCCGTTTTCTCTGTCCCTCAGCAAGAGGAACCCATTCCATGCCGAAGCCCTTCACTATGTCCGTCTTCCGCCGGAAGGGGCGGGAGTTTTTCGAGTGCCAATGGATCGACCCGACGACCGGGAAGAAGAAGACCCGATCGACGAAGGAGACCACGAAGAAGCTGGCCGACCGATGGGCGGGACAACTCGCGAAGAAACTGGAGGAAGGGACGTACCAAGAGAAGAACCGCACGACGTGGGAGCAGGTTTGCGACCGCTACGAATCCGAAGTTCTGCCGACGCTCTCCCCGCGAACCGCCGCAAAGACGGCTGTGGTGATCAATGCCATCGACCGCATCATCAATCCGCACCTGGCATCGTCCCTGAACTCGTCAGAGATCAGCCGGTTTCAAGCGGCGCTGCGTGAGAACGGGTCGAGCGAGGCGACCATCAAGGGATATCTCGCCTACCTCCGCTCGATCCTCAGTTGGGCGAAAGAGCAAAAGCTGATCGCCGAAGTCCCGTCGATCACCATGCCGAAGCGGACGGGGACGATGCGAGGCAGGCCCGTCACGGCGGAAGAATTCGAGCGGATGCTGTCGAAGGTCCGCGGCGTCGTCACTCCCGAGATCAAGCTCAACCCGACCGAGGCGGAGACCCTGGCTCACGCCGATCTTTGCGACCGCATTACCGCATCATGGGAACACCTGTTGCGAGGGCTGTGGTTCTCCGGGCTGCGTCTCGGCGAAGCCCTCACGCTCCATTGGACCGACGACCGCCTTTTGTGCGTCGACCTGTCGGGCCGACGGGCAAAGCTCCGGTTTCAACCCGAGGGGCAAAAGGCGAACCGCTACGAGGAAAGCCCCGTGGCTCCGGACTTCGAATCGTTCTTGAACGAGACCCCGCCCCAGGACCGTCACGGTTTCGTGTTCAACCCTCTGAAGCAGAACGGGCGGCGCTCGACGGGGCTGCATCAGGTTTCGGTTGCCATCACGCACATCGGCCGGGCGGCGAACGTCAAGGTGAGCGAGAAGCCGACACGGAAGCGGGGAAAGGATGGGCAGCCACTCCCCCCGAAAGTGAAGTACGCCAGCGCCCACGATCTCCGCCGGGCGTTCGGGTTCAGGTGGTCATCTCTCATCATGCCGGCGACATTGCAGCAGTTCATGCGGCATGAATCCGTGCAAACGACGCTCGACTACTATTCGGGCCGGAACGCCGAGGCCGCGGCCGACGCTGCACACGCCGCGCTCGCTGCCAAAAACCGCGGATCTACCGAGATTCTGGCTAACTCGGGGCTTTCGGTCGACCGGCCGCAAACTCCCGTCAGCACGCAACCCGTTCATTCCGAACAAGTTTAGTCCGAAAGCTCATACCCTGTTACGATCGTACAAAAGCACCTGTGGTGCATTGAAAAGGACAAGTAAGAGCATCGTTGCATTCGGCCGCGGCCTTGGGGGCCATCACGTTCCGTGGATGAGAGACGGCGGGTCCGGCGAAACGGCTTGAGTTTCGCCGGACTTTTTCGTTCATCCGCTCAGTGCTGGGAGCGTGAGGACGACCGTCTTAGAGCCGCCGTTGCGTGCGGCGACGGGCGGGAGGGAGAGACATCGGATCCTGCTCGCGGCGGCGACGGGTCCAGGCGTAGAACCAGATGCCCGCAAGGCACGGAGCGGAGATTGTGCCGACGGCACCTCCCATTTTCCGAGCTCGGGCATCGGCCTCTGCCTGCCCCGGTCGATCCTGCATGATCCGGGAGATGCCGTAGACCGCGATGCCGGCGACGAGGACGAGCCAGAGAAACGTGCCGATCAGGCCGACCTTCCACCAGTTGAGCCGCATGTAGGAAATCCTCGATCAAGAGGACTGTTGTCAGTCGACAAGGAAGCCTGGCGTGTCGGCTTTCGAAACGCGTCCGATGGTTGAGATTCATTGGCCGCTTGCGACGCAGAGCCGCGCAAGAATTGCGAGCGCAGCCAATCCGTTGACCACGCGTAGAATTCGATCGAGACCCGGAGTTCGGAAGGACGCCATCGTCACGCTGAGGTTCGCCAAGAGTACTCCGATCCCCACAAAGAACGAAACGAGGCGGACCGCAAATCCTGCCGAGCCTATCGGTTCAAGCCAGTCGACGGCGAGCCAGAGCCACGCGGCCATCAGGGTGGAAAGAATCGCCGAGGTCGGCAGTAGAATCGAAATCCAACGCGGACCCTGTGTCGAATCTGGAGCGGTGACGCGCATGGGAGTCGCTACCAGGCTGGCAGATGCAGATGTTACTCAAGGACCCACGCCGGCTCAGCCCCGCTCGGTCGCCAGCTCGCGCATGGCGGCGGTGATTTCGGGGAGCTGCGGGACGGTGTTCTGCTCGTAGACCTGGTTGAGGCCGATGCCGGGAAGGTGCTTCCCCATCAGCACTCGCGGGCGGACGGTGAGGTCGTAGAAGAGCTCCTCGATGATCCGCCGCAACAGGTGCTCGCCGAAGTTCGTCACTTCCGTATCCTCGTTGACGATGAGGACGCGGCCGGTCCGCTCGGTGCTGGCGCGGATCGCTTTCCAGTCGTAAGGGAAGAGGGTGCGGAGGTCGAGGACATCGAACGTCAGGCCGTCCTCGTCTTCGAGGCGGTCGGCGGCCTGCACGCAGAGGGGGAGCGTGCGGCCATAGCTGATGATGGTGGCGTCGGTTCCTTCACGGGCCAGCGAAGCGACGCCGAGCGGGACGATATGCTTCTCGACGTTGGGCCAGCGGGGCTCCCACTGGGTGCGGTCGCCGACGGGGGCGTCGATCATTTCCTTGAGCTGATTTTCGTCGGCCGGTTCGCCGGGGATGAGCTTGTCGCCGCGGACGCGGAGCAGGGCCTTCGGCAGCAGGACGAGGACCGGGTTGGGGTCGATGATGGCGGAGAGCATCAGGCCGTAGGCGTCGAGCGGGTTGCTGGGCATGACGATCTTCCAGCCTGGCAGCCGCGTCGCCCAGCTTTCGAACGAGTGCGAGTGATAGAGACTCCCACGGATGCCGGACCCGCTGGGGGTCATCACCACGATGGGCATGTCGAACTGCCCCGCACTGGCCCAACGCTGGTTGCCGGCGACCTTGAGAAGGTCGATCGTGTTGAAGCCGTAGTCGCAGAACTGGATCTCGGCGACGGGGCGGCCCCCCGCATAGGCGATGCCCATCGCCGTGCCGATGATGCCGCGCTCGTCGAGCGGGGTATTCCAGGCGGTTTCGAGCCCCTGCGTCGCGGTGAAGACTCCGCCCAGCGGCGGGCCGACGTCTTCGCCGAAGATATCGGTCACGCCGAGATGCGTTTCGCCGTAGTGGAGGGCCATGCGGACGGCCTGAACCATCGTGGCCATGTTTTGTTCCGGATCGAAGATCGCGATTGGAATGTCGAAGAAGAGTCAGTCACCCGAAATCAAGCATTCGCCAACCAGTGCGTCAGGTCAACGAGCGTCAGGAGCGCCCGGCCGCGGACTGTGAAACGCGAGAAGACCTCTTCAAGCACATCGTTCGGCTCTGAAGGAAACGAGCACTCGGCAAAATCACGAATGGCGGGCATGCTTCCGCGCCCGCCAAGAATCGTCACCGACCCGTCCCCGAAGTACGCCAGCACGAACACCGCGTCACGTTCGGGATCGTAGTCCGCAGCGAGCAAATCCCAATGGGGCTGGCCTTCCTGCTCCGGGAAACTCGCAATCTCTTCCTGGCACGAGTCCAAATACTCAGCGAGCCAGCGCTTGACGTCATCCAGCGTGAGCCGGTTTGCGGATCCGGGCTCATTCGCCGCATCGAGCACGCTGGTGATTTCATGCATGGGATACCCCGTACCATTCGAAGTTGCGCCGACTTCAGAATGTTCCAAAGTCGGTTTCCCAGTGAAAGGGTGGGGCAAGTTCGGTGGGATATCATCCTGGAACGTCAGTTGCCTGCCGCCTCCGCTCCCGCCGCCGCCTTCTTGCGGGCGGCCAGGTTCTTCGTGAGGGTGGTGCAGTATTCGCCGTACTGGCGGTCGAGCTCGGGGTAGTCGACGCCGGTCAGTTCGTCGAGCCCCTGGACCATCGGCATCATGCGGCGGGTGACGCTGTAGTGCTGCGTGAGGTGCTCGATGAGGGCGTCGCGGTAGCGGCCGTTGTCATAGTGCATGAAGAAGTGGGCGAGGCCGGAGGCCTGCGAGTAGTTCTTGGCGATGTTGGGGTCGGACTGGAAGGCGCGGAGGCCCATGCCGGAGAACTGCTGGAGGTGGATGTAGTACTTGTCGTTGATGTAGCGCTGGCGGGCGGCCTCGAAGCGGAGATAGCGCGGGTCGCCGACCGAGATGCGGCCATTGCCGCCGCCGCGGAACGATTCCATGTAGCAGGCGATGCCTTCGATGATCCAGAAGTGTTCGCGGTCGGCGATGGCTCGCTCTTCGGGTTTGATCTCGTAGAGGAGCTGGTGCGTGGCTTCGTGGAAGAGGGTGGGCTTGTTGCCTTCGAAGTTGCCGTCTTTGGGTTCGAAGAAGTAGGCGGTGCGGTCGGTAGTGAAGTAGAGGCCGTTGGTGATGCCGATCTGCGGGATCTTCAGCTTGAGCTTGTTGATGTACTCTTCCTGGGTGGCGAAGTAGTGGACGACGTGCGGCCTGGCGGGGCGGGTGGTGCCGGCGGCGGCGGTGCCGAAGAGCTTCTTGAGCTGTTGCGGGGATTGAAAGAAGGACGCGAAGGCTTCGATGAAGAAGTCGTGGAACTCTTCCAGGGCCTTCGCGATTTCGACGCCGCGCTCCTGGCTGACGTTGGTTTTCACCAGGAAGTGATCGGTGCGGATTTCCCAGGCGTTTTTGAAGTCGCGGCGCAGCTCGGCCTCCTGCCGGGCGCTCATCCATTTCGATTTGAAGTACCGTTCGCCGTTCTCGTAGCGTTCGACCTGGTCCTTCTTGAGCCAGCCGAACTCGTCGTGCCAGACGTTGCCGTCTTTCAACATCAGGCGGCGGAACGGCGTGACCCACAGGTTCTCGTAGCGGACGAAGCCGAGGACGCCGCGGACCGACTTGTTGTCGGGATCGTGCGAGGCGGCTTCCCGGATGACCTGAAAGGCGTAGCTCGAGTGCCCCTGGTTCACGAGCCGCTGCGCGAGGAGGTAGAGGTCGCGCGCGTAGTCCTGCTGGGCGCGGCGGAGCGGGGACTTCCAGGCGCGCTCGTTCTCCGGGGTGTCGAGGCGGATCTCGGGCTGGACCTCTTCCGGAAGCGGTTCGAGCTGGAGGCGGTCGGGATCGGGTGGGGCGGCGAGCTTGCGGATCGCCTGGGCCTCGTCGCGGAAGCCGTTCGACGCGGCCGTCTCAGCGATCTTGTCGAGAGACGCGGCGAACTGTTCTCGCAGCTGCTCGTGCTTCTGCTGGTGGACCTTGAGCAGGTCGCGACCCGCCGTCTCGCGGTCGGCGCGGGCGGATGCGGGAATGGAGAACGCGAGCCACGCCAGGGACGCGACGAGCAGAAGGGGCCTCCGCGAGGGACGATCCCATGAGGACGCGGCCGGACGGGGACGGTTCATGGGGGAGGGTTTCTCGCGAGTCGTTCGAGGGATGAGTGACGGACGTTCTCTTAACGAGCCTTCTCATTCTACGGAACGGTGGGAAATCGAGAAAGACGGGGTGCGAGGGGATCGGATTGAGGGGCGCAGGAGCGGATTTCTGCATTGCCTGTCGTGGTGGACTTGAGAGATGCGGTGAGCATCACTACGCCGAAGGCGTTTCATCAGATAGCCCAGCGTCGCGAGGCCTGGCGAGCGCACGCTGGGTGGGGCATCGATTTCATCAGGTACCCCAACGGGGTTCCATAACGAGCGTCTGGCCTGTTCGGATGGCACCCCGTTGGGGTACCTGAAAACCTTCCGGCCATTCCCAGCGTGCGCTCACTCCGTTCGCGACGCTGGGCTATCGGATGGAACGCCTTCGGCGTACAGAGCATCC
>JADZEF010000419.1 GCA_020850695.1 Planctomycetaceae bacterium | reverse complement strand
TATGGAGCCGAGTGCCACGGCATGGGGATCATGCTGCTCGTCTTCAGCCCGTGCCTGTATTGCGACGTGACCGACTCGTGGATGCTGAAGAACAAGTGGGAGCGGATCGTGATCGGGGCGGCCGGGATGTACGTCGAGGCGATCCTTTCCGGGATCGCCGTCATCCTGTGGTGGAACACCGGAGACGGACTGCTCAATCACCTGTGTCTCAACCTCTTCTTCGTGACGACGGTGACGACGGTCATCTTCAACGCCAACCCGCTCATGCGGTACGACGGCTACTACATGATGGCCGACTTCCTCGAGATCCCGAACCTGCGGCAGAAGGCCGATAAACTGGTCCAGGACACGTTCGGAAAGGTGTGCCTCGGGATCGAGCCGCAGCACGATCCTTTTGCTCCGGAGCGCGGACATGGGTGGTTCATCACGTTCGCCATCGCCGCGGCCATCTATCGCTGGATCGTGCTTTTCGGAATCACCCTCTTCCTGTGCACGGTGCTGAAGCCGTATGGACTGCAGAATGTCGGGATCACCGCGGCGGCGATCTCGATGGGCGGAATTGTCTTCAGCCTGGGGTCGTCCGTGTACAAGCAAGTGACCGCACCGCGGGAGGAACCCTTGAGCAAGCGCCGCATCACCTGGTCGCTGATCACGCTGGGCGTCGTCGTCCTTCTTGCGCTCCTGATTCCACTTCCGCTGTTCGTGGATGCCGATTTCCTGGTTCAGCCCGAGAAGCTGGCGCCGGTGTATGTCACAGTGCCGGGGCGGCTGGAAGAGGTTCTTGTGAAGCCAGGAGATGCGGTGCGGGCGGGAGACGTCCTCGTGCGTCTGACGAGTCCCGAGCTTGACGACCGATTCCGTGAGGTGAAGTCGAAACTCGCCGCCCAGACGGTCGCCCTGAAGACGGCGCAGGCGGCCCGCGATGACGGGGAGACGGTGCTGTGTGAAGCACGCGTGGAAACGCTGACGGGGCAGTTGAGAGAGCTCGAAGAGGAGATGAGACGTCTGACGATCCGTGCCACGGTCGATGGGCGAGTGGTCGCAGCGGAGAAGGCCCGGCCTCCCGCGCTCGATCCTTCGCACGCGCAGCTTGGGCAATGGCACGGAACGCCGCTGGACCGGGCCAACATCGGCAGCTTTCTGGAAGCCCGCACTCCCGTCCTGGCCATCGCACCGACATCGGGATACGAAGCGGTGCTCCTGATCGACCAGGCCAACCGCAACGACGTGTTCGTCGGACAGTCGGCCTCGCTGAAGCTGGAGCATCTGCCCAACCGCACCTATCGCGGGACGATCCAGGAGATCGGCCAACGGGAGCGAGAGTTCGCGCCCGAAGGATTGGGATTCAAACATGGCGGGGAACTGCCGACCGTGACCGATCGCTCGGGGCGCGAACGTCTGACGAGTCCGGGCTATGAAGCGATCATGCCGCTCGACCGCGACACCGAATACCTGCGGACGGGGCTGCGAGGCCGCGCCCGACTGATCGTCGCCCGCTCTCCGGCGGAATGGCTCTGGCGGAAGTTCCGTCAGACGTTTCATTTCCGGATCTGAGCGAGAGCAGTGGGTCGTTGGTAGTGGGTAGCCAGGCAGAGGAAGCGGCCTGGAAGGCAGGGTGCTGCGGAAGGGACATGCTGATCTTTCCCTTCTGGCTACCCACTACCAACTATTCACGACCCACTTCGTCACTCTGGGCAACCCACGCAATCCTTGCCCGGCGTGCCGGTTGTGATACTCGTGCGTGAACTGTCCGTTGATTCGGTCGTTCGCGATGCTCCGAATCTTAGAGTGAAGGCTGTTCACGCTCGATATAACGAAGGAATCGGATGATTCACCGGCTCGCGGGGAACGCGAGACCTCGGCAAGGACGTCGAGGACATGTCTGCCCAGGAAGGAACGCGCCGGCCCAGGGACGTCGCCGGCGATTTCTTCCTTCTTTTCCAACGATATGGGTCGATTCGACGGCCGGAGTGCCAACGGACCGACCCGGTGGGACCGCACGAATTGTTGCGGTGTCCAATGATTCATGCTTCAGCGTGCAGGGAGGCACCATGAAGTCTCAGGTCGCTCGTATTGCGCCCGCCTTGTTGCTGGCGGCCGGACTTGGAATTCTGGCAACGCCGGGAGCGGCGTCGGCCCAGGAGGTCTTTGCCGGGGCCGGGATCTCGGTGTTGCGTCCCTTCTACGATCACAATCCGGCCTACGCGACGTTAACCCTTGGCGGTCAGCAGACCGAGGATGACCTCAGCTGGAATATGGGGGTCGCGCCCAAGGTCTGGGCCGGCGTCATGGGCGACACGCTCGGTATCCGTGGAAGCTATTTCACGTTCGACCACTCGGCGGAGAACGCCACGCTCGCCAACGCCGATCCCACGGTTGCGGTCGGCGTGCCGTTCGACATCGCGACGATCCCGGGAGCCCCGTTCGGATCGCCCGGTTTGATCC
Organism: Planctomycetaceae bacterium; assembly: GCA_020850695.1. Taxonomy (GTDB): domain Bacteria; phylum Planctomycetota; class Planctomycetia; order Planctomycetales; family Planctomycetaceae; genus JADZEF01. The sequence goes on along the minus strand of JADZEF010000419.1, from coordinate 73,614 downwards.
TCACGAACCTCGGCCTTGGCGCCGACCTGATGAAGTTCCAGCAGGATCTCGAGATTCACACCGTGGATCTCGAAGTGATCAAGGACATCAAGCTCCGCTCGATCGACCTGCAGTTCTCGGGCGGCGCCCGCTACATGAATCTGCAGCAGGACTATCGCGCCACGCTGACGAACTCGGCCCTGGGCGCCACGGAAGTCCAGACGGTTTCGATCGGCCGCGACTTCAATGGGGCCGGCCCGACGGTCGCCCTCACCGGCTGGAACCCGCTCGGCAACTCGGGCTTCTCGCTCTATGCCAACGCCCGCATGTCGCTGCTCGTCGGCTCGAACGACACGGCCCAGAATGCCACGTTCAGCGTCGTCGACCCCGGCGTGGTGGTTGGTGGAAACGCCCTCGCGTCGTTCAACTTCGCTTCGTCCCTCAGCGACATGATCCCGACGATGGAGCTGGCCCTCGGTATCGAGCACAACCGGACCGTCGGCAGCGTCAATCTCTTCGGACGCGTGGCGGTAGTCGACCAGACCTACTTTGGAGCGGGGAATGCCTTCAGCGACGAGGGCAACCTGAGCCTGCTGGGCATCCAGACGAACTGGGGCATCGCTTACTGAGTTGCGACGTCGTCCGCGGTCCGATGTCGGACCGAATCTGACTATGAAAGAATCATGCCCCGGAAGACTGCGGTCTTCCGGGGCATGTTGCGTTCTTGAGATGGCCGAGTCCGATGGTCGCCGGATTTCCGCCTGATGCGATTGAGCAAGCCGACTGGAAGGTGCGGGCATCAATTCCTTTGCCGGGAGTTCCGCGCCATCTCGCGTTCGACGGATGCGAGCTTGAATCCCGACGCGGCCGCCAGCCCCTCGACGAGGGCAATGGAAATCGGAAGGGCAATCCGTTCGCTGAACGTGAAGCGGATGACCTGGAAGACGCTGGGGATCTGCACGAGGGAGTTTTTACAGAAATCGAAGAAGGAGTGAACCATCATCATCAACCCGCCCGCGCCCCCTCGAACCCGGACATTGCCGACGGTTCGAGCCGCATCCGCGTCCCACGCCTCGAGCGAGTGCGCGTAGCCGGTCGCCGCGAATCCCCAGCCAAAGAGGGCGATGACCAGCATGACCAGAATGGTCATGGTCCGGACCGAAAGCCCTTCGCTTCTCGACATGGCTTTTCTCGCGGATTGGTCGACCATCACTCCGGCGGGGATTGGGATACCGGAATGACGCGAATGGAATAGAGACAAGGTCTCTTTAGGCCCGGAACTCAAGCGAGTATTGCCAGCAGTTCACGGGGTTCCTGGTGCGCACCAATCGAAAGCGGAGATTCAGGACGGAAGACTTGATAAAACCGTCGGTGTCTGCTGCAACCGGGACGAATTCCGTTTGGCCGCGCGTGAAGATCCGGAAATCAATGTCGGACTTCCGTGCATCAACCCGCCAATACTCGGAAATGCCGGCCCGATAGTAGAGGTTCATCAGCGTGACCGTGTCTTTTCTGACGGACGACCGACTCACAACCTCGGCAACCAGATCGGCGGTCCCTCGCACTTCCACAGCGCGGTCGCTCCCTTCCACGACCTCCCGATACTCGACTCGTCCCGTGCGAATGCTTTCGTAGAGGCAGAGAAGGCCATCCGGTTCAGTCCCCAGATTTGCGTCGTCGTTCAGCAGCAGCATTCCGTCGACGATCAGCATCGCGATGTCGAACTGATCGAGGAACCGCTCCCACCCCTTGTAGAGTCCGCGCCGGACCTGATTGTGCGTGGCCAGATCTTCCGGGCTCATGTCGACGAATACCTCGCCATCAAGGAAGCTGATGCGGCCAGTCGACGGAAAGTCGTCAGACTGGGTCCAGTCGCAGAAGCCCGAGAGCGTCAGAGCAGAATCGGGAATGCTGACCGGCGTCTCGGTGACGCGGTCCCAGAATACAATCGTGCGTTCCTGCGTGGCGGGCATGGCGATGTCCTTCGTCTCGATCGCGTCAAGGGCACGCGTGAAGTCAGTGTCCCTCATGGAAGCGACGCGCGTCAATCTCGTTCACCTGAGCGTTTCAACGAAAAAGAGCCGCCGATCGTGAGATCGGCGGCTCCGGAGTTGTTCAAAGCGTCGCCGTTGCAGACGGAGATCAGTTCGCGACGTTCGCCGCGATGCTGTCGAGGAAGCCCTTCAGCTGCTTGCTGCGGACCGGGTGCTGCAGCTTGCGGACGGCCTTGGCTTCGATCTGCCGGACGCGTTCGCGGGTCACCTTGAAGATGCGGCCGACTTCTTCGAGGGTGTAGGTGTAGCCGTCCCCCAGGCCGTACCGCAGCTTGATGATCTCGCGCTCGCGATAGGTCAGCGTCTTCAGGACGACGTCGATCTTGTCCTTCAGCATCTCCTGCGTGGCGGCGTTCACCGGGCTCTCGCTGCCGCCGTCCTCGATGAAGTCGCCGAAGTACGAGTCTTCGCTCTCGCCGACCGGGCGATCGAGGCTGATCGGGTGGCGGCTGATCTTGAGGACGCGGCGGGTCTCTTCGAGGCTCACGCCGGCGGCTTCCGCCGTTTCCTCGATCGTCGGCTCGCGGCCCTTTTCCTGCAGCAGCTTCTTGCTCACCTTCCGCAGCTTCGACATCGTCTCGATCATGTGGACCGGGATGCGGATGGTGCGGGCCTGGTCGGCGATGGCGCGGGTAATGGCCTGCCGAATCCACCACGTCGCGTAGGTGCTGAACTTATAGCCGCGGCGGTATTCGTACTTGTCGACCGCCCGCATCAGGCCGGTGTTTCCTTCCTGGATCAGGTCGAGGAAGCTGAGGCCGCGGTTGCGGTATTTCTTGGCGATCGACACGACGAGTCGCAGGTTTCCGCCCGACAGGTCCCGCATCGACTGCTCGTAGGCGGCGAAGCGGACTTTGATGCTGGCCATGCGGTGACGCAGCGAATCCGGCGTTTCCATCGTCATGATCATGAGGTCGTGCAGCTCGCGCTGCAGGTTGACCTTCTCGTCGCGGGCCGACTTGAGGTTCCGCAGCGCGTGGATCTGCTGGGCGACCTCGATCATGCGGGCGGAGATCTGCTCCATCCGCCGCATGCAGGGCTGCAGCCGCTGCGTGCGGAGACTGAGCTCTTCGATGAGCGTCACCATCTTGCGGCGACGGATGATGAGGTTCTGCCGGCACTCTTCCTTCTCAGCGGCCGGCGTCTCGGGATTCAGGATCCGGTCGAAGTCGGCGACGTTCTTGTTGCGGAGGAATTCGAGCGTCTTGAGGTTGTGCGGCATGCGGCCGAGGATCTGGTTCTTCTCCAGACCTTCGGTGACCGAGACCTTGATGGTGCGGTCGAAGGGGAGCTCGCCGGTGTGAACCTTGGTGAGGATGTCGATGGCGGTCTTCATCGCGAAATCGCTCTCGAGGAGCTGGCGACGGAACCGCTTGCGGGTGACTTCGATCTTCTTGGCGAGCGAGATTTCCTGGGCACGCGTGAGCAGGGGGATTTCGCCCATCTGCGTCAGGTACATGCGGACCGGGTCGTCGATGCGGCGCGAGCCGTCTTCGCCCGACAGTTCCTTCATCTTCTGCTTGCCGGGCTTCCGCCGCTTGTCGTTGGCGGGGCGGGCCTGCTCGGCATCGGCGACGATGTCGAGGCCCAGCTCTTCCAGCGACATGAGAAGCGTGTCGAGCTTCTCGGGGTTGATGGCCTCGTCCGGCAGGTAGTCGTTCACCTGGGAAAAGGTGAGGAAGCCCTGTTCCTGGCCCTTGGCAATCAACGTGTTGAGGTTCTGATCGAGACGATGCACTGAATTCTCCCGGAATCGTGCCGCAGGCGGGGGCGGCTGTTCGGACGAGTGACTCGGACGCCGGCGCGAGGGGACGCCGGTGGGACGAATGCGCCGAGGAGTGCGGGGGAGACCTGCCGGTCCGAGGTACGGAGCCCACTCAGGAATGAACGCTGAGAGGTGGGCACTCCGCCGGAAGGGGCAGGAGAGGTCGCAGCAGCCGGGACGCGAGAACGGTCGGAAGCAGAAAACAATCGATCGACTGGAAGGCGCCAAAATCCGTCAGCGCCCGACAGGAGATTTTCCGAGCGGCCGTCCCGGGCCACTCACAGACGTGAGCGATGCGATAAGGAAGAAGGAGACAGGAGTCAGTAGTCAGGAGACAGTAGGGAAAACAAAGAAGATCAATTTCATGCAACGTGAATGGTAACTTCCCGACGCAGGGTAAGGATGGCCGCAAAAAGTGTCCGAGGTCGCCAAAAAATGTCGCAGGGGTTCGATGACGGTAGTGATATGAAATCGCACCCGCTGAAATCAATACAGAAATCTGATCCGCTAACCTTCCACTCAATTCTCAGTCTTGCCCGGTGTGTCGTCCGGGCCTCTTTGCAACGATTCCGAAAATCAACATGTCGTCCTTAGTCCCATCACCGTTGCGTTCGTTCAACCTCACTTGTTCAACCCGCTTTTCCGATCTCAGCCCGGCCTTCCGGCCCGCTTCGAATGATGATCCTGCATTCGCTTCAGCAGGGCCTTCGCTTCGTCGTCGAGACCCGAGGACGGGTTCGTCAGCTGAGCCACTTCGTGCCGCGGCTTCTCGTGCCGCTGCTCTTGCTGACGCCAGGTGAGTTGATGGATCGTCTGAGTCAGGAAAAGGGGAAGGGGTTGTCCATTCGCTGCGACATGGCTTGAGCTGTTCGTCCCGGATGTGTGCGGGCCGCGAACTCCGGCCGATTGAGGGCGTCCCGGAGCGAGCAGATCGAGCACGCCCTTCTTGCGGGCCATTTCGTCGAGCAGCACGGCCAGTTGCTTGAGTCCGGGGTCCTCCAGCGTGGAAAGAACGCGGTCGAGGGACGGGACTTCCCCCTCCTCGGCCAGGTCAAAGCAGAACTGAGCCAAGTCGCGCAGATGTTCGTTGTGAAAGTCGTCGACGGAGACCCGCCGCCGCACCTCGTCGGTCCACTCGGGAGCGGTCAGCAGGATCTCGAGGAGTTCGCTCTCCAGCAGGTCGTGCCGCGTCCGCTTTCCAAGGAGGAAGTCGATCCGCCGCGGTTCCGAACGTTTCTGAGCCTCAGCCTGCACGGGACGTGCCGAAACGCGACGTTCGCGGTCGCTGCGGAGCTTCTGCAATGTCCGGCGGACCGTTTCTTCTTTCGTCAGAAGACGTTGCGAGAGCCACTGCAGGATGCGGTCTTCCCGCGGAGTTCCGGCCAGTTCGCGTCCCTCGGCCACCGTTTCGAGCATTTCTTGCAACACGGCTTCCCGACCCCCCGCGGTCTCCAGACCGTGACGAGCGACAACCCGTGCGAGTTTATAGTCCAATACGTCGGTCGCCGACTTGACTAATTCGCGAAACGCATCGGCTCCGAACTTTTGCAGGAACTCGTCGGGATCCTTCGAGCCTTCCGGAAGCGTCAGCACGCGCAGGTCGACGTCCTGAGCCAGGAACTTGCCCAGCGCCCGCTCGGCTGCCGCCTTCCCCGCACCGTCGGCATCGAACACCAGGACGACGCGGCGGACGAACCGCTTGAGCAGATCGACGTGCGATTCGGCCAGGGCGGTGCCCAGCGTGCCGACGACGTTTGTCAGCCCGTGCTGGTGGCACATGATGCAGTCGGCGTAGCCTTCCACGACGACGGCCGTCGGAGGATCGCTCTTGCGGATGGCGTCGCGGGCGGCGTGGAGGCCGAAGACGAGGCGGCTTTTGTGGAAGACCGGGCTGTCGTTGCTGTTCTTGTACTTGGCGTCTTCCGGGCGGCCGCGACCGGGGATGATGCGCCCGCCGAAGGCGACGGTGCGGCCGCGCTCGTCGTGGATGGGGAAGATGACGCGGTCGAAAAAGTGCGAGTAGTAACCGTCCGCATTGTCGCGCGACGCCCCGACGACCGTTGACGCAATGAGTTGGAGTCGGGAAAACTTGCCGTTCGCCAGGCGCGGAATGAAGTTCCAGTCGGCGGGATGATATCCCAGTTTGAATCGCTCGATCGTCTCCTGCGTGAATCCACGGCCGAGGAGATACTCTCGCGCAGGAGCCGCGGCGGGCGACTTCAGCAGGCAGTCGTGAAACACTCCCTGAGCCCAGGCCAGCACCTCGTAGAGTTCATTCTTTGAGATGACCGGAACACCGGGAGATCCTGCTGGCGACCCGGACGGCCCCCCTCGCCCGACGGGAGCGCCTCCCGCTTCGCCGAAGGGGCGGTCGGGACGCTGGGGGCGAGGCATTTCCAGTCCCGCACGCTTCGCCAGCATCTCCAGCGCTTCCCGGAACTCGACTCCCTCATACTTCATCGCGAAGGAGAAACAGTCTCCCCCTTCATTGCACACCCAGCATCGGTACGTGCCGCGATCGGGGTAGACGTGGAACGAGGGGTTGTGGTCTTCGTGGAACGGGCAGAGGCCGACGAAATCCGTTCCCCCACGCTGCCCTTTCAGCGCGACATTCTCCCCGATCAGGTCGACGAGATTCGTCCGCGAGCGGACCAGCTCTTTAAAGTCGGGGGAATGGCCGGTCGACACGCAATGCTCCAGGGTCGCGCGACGAGAGCGACGCAATCGCGGGGGTGGGCGGGGGATCCAACGGCGAACTGATCCCCCACATGAGCGTCGCTGGTCGGCCCGATGGGTCGAGCGCAACAACGCGGCGGGGTCTTCGAACGATATCAATCTGCGGAGAAGGCAACGCGAAGGACATTCCGGCCAGCCGAGGCTGACCAGCGCTTTTCAATCGCTTCGACTGCACGGCGTAGCCCGTCCTGGGCCCGACACCGGAGTGAGTGGCTTCGGGTGCTGAGAGAACCGAAGTCTTGGCGAAGACTCACGACCGAGGTGGTGAGCCGGAGCACCCGGCTGTGCACACTCTTATTTTCCCGCTGCGGCTGTCACGACAAGAGAACAAAAGACCACGCAGGGAAGGTCGGTTCGCCATTTGAGAGGGTGCGACAAGTCTGCCTACCTGACTGTTTCTGGCCGTTGAATCCACAGTGGTGAGATCCTTACTTTCGACGTCCTAAGGCCAAAATCTATATTGCCTTAGTCGAAACATCGCTGCGCCGCTCGGAAGGGTCCCTCACACTCGCTGTCACCCTCATAAATCGCGGGTGCATCGAAGTCCTTGCGATTAGAATTTCGCGCGGACCTTGTGGTGGACAGTTGGGAATTTGGAATTCTTCGCGCGCGAAACATCCTTCAGACGGAGTCGCCAACGTCAACTCGACGAGACAAGGACTCGGCTGCCATTCCCATGCATCGGGATACGCCGCGACGACTCTGATCCCGCACCCGAGTCGAGTTCTGTCAGAACGACAGGACCGACGCCGGAGCCCAGGGCCTCTTCACGCCGCAAGTCAGCTGCGGCGACACCTCGAGTCGCAAGTCGATCGAGCGACGACCGGAAGATTCAGCTCGGTTCCTTCGCGAGGCACCTGTAAACCGCATCCCCCCACCCTCGCGTCATGTGGGGGAATTGAAAGCTGTGAAACGGGCGCATTCCAGCCTTCCCGAGAACCCCATTCCGTGGGCTGACGAAGAGCTTGAGTCGTTTGAAAAACTGCGTCTCGCACCGTCCCTTCCTGCCCGTCACGGCTCTGACCGAGTCGGCTCAAAGTCAGGTACCACGTTGCTCACGAGTTCGCGACTGCGTCGACCATGATTGGTTCGAATGCCCCGCAATGCGGAGCCGAGTTCCCTTGATCTCTGAACTCGTTTCAGTAGAATCACGCATCCGACGTGGGCAGCGAACGAGCATTTTGCCTTGGTTCGCTGCTTCGCCATCGAGCCCCTATAGCTCAGTTGGTAGAGCAACTGACTCTTAATCAGTAGGTCCAAGGTTCGAGTCCTTGTGGGGGCACTGAGTAAGTTCACTGTGAGTCGCGAGTTGCGACTACCGGACGAGACGGAAAAGTAGTCGAGACGCCGGTTACTACCACGTTTCCTACCACAACCGGACCGGCGGTGCGGCATGAAAACCTCGTTGAGGTTTCATCGGGAACCGCACCTTGCCGAAGACCGCGAAGCAGCCGTCGGATCTGCTCTACAAGCCCACTGGGCAAATCCGCGTTCGCCTCAACGGGCGAAACCGCTGCCTCGGCCAGCGCGACTCGCCTGCATCCCGTGACGGCTACCACCAAGTCGTGACGGAGTGGTTCGGCAAGCAGGGCAACGTCGATCCAATCAGCCTGACGGTCGATGGGCTCGTGATTCAGTACCTCGCCTTTGCGGCGAAGCACTACCAGAAGAACGGTAAGCCGACGTCGGAACCATCCTGCGTCCGCATCGCTATGCGTCCCCTCGTGGCGGTGGCGGGTTCGTGCGTTCGATCCGCTCGTCTTGAAGCGGGTACGGCAACGGATGATTGATGCGGAGGTCTGCCGGGAGTCCATCAATAGCACCTGAAGGAGCGTTGGAAGCGAGTCCCTTTGAGGACGGACCATCGACGGATGTCGAAGTAGTTCGGCTTGGAAAGGCTGGGTGAAAAGGAATCGCCTGGACGCGGTGGAATCCGGGCGTCCGACCGTTCTGGAGTGGACGGTTGCGCTACAATAGTGGATGATTCGCCGCGATTCAGGAGCTTTTGCAGGGAACTGAAGCGCCGCGAACGCCGTCCGGACAAGGGAATGGGTCCGGTTGACGCCCCTTGATGTGCCTGCGGAGCCCAATGAAGGAGCCCGCGATGAAACGCATCCTGGTTGTCGACGACACGCGGGCACAATGCGCCGCCGTGTGCCGCCTGCTGGAACAGGCTGGCTACGGGGTGATGTTTGCCTGCAACGCCGCCGACAGTCTCGGCGAGTTGACGCGTTCGCGTTGCGATCTCGCCCTGGTGGGACGCAAGTCAAACGGCGCGCTGGGGGTGGTTGACCAGATCCGGCAGGCCCACCCGCAGATTCCCGTAGTGGTCATCACCGGGACTGTGGCGGACGACGCCGCCGACGCGCTGCGCCGCGGCGCCGTGAGCTATCTCCCGCAACGCCGGGTCGATCGCGACCTGCTTCCGACGCTCGAGCAGATCCTGGGATTCACCCGGGACGAGCGTCCCGGCCGACGAAAGCTGGAATACTGCGTCGAGGCGTCGGCCCGGTTTGTCGTGGGGAACGACATCGAGGTCATCCCGCCGCTCGTGGCCCATATTGATGAAACGCTGCGGGCCATGCGGTTCGGCGACGACGAGGTGCGAATCCGCATCAAGGTCGCACTGACCGAAGCCGTGACGAACGCCATGCTGCACGGCAATCTTGAACTCGATTCGGAGTTGCGGGAGGGGGACGGTACTGCCTGGGACAACCTCCTGCGCGAGCGCCGTGCCATGTCCCCTTACCACGACCGTCGGGTGGTGGTCGACTACCGCCTGCGGAGTGAGGGAATCGAATTCAATGTCCGCGACGAAGGACCGGGATTCGATCCCTCCCGGATTCCGGACCCCCGCTGCCTCGAGAGCCTCCAGCGCCAGAGCGGGCGCGGCGTGCTGCTGATGCGGACTTTCATGCATGAAGTCCGGTTCAACGAACGGGGGAACGAAGTGACGCTGGTGCGGCACGCGACGCGGTAAGGGACCCTTGACGCCGCGTCCCGCCGCACCGCTTTCTGCTCACGGCTTCTGCATGGCGCGCGTCATCTCGATCAACGCATCGAGCATCTTGACTGACGCATCCTTTTCGAGTCGGTTGGTGCCGATCCAGGTTTCGTAGCCCCCCAGGTCATGCTGCCGCGGCGTCGGCAGATATCCCATGTATCCGTGGGCGATCGACACCAGGAAAGCGGGCTGGAGCGCGCTCCGCTCCTTGAATTCCAGGCCGATCTCGCAGAAGACTTCGCACGGCATGCTGCCGATGACGACCGGCCCCACGCGCAGGACCTGCAAGGGGGTGGCGACACGTTCCGGCACGTCGTTCAGCTTCGTCGTTCGATCCGCGTAGATCGCGGAGAGATCCCACCGCTGCCGGTCCTCGGGAGCGGCGGCGAGCGTCTTTTTCGCCCACGCAAGTTGTTCCTCGGTGGGCCGGCGCGATCCCAGTTCGAGTTCTTTGAACCGAGATTCGAGCACGAGATTCCGATCGTACTTCACCCTGGCCATCGCCGAATGGACCTTGGAGGCGACATCGTGCGCGACGTGTCGCATCTGTTCGTAGGGGGGCTTGCCCGATCGCGGGACCTTGAAGCTGATGTTGTTGATGTCGCCGCTCGTGCCATTCGCGAGCAGGGCGACAAATGGAGGATCGGCATCGTTTCCCTGGACGAGGCGCCCCATCTCGGTGCAGAACATCGCGAAGTAATCGGCCGAGACATGGCCGGGCCCGGTAGTCCCCACGTAGTGGAGCGAATACGCGGCATACAGGGCGATCGGCTTGCCATCCAGGTCTCGAGCGGAAAGGAACGAGACCGTGGGGTCGGTCGGGCCGGCGGGCTCCACGAGATTCGGGCTTCCCGCCGGAGGGTTCATCTTCACGAGATCGAGCGTCCCGAAGGGATTGGCGGGCATCGTCCCGGGGCGCATGTGCCAGCGGCGATTGAAGACATGCTCGGGGGCCTCGGCGGTTCCGAATCCGATCTCGGCGGGACGGGCGTTGGTCAACGCGCGCCGGACGCCGTCGGCGATCCGTCGGGCGACGAACTTCTGGTATTCGTTGAGGGTGACGTCGGGTTGGTACCAGTCCGAACCGAGGGCGCTCGTGGCCGAGTGCGTATGCGTCGCGCTGATGAGCACGTTCTCTTTGGGAATCGCCGTCTCGGCGAGAATCAGCCGGCGGGCTTCGTCGCTGACGCCGCGATGAAATCCGAGGAGGTCGCAGACGACCAGCGCCAATTTCGACTGGCCGTTGTCCAGCACCAGGCAGCGTGCGTGGAGTTCATCATGAATGTGAGTGGCGGGAAACGGCTTGAAGCCTCCGACGATATCGCCCCCCAGATTGGGCGTGATATTGCTGGTGGCCGCACCGGCTTTCAGCGGTCCGGACTCCGCCGCTGCGAGCCGTGAAAGGGGGAGGGCACAGAGGGTCGCAAGAATCAGGAAGAATCGGGGCATCGGTGGGAGTCTCGAAGGAAGGACGGGGAGGCCGAGACCAGATCGTCGCTGATCGGGCCCATGGGAACAATCGAGCGGCCCCATCGTCCTGAGGGCATCCGGAAGCGGGTGGTCGCGAAGGGGCCGCGGAGCCGACCAGTTGGCGTAATGGAATTGTCGGATAGACTTTCCACAGCAGAGCTGTGCCCGGGCGGCGCGCTCGCCCTGGCAAGCCCTACGAGTCTTTCATGTTCCCACTTCGCGATGACGTCCCGTCCCGCACCGTTCCCTTCGTGAACTATCTCATGATGGGACTTTGCACCCTTGTTTTCTTCGCGCAGCTGGCGGGGGGCGAAGCATCGACGATGGTCGAGCGCTACGGGATGATTCCGGCCCGTGTGACGAACCCCGGCGCCGACGTCGAGATTCCCGAGATCCGCATGGAGCAGACGCGCGGCGGGCCGCGCGAAGTGATCGTGATGCGCCGCGCCGCCCCCTCCGCCGTTCCCTCGTGGATGACGATGTTGACCTGCGTTTTCCTGCACGGGGGCTGGATGCACTTCCTGGGAAACATGTGGTTCCTCTACATCTTCGGCGACAACGTCGAGGACCGTTTCGGCCACATCATGTTTCTCGTGTTCTATCTCGGCTCGGGAGTGGCGGCGAGCCTTGCGCACTACCTCGCAGATACGTCGTCCATGATGCCGACGATCGGAGCGAGCGGCGCGATTGCCGGCGTCATGGGAGCGTACTTCGTGTTCTATCCCAGGGCGCGCGTCCTCGCGGTGGTTCCGCTCGGCCCTTTCCTTCAGACGTTCCAGGTGCCTGCGCCCCTGTTCCTCGGATTCTGGTTTCTGGTGCAGGTCTTCTCCAGCTTTGGATCCGGCGAGGCGGCAGGCGTCGCGTGGTGGGCGCACATCGGCGGGTTCGTTGTGGGCGCGGGAGGCGCCGTCCTGATGAATGCGCTGCACATGGCGAGTCCGCCGGTCGCCGAGCGGGTGTCGCCAACCAACCGCTTTACGTATGGACCACGGTCCCGGTCGCGGAGCGAGCCTTGGAACTGATTCTCGCCAGCACCTCCCCCTATCGCCGGCAGCAGTTGGAACGCCTCGGACTTTCGTTCCGGGCGGTTGCCCCCCCGTTCGACGAAGAGAATGCCAAGGGGCGACTGCAACGGTTGGGGACGTCGCCGCGCGACCTCGCCGAGCGGCTGGCGACGCTGAAGGTCGAAAGCGTCGCCGCCACGTTTCCGGATGCGGTGGTGATCGGCGGCGACCAACTGGTGTCGCTGGACGGCGAGATCCTCGGCAAGCCGGGAACGGCCGAATTCGCGGTGGAACAGCTCTTGAGGATGGCGGGCCGCGCGCACGATCTCATCACGTCCTTCGCCGCCGCTCATCGGGGCGAAACGCGTCTGCACACCGACGTCACGACGCTGCGGATGCGGCCGCTGACGCGTGCGGAGGTCGAGCGATACGTCGCGGCCGACTCGCCGCTGGACTGTGCGGGGTCGTACAAGATCGAATCGCGCGGGATTGCGCTGTTCGACGAGATCCGCTCGGCTGACCAGACGGCCATCACCGGCCTCCCGATGGTCGCTCTGACGACATTGCTTCGCGACCTCGGGTTTTCGGTCCCCTGAATGGCCCCTTGAACGGCGTCGAACCGGTCGGGCATGCAATCTGCATTGGTGATCCGATGCAAGTGGGGACGGCGTCTCCGCCCGTGACTGGCATCGGTTGCTGGTCGCCGTGCGGTCAGGACGATTCCCGATCGTCCAGCAGGTTGCGGTCCCAGTTCGTGCCCAGGACACCGGCTCATGAAAATCACGTTGTTGGGATATGTCGAAGAGGAAGGTTCAAAAGACGTCGACGTCGTGTTCGAGCAAGTGACGCAGGCGTTGAAGTCCAAAGGACACGAGTGTTCGGTGCTCGGCGTGCATGCCGACCTGCAGAAGATGGTGTCTGGGCTTCGGCGGAAGTCGCCCGACCTGGTGTTCAACCTGCTCGAAGACTTTGCGGGCGGGATGCAGGGGGGGCTGATTGCGGCCACGGCCGTGCTGGACCTGCTGCGGATTCCCTACACGGGCGGATCACCCGGTGAAATCTTCCTTCAGGAAGACAAAGGGCTGAGCAAGAAGCTCCTGGCGTTCGACGAGATTCTCTATCCGCACTATGCCACGTTCGCCCAGGATGCGGACTTCGAGACGGCGGGGCGATTGCGGATGCCGCTGTTCGTCAAGCCGCTCCGCAACGATGCGTCGATCGGCATCGACGGCAGGAAGTCGCTCGTCCGGTCGACGACCGACCTGATGGAGCGTGTCCTGTCGATTCACAAGGACCTGAAGGATGCGGCGCTCGTCGAAGAGTACATCGAGGGCCGCGAGTTCTACGTCGGCGTGCTGGGAAACCGGGAGCCGCGGGCTTTCCCGCCGATCGAGATGGATTTCGCGGGGTTGCCTGAGGGTTCTCCTCGAATCATGGACGCCAGGGCCAAGTTTGATGTTGACACTCCGGAATACCAGGGGACGCGGGCGGTGGTCGCCGACGTCGACGACACGCTGAAGGCGCGGCTGCAGAAGGTGGCGCTGGATGCGTACCATGCGCTGCGGGTGCGGGATTATGGCCGCATCGACCTGCGGCTGACCGAGTCGGGAGAGATTTACGTCATTGAGGTCAATGCGAATTGTTATCTCGAGAAGGAGAGCGAGTTCGCGATGGCGGCGGGCGCGGCCGGAATCGAATACGACGACCTCATCAACACAATCGTCGATCTGGCCTGCGAACGAACCCGGGAGCCCTCGCCCCGCCGCAGGACAACGCGCAAGGCCGCGAAAGTCGCGACGTAGGAAACGTCGACGGCGTCCGTTGGTTCGCTACGCTTTCGGCAGTCTGTCGCGCGTCAGCCGAGATACGACCCGTTGTGGACGTAGTTCATGGCGAGCGCGGTGACGAGTGTCGTCAGGTTGACGGTCGCATCCAATTCCCGCGATCTGGGGATGACCTGGTGCATCTCGTCGCACCGCCTGGCCATGTCGCGAAGAAGCGCATGCGTCCGCTCGGGGAAATGCCCAGTCCAGCGAAAGACGTCGGCCGCGATCGAGTTTTTCAGGCGGTTGATCAGCTCGGACGCGGGACGCACGTCAGCTGACTTCGACTCTCCCGGCTCGAAAAAGATCGACCGAAGCGCCCCCGCAATCCCTTCCGGCAGCGGCTCGTCGGGGGGGACATAACCGCGGTAGAAGTCTTCCGCGGTCAGAGCCATCGTGCTTGCATCTTCGTCGTAATCCAGGTTCGTGACGACAGGCTTCCGGTTCTTCAGGGACGCCATCGTCCTGTCGCAATACTCGAGCTTCGCCCGGGCCTTCGGCCAATTCTTATAGTCCTCGCGCCAGGCGTCGCCGGGTGTCATCCAGACGGCGAATGTTTCGGCCCAATCCTCGTCGGGGTGCTTCTGGGCATACCAGCCCGGGAGGTGCCGCACATATCTCCGGCTGAACGGCGAGGGACGATATTCCTCGAGATAAGGCTGCGTCATCGAACCGAACAGCTTGACCCATTCTTCCTCGTCATAAAGGCGGTACGCGTAGTTGACGACATGCCCCATCTCGTGACGCATGTACTGGAGAAGCTCGGCCGGTCCGGACGACCCCTCCAAGTGTCCGACCTGCTGTCCATGAAGCTCGGTCAGATCGGGATGGGCGAGGTAGAACGGAATGCCGATGGAGATCGACGGAAAAGGAACGCCCCAGTCGGTCGAGAGGTAGTAGTGGGGTTGGAGGGGGATGCCGCGTGCGGCGATTTCGGCGTCGAACCGTTTGAGGGTCGGCTCAAGCGGCGTCCCCTCAATGGTCAGCTTGAGGTCGCGGAGCGGGGTGCTGCGATAAGGGCTGTGCGGGACGGAGGGCGTCATTCGCGCGGCCGCGGGTGTAGACGAAGCGTTGGGTGGCACGGCCTCGCCATTGGTGCAATTCGCGTTCCGAATGCAATTTCCTTGCGATGGCCTGGCATCGCATCGAAAGTGCAGCCGGCATTCCACCCAGCCTTACCTTGGGACGGGGGTGCCTCTTGTGGATGTGTTCGCTACGGTGACATCCCCTCAGGAAGAACCGGAAGGCGTTGAAACGCCTCTTCGGAAGCACCGACGGTCAGTCATGGCCGGGTGACGGTTTCGCTGAGGTTCAGAAGGGCTCGGGCGACCATCGTCCAGGCGGCGACTTCGCGCGTCGGATGGTCCTTCGCTTGCGGAGCCAGGCCGGTCGCGAGAACTCTGGCGGCCGCATCGTCGCCGCGGACGAGAAACGCCGACCGCGACTCTTGGAGCAGTTTCAACAGAATCACCCGTTCGCGGTCGTCGGGAGTTCGAGAGACGGCAATCTCGAAGGCCGCGTTGATTCGATCCTCATCCGTTGCGCCGGCAGCGAGGATGCGGGCGGCGAAAGCACGGGCCGCTTCAATGAAACTGGGATCGTTGAGGAGCGCCAGTGCCGCAAGGGGGGTGTTAGAGCGGGAGCGCCGCGGAACGCACTCTTCGCGGCGCGGAGCGTCGAACGCTTTCAGCATGGGATGCAGGAACTGCCGCTGCCAATGCACGTAGAGGCCACGGCGCCACTGGCGGGCGTCGTTGTCGGCGTGGTAATCCCGCTTCGGAAAATTGAGGTGCTTGTAGTATCCGGCCGGCTGATAGGGATGAACGCTCGGCCCGCCAAGCTGCCGGACAAGCAACCCGCTGATCGCGAGGGCGTTGTCGCGGATCATTTCGGCGGGAAGGCGGAACCGGGCCTGGCGGGAAAGGAGTCGGTTGTCGGGGTCGGTCGAGCGATCGGATGCGACGGACGATTGCTGGTAGGCGCGGGTCAGAACGATCTGGCGGAGCAGCGGCTTGATCCGCCAGCCATTCTCGACGAACCCGACCGCCAGGCGGTCGAGAAGCTCGGGATGATCGGGGGCTTCCCCCTGAGCTCCAAAGTCTTCGAGCGATCGGGAAAGCCCCGCACCGAAGAGGATGGCCCAGAAGCGGTTGACCATGACGCGAGCGGTCAGCAGGCCAGCGCCGTCGCGGGGATCGGTGAGCCAGCGGGCCAGGTCGAGACGGGTGGGGCGGCGGCCTTTGACGTTGAGACCGCCGAGAAATGACGGGACGGCGGGCTCGATGATCGGGCCCGATTCATCGAGCCAGTTGCCGCGAGGAAGCAGGCGGATCGTGCGGGGCTCGATGGCGGCAGAAATCATCGTCAGTCGGGCCGCCTTCTCGAGCGACATCTTGCGGGCCTCGAGGTCGGCGATCTGCTTCGCGGTCGCCTCTTTCTGCTCGTCGCCCGTCGGCCGGTTGCGGAGAGCCAGAATCTGATCGTCGATTGCGGCCAGTTCCGCCCGCTCGCGACGCGTATGGACCCTCAACTCGGGCGCTCGAACCGTGGGAGATGCGTCGCTGCCGCGCTTGAGGTGCTGGGCTTCGTCGAGATCGGCGAAGAAGGCGGCCAGGGCGTAGAAATCGCGCTGAGTGTAAGGGTCGAACTTGTGGTCGTGGCACGGGGCGCAGCCGACCGTCGCCCCCAACCAGACTGCGGAGAGGTTCCGGACGCGGTCGGCGGCGTACATCGCCAGGTATTCCTTCTCCTGGACGCCCCCTTCGTGAGAGGTCTGGAGCAGGCGGTTGTAGCCCGAAGCGATGCGTTGATCGACGGTCGCGTCCGGAAGCAGATCTCCCGCCAGTTGCTCGCGGGTGAACTGGTCGAATGGCATGTCGTCGATGAACGCGTCGATCACCCAGTCGCGGTAGGGCGTGATGTGATGGACCTGATCGCCGTGATAGCCGACCGTGTCGGCGAAGCGGACGAGGTCGAGCCAGACCGTCGCCATCCGCTCGCCGTACTCGTCCGAAGCCAGATACCGGTCGACGACTTTTTCGACCGCACGGGGGTCGACATCGGCCACGAACGTCCGGACTTCTTCCGGAGAGGGTGGAAGACCGCGAAGGTCGAAGCTGAGGCGACGGAGGAGCGTGACGCGATCAGCCGCGGGAGCGAACTGCCGCCCATCCCGCTGCAGGCGTTCGAGGAGGAAGGCATCGATCCAGTGGGCGGCGCCCGGTATGCCGCCCGCGCCGGGGGCAGCCCGCTTCGCAGGAGTCACGTAAGCCCAGTGGTCGCTCCACCGTGCTCCCTCGGCGATCCAGCGTCGCAGGATGGCCGTCTCGGCCGGTGTGATGGCTTTGCCCGAGCGGGCGGGAGGCATCCGCGTCTCGGGATCACTCGATTCGATCCGCCGGATGATCTCGCTGTCGTCAGGATGGCCGGGACGGATGGCGGATCCATCTTTCGGCGGCGCCATGTCGAGCCTCAGGTCGGCCTGGCGATGCCCCGCATCCGGTCCGTGACATTGAAAGCACTTATCCGCCAGGATGGGACGGACATTGCGTTGGTAGTCGAGGGGACGATCGTCCGCGGACGTTGAAGTCAGTCCGCCGCCAGCGACGACGAAGCTCAGGGCACAGCACAAGACGTGGCGAAATCGCACCATGATGAGGGTCTCAGGATGGCTCCGCGGAACAAGCCGCTGCATGCCGTGTGACGGCGGACGGAGAATCGGATGTTTATCCCATTCCTTGTGACGGTCAGTGTGACGGAAGACTTCGCCGCTGACTATCGTCGAGTCGCGCAATGCATCAGAACATCGGGACAAAATGCGTCAATTGCCTCGCGCGCGAGACGATCGAATTGGAATTCGATTGCAGTTGCCGTCACAACCTCGCGCGCCGACGGCGCGAGGCTTCAATTTCCGCGAATTGCCGATCGTTTTGAGTTTTTTCGTTGACAATTCGTCAATACGACCCAAAAATCGGCCTTAGCTGATTGGCGGTCGCTGTAAGTCATTTGATCTGCAATTGTCGTGCGGTTGCGCACTGTTTGCAGCAAAATGGAAGAAGAGTTTCTTCTTCGCCGGTGTTCCAACCGGCTGGCAGCCGATCGTTATCGGTCCAGCCTGATTCGCCCACCTTTTGACGTCTTCCTGAAGTAACTCCCTGCGGTCTGGCCCCTCCCGACACCCTTGGGATGAGTGCCCGCTCAGGATCTTTGCTCTTCAGTACTTCCGAAGTCCAGGTCGGCGTGCCGGCGGCGTCGCAGATTTCCATTTCCCTCGTGTTCGATAGAAGTTGTGGGAGAGAGTGGCATGGCGTACAAAGAATCCGCCCTCGAGGTCGACTCTGACACGGATGTGTTGGATGAGGAATACGGAGTGGACTACGACGAGTCTTTCGAGGAGTTCGATTACGCCGCGTTAGGGATTGATCCGATCATTCCGACCGCCGCGAAGCCGGGCTCGGAAGACAAGGTGCGTGTCCTCGCCGCCCGCTATGCGGCCGGTCTCCCGCTGTGGCATGACGAAGATTGCTACGACCATGGGCCGCTGGGCGCTGCATTGGCGGCCGATGATACCCTGGACGACGAAGACGAAGAAGAAGAGGGCTGAGCGACTCCCGCCGCCGCATCGCGACCGGATGACTGGGTCGCGGCCGGGCGCGAACGGTGAACGCGAAAGCACTGCCAGGTGCAGTGGATCTCTGAACGGGTTCAAAAGAGTTGTGGCAGGTCCTGCCCGCTCGCTTTTGAACCCGTTTTGCTTTTTAACCCCTCATCTCAGCAACCCGCTCGTCATCGAGGCATCGTGAGAGCTTCAAAACGCTCGTCGAATCTGAGCACGACTCTCACCTGGCGGCGTATCGCCGAGTGATCTGCAACTGGAGCCAGTCGTAACTGTCGGACGCTTTCCCTTCCACCGAATTGTCACAACGGTAAAAGCCAACAAAAAGAGTCCGTGTTGGACCCAGACGATCGAGAAGTGCATCGACTCTCTCAATCGCCCGGTCCCATCGTCCGTCACGGGACCCTTTCTGCCAGGCGTTGTATGCCTCATCGTGCAGTTCAATGACGTCCAGCACGTCCTGGTCGTCGATCAGAGGTTCGGCAAACCGGCGGGCGATCATCCCGTGATGATTCGCACCCGAACGGGGCCTGTCCGGATCGACTTCGTGCTTGAACGTATCGTGAATCAGTGCGATCAGTCGAAGCTTTCGACGCAGCGGAGAGTCGCCGAACAAGCGATCGACATTCGCGAGCACGGTCTGGAGATGCGCACGAATTGATCCCTCGGGATGACCGGGACGAGGTCGGCCCCAGTCGAGCCCCAGTTGCCAGCGGGGATCGCTTGCAATCCGTCGCTCAAGCTCGGTTTCGAGCTCGATGCCATGGACCGTCCCTGCCGACGATGAGACGACATCGCACGGTTGAACCAGCGTGGGATTTGTCGGTTCTGTGGTCATGCAGAAAAGACAACGGGGCCTGAGAGTGGTTCGCGACGGCCGTCGTGACTTTCGCTGGGGGACGGTGTGCGGCAAGATGCGCAGCATTCGATCCGCGCTTTCTCGACCGTCGATTCCGACCGGCACAACTCCATGATCCCGACTCTGTTCTCCGTAAGCTATGCCGGCGCCTGGGGTCAGCATCGCCTGAGCGTCCTGGATTTTCTCGAGAAAGCCGCGGTGCTGGGCTATCCCGCCGTGGAACTCGGCGGAAAGCGGCCGCACCTCTCGGTGCTCGATTACGGTTCCGAGGAGTCGCTTGCCCCGATTCGCGACGCCGCACAACGCCTTGGCCTGACGATCGCCACGATGGCCGGATACACCGACTTCACCGCCACTCGCACCGCGGCGGAAGTCCCGTTCGTCGAGATGCAGGTCCGCTATGTGGCCGAACTGTCCCGGATGGCCCGGACGCTCGGCGCCCGCCTCGTGCGGGTCTTCAGCGGATACTTCACCGACCAGAAGGAATATCAATCCGATTGGGACCGCTGCGTGCGGGCGCTGCGTGAATCGGCGTCGGTCGCGGCGGACTTCGGAGTGACCCTGGGACTTCAGAACCACCATGACGTCGGAGTTTCGGCCGAGGCCTTCGAGGAACTCCTGGATGACGTCGATCATCCCAACCTGCGGGCGATGTTCGATCCCTGGGCGCCCGCGCTGCATGGGACCGACCTCTATGCCTCGGCTCGCCGCCTGGCGCCGCGGATGGTTCAGACGACGCTGGCCGACTACGTGCGGCTCGACCGCTTCCGTTATCGCCCCGAGCTGGTGAACTACGAGCGCCTCGACCCGCCCGCCGTCCGTGCGGTGCCGCTGGGGGACGGGTTCCTGGACCTTCCGGCCTTCTTCCAGGGATTGAAGGACGGAGGGTTCGATGGGTTCGTCGCCTACGAGATGTGCTCGCCGGTCCGGGGCGGGGGGAGCGAGGCGAACCTGGATGCCACAGCGGCGAAGAGCCTGGCGACGATCCGGCGGTTGATCGGCTGACGGTGACTGACCGGCGAGCTTCCCCGGAATTCGCGGCGGCGATGCCGCGTCGAGCCCGGGCCCCCCGACTGCTGCCGAAGCGCCTCCGTGCGCACCGCCCGGAATCCGACTGTAGCGATCGCATCAGTCGCCGGAATGGAACGGAAGGGATCGCCGGCCGCGCGAGGTTTTCGGCCAATCCAGTTTTCCTGACAGGAAGAAACGTTGCGGGCGGACATCGCCGTGCAGGCGTCACGTTCGGGAAAGGCGTCAGCGTCTCCCTTGTTGTCCTGTTTTGCCGTGGAAACATGACGGCATTTTTCAGCGCGTCGAGAAAGCGGGTTTAGAATTGGAAACGTTCACCCACTCATTCTCATACTCCCATGCAAAGCAGGGACTGGCTATGCTCGTCTTGAGCCGCAAAAAGGACGAAAAGATCATCATCGGGGACCGGATCACCATCATGGTGATCGAGATCCGCGGGGACAAAGTCCGCCTCGGGATCGACGCTCCGAAAGACGTCACCGTGCACCGTCAGGAAGTGTACGAAGCGATCAAGCGCGAGCGGGATCACGAGAGCAATCTGCCGCTCGACAAGTGATTCGCGCGGCGCTGTGAACGTTCTGATCGAGCGTCGCGGCCGTTCGATTGCGCCCGACCGACAGGGCGCATCGCCGTTCGTGGCGGTTTTCCCCGATCAGGACTTGGATCGGATCCGCGGTTCCCGCCCGTCGACGCTTTGCGGTTTGAAGCGGCCTGTCGGCCGCTCGCCGCAAGTGCCCGTCAGCCACTCGCTCTTCCCGCCCGTCGCAATCCGCCTCAAAGCGCGGCGAGTGCGGCGCACTCCGCATCTCGGCATTCTTCCGGCCTGGAATGCGATTCCCGTCGGCAGAAGGGATTGACCGCGAAGGCGCGGAGAACGGTGCCGGCGGATCGCAACGGGGAAACCTGGCCCGAGACCTCTCGAGCGGGAATCGAAGTCGCTCATCGAGTAGAAACCGCGGTCTGCCACGGCTTCCTTGCCCCGAAGGCGTGCCGCGGACGGCGACGCCTGACCGGTTGTCACGTCCTTTACGAGATCTCAGGCGAGGATTTCGTCGATGGCGCTGGCCTGCGGATCGGCCTTGTGGTACGGGCGGTCGTTGTCCCAGAAGGGCTGCGTCGAGTCGATCCCCACCGCCTTGTAATAGGTGTGGAAGAGGTGCCCGCCGTCGACTTCACGGTCGATGACCTTCGTCCCGTTCTCGTTCGTCTTGCCGACGACCGCCCCCCCTTTGATGCCGGCGCCCCCCACCGCGATTGACCAGGCGGTGCCCCAGTGGTCGCGGCCGACGCGCTGGTTGATCCGCGGCGTGCGGCCGAACTCGCACATGACGATGACCAGCGTGTTCGCCAAGAGCCCGCGGTCGGCGAGGTCCTCGACGAACGCGGCGAACGGCTGGTCGAACTCGCCCAGCTGCTCGATGTGGAAGTTGAAGTTCTCGGAGTGGGTGTCGTACTCGCGGTGATTCACCTTCGTGAAGGTGACGCCGTTCTCGACGAGTTTGCGGGCCATCAGGCAGTGGCGGGCGAAGTCGTGCTTGCCGTAGCGGGCGAAGTCGGCCTCGCTGATCGTGCTGAAGTCGAAGATATCTTTCCGTGCCATGAGCGAGGCCGCCTGGTCGTACGAGGCGCTGTAGGCTTCCGTCTCAGTCGCCTTGCGTCCGGTGGAGAACTGCTGGCTCACCTTCGCCCGCATGGCCCGGCGCTTGGCGTCGGCTTCGGCCGTCATTCCCGCCGCGCGGTCGAGATGATCGGGCGCCTTGCCGTTGGCAAGGGCCACCGGAGCATGCCGCGGTCCCAGGAAGGAGGCGTCCTTGGCGTTGGCGCCCCCCGCAACGTGAATGTAGCCAGGCAGCGGGCTGCCGGCGGGCGTCAGCAGCGACGAGAAGGCCGAGCCGAGATGGGGATACTCAAAGCCCGGCGTCTTCTTGTAGCCGTGCTGCATGATGTACGCCCCCTTGCCGTGATCTCCTTCCTTCGTGTTGATGCCGCGGACGAGGGCCAGGTGATGCATCTGCTTCGCCGTGTAGGGCAGCAGTTCGCAGATGTGCGTTCCGGGGACCGAGGTCTCGATCGTCTGGAACGGACCGCCGTTGTCGGTGCCCGGCTTCGGATCCCACGTCTCGAGCTGGCTCACTCCGCCCGAAAGCCAGAAGACCACGACCTGCTTCTGCGCCCGCGTCAACTGCTCGGCCGCCCGCGCGTGCGTCAGGCCGGCGAACCCTATCGCCCCCAGCGCTCCGGTGGTCACTCCCTGAAGGAACGAGCGACGAGAGAGGTGGGCGGCGGAACCACAGGCGGGCGAATATGTCATGGCGGGCTCCGAAATCGTCAGCGGGGGGCGTTTCGAGGAATGTGCATATGAGCTTCATCGGACTGTAGCACGGG
Source organism: Planctomycetaceae bacterium (assembly GCA_020850695.1). Lineage (GTDB taxonomy): Bacteria > Planctomycetota > Planctomycetia > Planctomycetales > Planctomycetaceae > JADZEF01. The sequence goes on along the minus strand of JADZEF010000419.1, from coordinate 50,891 downwards.
CACTCCTGCCCGTGCGACCCATCCCATCTCGAACCCATTCACCCACGGGCAGGTATGCCCGTGCTACGGCAAGATGCTCTGACCAGAGTCAATGCAACACACGGAACTCGGATGACATCGTCACGGCCCAGACAAGATCCTTGATCGCATTGGGCCGCGTTTCAGGCGTCGTGTCCTTGAGGTATTCCGCCACTTCGGCCACTTCCTGCGGCGTCGGCGGACGGACGAGGGTCGTCAAGTAAAGCTCTTCCGCAATGGCCGCGGGGTTGTCGGCCGGCAACTTGACCAACCGATCCGACAGGCTGCCAGGACGGACGTTAAGAAGGCTCAGCACGCCCGCGTCATTCGACAGCCACAGCGCCTGGTCGATCGTCGCCTCCAGTCCTTCCACCGGCTTGCCGGGCTGGCCGCCGAAGCGGTTGGTGAACTGGGACTCGTATCCGGCCAGGCGTTGAAAGAGGGTCTCTTCACTCAGCTTGTTGCCCAGCGCGTTCCTCTGGACGTCGGCTTCGCCGGTCGCTTGACAGTAAGACCATGCGAACTGCGCGGGAGACAGCGCCCGGACGGGAGCCTGGGCAAACGCGGTTTCCGGCGGGAACTCCGCCTTGCCATCCGCACCGACGGGGCGCTGACTCGACCTCTGATAGGTGGAACTCAAGACGATCTCGCGGAGCAGCCACCGGACATCGAAACGGTTCCGCATGAACTCGTCGGTCAACAAATCAAGCAACTCGGGATGCGAGGGCGGATTGGCGGCGTGATCCATGTCGACGGGGTGGACGAGACCGCGGGCGAACAGGATCGACCAGACGCGGTTGACGGCGGTGCGGGCGAAGCGGCGGTTGTCGCGGGAAGCGACCGCCTCGGCGAGGTGGGCGCGGCGGCTGAACTTCGGGATCGGCCGCACTTCTTTCTTCTTCGGATCCGGAGCGACGACGTACTCTTTTCCCTTGTCGAACTTCGGCTCGGTGAACGAGACCTTTTCGAAGATCTGCGGCGGGAGAGATTTCGGTCCGGACGATTTCTTGTCGCGGATCTCGAAGACCGATTCGAAGGTCACTTCGCCGTCGGCCTTCTCGGCCATCATGGCGACCTTTTTTTCGTCGGTAAACAGAAAGCTGCGGACGACGAACGCCTGGATGCCGTAGTAGTGGGCCTGCTTGAAGCCATCGACCGAGGGATGATCGTGGCATTGGGCACAGTCGAGGTTCGCCCCCAGGAAGATGCGGGCGACGTCGCGGGTGATCTCATGACTGTCCCCCTCGCGATCGAGCAGGAACCGCGCTGGTCCCCGGGCCTTGGGATCGGTGCCATCCGCGGCGAGAATCTCGCGGACGATCTGGTCGTAGCCTTTGTCCTCGGCGAATGACGTTCGCAGGAAGGTTTCCCACGCCGGCGCCGCGACGTGCTTGGCGGCCAGTCGCCGCATCAGCACCACGTCGAATGTCCGCTGCATGTGGCGCGGATAGGACGGATGGGCCAGAAGACGGTTCACGACCTTTTCGCGCTTGGCAGGGTCGGTATCGGCGAGGAATGCACGGGTCTCGGCGACCGAAGGGAGCAACCCGGTCAGGTCGAGCGAAACCCGTCGCAGAAATTCGCCGTCGGTCGCCAACGGGGCAGCCATCGAGTCGTAGTTGGGCGTCCGCTCCCGGATGAGCCGGTCGATCTCGACATGCAGCGGCGTTGGCGTCTCGGCAATGGCCGCGTCGCCGAATTCGGGGGCCGCCACGGGAGGCTGCGTTTCCTGGGCCGGAGCCTGACGAACATTCCACCCCGACAGCCATGCGGCCGTCCCGAGGATCAGCAATGCGAGGGGAATGATTCGACGGTTCACAATCCGTGACTCCCGAAAGCTCGAAGCGGGGCGAGCAGGTGGATCGAGTCAAAGGGGCTCAGGGGACTGAGCCAATCAACAGGTAGGCGCTCTTTGATCGGTCATTTTGACGGACGCGATACAGTCCGTCAACGATAATTGGCGGACTGGTCGCGGTCGATCGTCGGATTGTGCGGGCGTGCCTTGATCGGAAATTAAATGGAAAACGTCCGACGACCTTTCCACTCCGGAAGGGCATCGGACGAAACTGACGCGCGACTGATTGATTCGAATCGTCGGTCAGGCAGGCCAGCCGATGAGAAGCGTGTGCATGCAGAGAACCATGACCGACGAGACGACTCCTACGCGGATATTGTCGTTGACGCGCGATGGAATCGACTCCGCAATGGCCGAGAGCATCACTGCCGGCAGCGTGCAGAGGATCGCGGTCAGCGGACTGACACCCGGCGTCAGGTTCTCGAGGTTGTTCGACTCGCCCCAGTAGACGGTCGCGGCCATGGCCGTCCCGACCACCACAAAGGATGCCAGACCGCTCCACGTCTTGCGGCGGTTCCAGGGCAGTTTCGGCCCCGCCAGCCAGATGCCTCCCAGCGTCGCCGAGCCGTCGCCGAACGCCAGCACCGCCAGCACCGCCAATCCCATCTCGGGAGCGGACGGGAACAGGAAGATCATCGTGAGGACCGAGCACAGGTAGCCCAGCACGGCGGTCCGCTGCTCGCGATCGAGCTCGGAGCGGCGAATGAGGTTGTAGCCGAAGTAGACGCCGGCGGCCAAACCGAGGCCCGCGACGGCGATCAGCCCCAGCAGAGTCGGCGAGAGCGGATCTTCGTGAGGAACGGGCCACAGGAAGAACGGCAGGAGGCCGGGGGCCATGTGCCAGAGGCGGCGGCGCAGCTCAGTGCTGGAGGCCTGGGTCCAATGGCCGGCCAACGCGTCCTCGGCGGTGTATTCAGGAAGTGAAGGGCGGGTGCGGGCAGCGCGGGGAGATTTCAGGACGGTCGACACGGCAGGTAGCTCCGCGTGGGTTGCAACCTCCGTGCAAGCCAGAATTCAAGGCTCCGTCAATTTCGGTGGTATCGGACGCGTCCTCGCGCGACGATGAACCCCGAATGAAGAAGTCCGCCCGTTCCTGGTGAACCCGCGCAAAATATGCCGGTCTTGCGGAATAGCCCGGTCCTGCAGCACGGTTTCATTCTAAGGAGCGCCTCCGATCGATCGTCAAGAATTTCCCAATCGGAAAAAGTCGTTCCTGGCCGTTTTCCGCGGTTTGCGTCTTCCATTTGACGATGTTCGGCGCAGAATGCTACAAGCGGATTGATTGTCGCCGCGTTACGATGCCACGCAGCGTCGGCGACCCGATCAGGCGGCGGGGCGGTCACTGTGAGTGGCCCATGGTGGCGCCGTGCGGAGCCGGGACGACTTCAGTTCAAGTTGCTCAGTGAAGCGGCGGGTGCGGCATGGCGCTGGTCACGATTCAGGTGATCGAAGGACTCGAGCGCGGCAGCGTCTTTGAGAACATCCCGACGCCCATTTCGATCGGCCGCGAGGACGACAACCGGATCCGCCTGAACGACGAGCGCGTCAGCCGCTTCCATGCGAAGATCCAGGAAGACGCCGGCCGCATCATCCTGACCGACCTCGACAGCACCAACGGGACCCGCTGCAACGGCCAGCCTGTGCAGATGCGTGTCCTGCAGCCCGGCGACCAGCTCACGATCGGCCGATGCATGCTGGTCTACGGAAGCCGCGCCGAAATCGCCGACCGCATGGAAATGCTCGCGGCCCGCTCCGGTTCCGACGTCACCCGCCGGCCCGACGAAGCCGAGGACGATCTTGCCGAGGACGGCACTTATTACGCGCACAACGAACCGGGCTTCGATGAGTTCGAAGAGAGCGGCCTGATCCCCCGCAAGCCGCTTGGCACGGCGTTGTTCCCCCGCGGAGCACCCGCCCTGCCTTCCGGACTGACGGCGGCCCAGCGGGCCGAGTTGTCCGATTACCTTGCGTACGTCCACGACCAGATTCAGAACGTCGTGCAGACGTCGTGCGAGATTGGCCCGTCGGCTCAGCCGGGCGAGTTGCAGGAAGGCCAGGGAGAAGGAATGTTCCTCGCGTGGATCGGCTGGCAGCGGCTGCTGCTGATCGAGGCCGATCTCGCGACAGCGCTCCAGAAGACGGCGAATCCCGATCATTGATCGGTCGTCTTTCGCTCCCGCGAAAGAACGCAAGCGCGGATCAAAACCTCGGATGTTCCTGTCGCGATCATCGTCAAACGCAACGCTCTCTCGCCGGAACGGACCACGCTCGCCGAATTGCTTCGTCACGACGCCATATCCATCGAGCGCGGTTGATTCATCCGCAAGGGCGGGTACGATCACGGTCGATGGAAAGATGTGACATTGTTCGCCGCAGCGCGACGCGCTCGCGTCAATTGCGGACGATTCTGTTTTCGTGACCGAAGGTCGAGCACCGATGAGTCAGACGATGCCCACCGGCTGCCTTCAGTTCGAGCGCGGGCTGCGTCGCAACCGGCGCGAGTTTCTGCGGGCGGGCGTCCTGGGGGCGGGTGCGGCGTGGGGGCTCTCGTTGCCTCGGTTGTTGCGGGCCGAGTCGCAGGGGCTTGCCACCCGCAAGGACACGTCCGTCATCATCCTCTGGATGCGGGGTGGGCCAAGCCACCTCGACATGTGGGATATGAAGCCCGACGCTCCCGCCGAGTATCGCGGCGAGTTTCATCCCGTCAGCACCCGCATCTCCGGCATCCAGCTCAGCGAGCATCTGCCGAAGACGGCCGCCTGCCTCGATAAATGGTCGATCATCCGCAGCATGGCGCACCGCAAGGAAGACGGCCTCGCCGATCACTCCTCGGGCGACCAGATCTGCTTCACCGGCTATCCGTCAGGACGCGATCCGAGCGGCAACGTCGCCCCGAGCGTCGGATCGATCGTCAAGAAGCAGCTTCAGCGACTCGACCCCACGCTCCCCGCGTATGTCATGATTCCGCGGATGGTTCCGGGGACGAACTCGTCTTACCTCGGCGCGGCGTATCGTCCCTTCGAAACGCAGGCGGACCCCGGCGATCCGAATGCGGCGTTCACGGTGCCCGACCTCAGCTCGCCCGAGGGATTGTCGGTCTCGCGGCTCGGTTCGCGAATGGAACTGCGGGGAGAGATGGACCGCTTGCGGCGGCAGGTCGACGGCTCGGGCGTGATGGCCGCCATGGACGACTTCGACCGTCAGGCGTGGAGCATGATGACGGGCGACCGCGCTCGGAAGGCCTTCGACTTCGCGTCCGAGTCGGCGGCGACCCGCGAGCGTTATGGCATTTTTCCGAACTATCGCTCGACGCGGGTATTCGCCGGGGGCGACGCTCCCAATTGGGGACAGCGCGTGCTGCTGGCGCGGCGGCTGGTCGAGGCGGGAGTGCGGTTGGTGACGGTCGACTGCCGCTGGTGGGACACCCACGAGGACAATTTCTGGTCGCTGAAGAACGAGTTCCTTCCGCGATGGGATCTCGCGTACTCGGCCCTGATCCAGGACCTGTCCGACCGCGGCCTGCTCGAGCGGACGCTGGTCGTGGCCTGGGGCGAGATGGGCCGCATGCCGCTCATCAACACGCGGGCGGGGGCCGACAAGCCGGGACGCGACCATTGGCCGAACGCCATGTCGGTCGCCATTGCGGGGGGCGGCGCCCAGGGGGGCCGCATCGTCGGGTCGACCGACTCGAAGGGAATGGTTCCGAAGGACAATCCCAAGTGCCCGCAGGACGTCCTCGCGACGGTGTATCGGCATCTGGGTGTCGACCCGGACGTGAACTATGTCGACAATTCGGGGCGTCCGCACCCGGTCCTCCCGTGCGGGCGGCCGCTCGATGAGCTATTCTGACGCCGAGTGATTGGGCCGGGGATTGCCCCGCGCCGGGTTCCCTCGCCGAATCGGCCTCTCGTCGCGGGTCGCCTCATGTTGTTCAAGACCTATCTCGTCGTGGGTGCGGCGGTCTGCCTGTGGTTTGCCACGGCCTCGGCCCTCGGCTGGAAGGCCCCCAGCTTCGGCGGATCGGGCTTCGGCTCGTCGGGGACATCGTACGGACCTTCGGGCGGAGGCGGCTATTACTTTCCGGGCGGCCGTTCAACAAGCGGTTCGGGGGGTTGGGGCGGCGGCAAGTGAGCGTCGGCCCTGGTGGCGTGGAACGGACGGCATTTCGGAAAGCGGCTGCGAACCGGGCGTATTGAGGGATTTATGACGTTGACAGTTTCGTCCATCGTGGCGGGAATGGCGCGGCTGACTACGATTCCCCTGCTCGCCGAGGCGCTGCCGACCGGTGAATCGAGCCCGTGGCGGATGCTGGTGCCGCACCTCGCGGCCGCGGTGATCTTCGCTCTGATCGGCATCTTCGTGCTGGCGCTCAGCATGTGGCTGTTCGTCAAGCTGTCGCCGTTCTGCGTGCGGAAGGAAATCGAGGAAGACCAGAACACGGCGCTGGCGATCATCATGGGCTCGGTGCTGCTGGGGCTCTCGCTGATCATCGCGGCGGCCATTATGGGATAGCGGGTCTATGTCTGATCTTGTCGTGGCCATCACGGGAGCGAGCGGGTCGATTTACGCGGTGCGGCTGCTCGACGCGCTGCTGTCCCTCGGCCGCAACGTGCATCTGACGGTCAGCCCCGCCGCCTGCCAGGTCATCAAGCACGAACTCGGCCTGTCCATCGATCTGGCTTCACTCGACGAGTCGGATCTGCTCCCTCCCGACGCTGACCTGGTCCACGACAGCCGCCTGGGGGTACGACGCGTGTCGGGATCTTCGGGGCTGGGCAACAGCTCGGTCTTCAGCGAGAGCGAGTCTTCGCGAGGCCGGTTGACGTACCATCACTACATGGACTTCAGCGCGGGGATCGCCAGCGGGTCGTTTCTGACGGATGGCATGGTGATCTGCCCCTGCTCGATGGGAACGCTGGCGAGCATCGCCCACGGCCAGTCATCGAACCTGATCCAGCGTGCCGCGGACGTCCATCTCAAGGAACGCCGCAAGCTGATTGTCGTCCCGCGCGAGACGCCGCTCGGCAGCATCCAGCTCGACAACATGAAGCGGCTGACCGATGCGGGAGCCGTGGTGCTCCCCGCGATGCCTGGGTTCTATCACAACCCAACGTCGATCCAGGACCTGGTCGACTTCGTGGTGGGCCGCATCTGCGACCAGCTCGGCGTGCGGCACGCGCTGTTCAAGCGATGGGGCGGCCAGAACGCGACGGAAGACGCTTAGGACGTTCTCGCATTGCCTTGATTCTGTATCGATGCGAAGTCGCAGTGAGAACAAAACTCGTCAGGATTCGAAGCAGAAACCAGGCGGAATGTAGCTCGGCTCATCGACCTCACGATCGCGCGACCCGATGACGTCGTTTCGTGGCGGTCTCCCTCCTCTCTGCTTCTTCCCTCTGCGAACTCTGCGTTCATTGCCTTTTGATTCTTCGGTCCTGTTCCAGACAAAAAGCAGAAACCAGCAACGCGGAGTTCGCAGAGGGAAGACGCAGAGGTTGGGGAGGGTCTGGCGTCTCAGACTGGTTTCGCCGCGATCATTGCGATCTCAATGGCAGATCGAGTCGGGCGAGAAGAAGCAGAGGTGTCGTCACCGCGGCGCTTCAAAGACGGCCGGAAAAAATGCACTTCGGCGGGAGCGATGAGGGCCGGCCAACTGCGGTGCGGTCAGCGCGAGAACGCCTGCCGCAACCGGCAGATGATGCTCTCTTCGAGAACCGGGTCTCGGCCGAGCGGAATCCATCCCGACGGAGCCGACTGTCCCACGACAAGATTCAGGTCGCGCTGCAACTCGGCGTTCTCGGGGAAGGAGGCCTGTCCCTGGGCGTTCTCGGCCACGCCGAGGACGTTCTCGCGCTCCTTCAGAGCTTCGACGCCGACCAGGAATCCCCCCTCCTGCGGGGTGACGGTGATGATCGCCCGACGCCGAATCGATTGCAGCGTGCTTTCCAGCCGGTTGTTGAACCCCAGCGTCTCGCGCTGCCACGGTTCGAACAGGCCCGATCCGACTTTCGGCTTCGTTTCGAGGATTCCGTCCAGCCGGTTCTCGCGGAGGATCTCGAACTGGTAGTCGTGGACGACGTCGACCGCCCGCTCCCACACCACCTCGTCATTATTCGCCCGCACAAAAATCGGGTTCCCTGGAACCCGCCGCCCATCGGTGATGCGGGCCGGTTCCAGTCCGGAGCACGCACTGACCCCCACGCAGACGATCAACGTCAGCACGGGATGAAGGCGGCGGGACATGGGAAAGATGCCGAAGGTGGGAACGAGATCAGCGCAGGACGCGCGAGGATCGGGGAAAGGGGGCGTAATCTGCCACGGAACGCGGATTCGGGCAAGAGCAGATTCCGCAGGTGGGAGTGACGAAAGTGCTCACTGGATTGAGAGGGGGTTCGCCCCATGACCCGACGATTTCTTCAGCCGGAACCGCCCGCTTGCTGCCTCAGGGACGCCCTAATCTCCCAGTCCCGGACCCCTCGAGTGACATCATTCCTCGCGGCACATCGAGCATGCCGGCGACGAATGACGCAGGCTGCGCGCGACGGTCTCGGCGGCGTCACGATTCGTCGCACAATCGTCGCAGGTCGATGAAGTAGTGCGGGTACGTCTTTGACGTGCAGTCGGGGTCGGCAATCCGGATTCCCTTCGCCCGCAGGCCGATCAGGGCGAAGCTCATCGCCATGCGGTGATCGTCATAGGTGGCGACCGTCGCGGGAACGACGGGAGACGGAGTGATCGTCAGTCCGTCGTCATGTTCCTCGACGATCTGGCCCAGCAGTCGCAGCTCCGTCGCGACGGCCGACACGCGATCGGTCTCCTTGTGCCGCATGTGGGCCACGCTCCGGATTCGCGTCGATCCCTCGGCGAATACGGCCACCGCCGACAGCGTCTGGGCGGTATCGCTGATGGCATTCATATCGACGTCCACGCCGCGCAGCGGCCCCCCCTGCACCGTGATGGAATCGCGTCCCCAGATCACGCGGCAACCCATCTGCTCAAGCACCGAGGCGAATTCAACATCCCCCTGGAGCGCTACGCGCGATAATCCGGGGACCGTCACTTCGCCCCCTGTGATGGCGGCCGCCGCGAAGAAGTAACTGGCCGCCGAGGCATCGGGCTCGATGTCGTACGCGCAGCCCCGGTAGGCCTGCCGCGGCACGTGATACACCGTCGCGCTCTCCGTCCGTTCGATGGCGACCTTCACTCCGAACTGCTCCATCACCCGCAACGTCATCTCGACGTATGGCTCCGAAACCAGTTCCCCTTCGAGCTCCAGCTCAACGTGCGACGTCGCCCGCGGGGCCGCCATCAGCAGGGCGCTGAGGTACTGGCTCGAGATATTCCCGCGGACCTTCACCCGCCCGCCGGGCAAACCATTCGCCTTGATGACGACCGGCGGACACCCGCTCTCAGTCTCGCAGCGGATCTCGGCTCCGAGTCCCCGAAGGGCGGTGACGAGGTCGAGAATCGGCCGTTCCCGCATCCGGGCGTTGCCGTCGAGTCGATACGTCCCGTGCCCCAGCGTGCAGGCGGCCGTCAAAAACCGAATGCTGGTGCCGCTGTTCTCCAGCCACAGTTCGGCATTCGCGTTGGGAAACTTTCCCCCGCAACCGACGACGCGGGCGGTTCCTTCCATGGGGTCATGGGCGACGTCGAGCCCCAGTCGCCGGAGGCTGTCGACCATCACCCGGGTGTCGCGGCTGTCGAGAACGCCGGTCAGTTCGGTCGTTCCATCCGCCAGCGCCGCCACGACAAATGCCCGATTCGTCAGGCTCTTGGAACCGGGGGGGCGGATCGTTCCCCGGATGGGACGATCGACCGGATGAATCTCAATCTCACTCGACATCGGGCAACAGCTCGCGAACGCGCACGGGTCTCTATGGCAGTCCAGATCGCCATTCTAGCGAACCGCCCCCCGCGACGCGCGGGCTCGCTCTCTTCACTCATCCTACTGTTCCGGCGCTTCGTTACGCGATCCACGACGCTTCACCATCGTCACCTCGTTCCCGATCACGTTGAAACGCACCTCATCCATGAACGTCCGCATCAAAAGCAGGCCCCGCCCGCACGGCCTTTCGATGTTCGCCGCATCGACCGCGCTGGGCAGCGTGGAGGGATCGAAGCCCGGCCCTTCATCGCGGATGACGTACACGCCGGCGGTCGGCGTGAAGGTCGCCTCGACCACGATCCTGCGCTCACGATAAGGCGCCGCCAGCGAACGCTCGCGGGCCAGGTCGTAATAGGAATTATGGTCCTGCTCGCGGAGGGTCGAACTCACTTCCAGGTTGCCATGGTAGTAGGCGTTGAGCATCGCCTCTTCGAGCGCAACGCCCACGCGGACTGACTCGGATTCCGTGTAAAGCCGATGGACGACCCCTGCCTGTTGCAGGTGATGCACCAGCGGCGGAATCAGCTGCAGGTCGTTCTCCAGTTCGAACGCCAGCTCCTGGCGCACCAGCCGCGTCAGCAGCCGCGCGACATGCCGTTCGCGACAGGACGCCGACAGCACCCGCTCGACCACCTCGACCAGTTCGTGGGCCATCTCGCGCTTCGGAACATAGTTGGCCGCCCCGGCCTGGAGCGCCGACACCGCGATGTCCTCGCTTCCCTGCGCCGTCATCAGCACGATGGGGAGCAACGGATAACGCTTGCGGACCATCTCGACCAGTTCGAGCCCTCCCATCTCGGGCATCTGCATGTCGGTCAGAACGAGGTCCGGCAGATGCAGCTCGATCTTCTGCAACGCTTCCTTGCCGTTGCACGCATAATAGACCGACCACTCGGGATGCTTCTGCAGCAGCCCGCCGGCACGTCTCTGGTCCATCAACGAGTCATCCACGACGAGCAGGGTGGTCATCGCGGGATCCGGAAAAGGGTCTTGGTCGAGTGACGCCTGGACTTGGACATGAAAGGCATTTTCCACCAGGGAGACACGGAGTCACGGAGAAAAATCAAGAAAATGAAAGGTGTGCGGCCAAGTGCTTGTTGAACCCGCCACAGAGTTCGCATTCGCGGCTTCTTGCGGATCCTTCCCCGCATTTCTCCGTGTCTCCGTGTCTCCGTGTCTCCGTGTCTCCGTGTCTCCGTGTCTCCGTGTCTCCGTGTCTCCGTGTCTCCGTGTCTCCGTGGTGAGAAGTACGTGGTCTCATTACGGCAACCTGTTGAACGCCGCGACGTCACGCGGGGTCCGTCTCTCGCAGCCACTGACGGACAAAGTCAAGAATCTCGGTCGCCTCCCGCTCCAGTGTTTCGATCTGCCGCTCGTGTCCCTGCGTGCGTCCGGCCTTGGCTGCTTTTTCCAGCGATTCGGCCACGGATGCGACCGACTCGACCCCGAGAAACCGCAGGCCTCCCTTGAGCGTGTGGGCCGATCGCGACAGGAGCTTTGCATCGTTGTGCGCGGCCCCCTCTGCGATACCGCGCAGATGTGTCGGCGCTTCCTGACAGAACGCCTCGACGACTTCGCGGAGGAGGCTGCGGTCGCCGCCGACTCCCTCCAATGCGACATCCCATTTCACCGGTGCAGGGACGGCCGTTGATTCCGCGCCCCGGATTTCTGAGGCGTCAAAACCGTTGGACGGTTCTCGCGCGAGTTCGTTCGCTTCGTCCTCAGCACGCGATCCCGATGGATCGCCGCGCAGAGTCGCCGTTGCTGCGGCAAGAGTGCCATTCACCGGTTCTGCATCACTGGTCAACCGCTCGATGGCGGCATGCAGGTCGGTCGCCCTGACCGGCTTCGTGAGGTACTCGTCCATCCCCGCCTCGAGGCACTTCTCGCGATCTCCCTTCAGGGCCTGCGCCGTCATCGCGATGATCGGGGTGCGGCGGGGCGAATCGCGCTCCGCAGCGCGGATCATCCGCGTCGCCTCAAGGCCGTCCATCTCGGGCATCTGCACGTCCATCAGCACGATGTCGAACGGGCGCTTGCGAAGAGCGACCACGGCTTCGCGGCCGTTGTTCGCCACCGTCACGCGGTGCCCGCGCCGCGACAGGACGGCCAGCGCCAGCTTCTGGTTGTACGGGCTGTCTTCGGTCAGCAGGACATCGAGGGACCGCCCCGTCTGAGGGACGGCTTCTGCGGCCCCGCGGAACAACACGCGGCTGCTGCTCTCCCCATGGATGAGGGCCATCAGCGTGTCGAACAGCTCGGACTGGTTCACCGGCTTCATGAGGTAGGCCGGTGTTCCAAGCTGCTCGCACCGCGAGATGTCTCCAGAGCTGTCGCCCGACGTCAGCAGCATCAGGATGCGTGAGCCCGGAAGGCCGAAGCGGCGCTGGGCGTCTGACGCGAGCGTGAAGCCGTCGATTCCCGGCATGCGGGCGTCGACCAGCATCAGGTCGAAACGCGTTCCCTCGCTGCGGGACTTTTCCAACTCGGTGAGCGCGGCCGCCCCGTCGACGACGACCGTCGGCGCCATGCCCCAGCTGAGGAACATGTCGGCGATCGCTTCGCGGCAGGCGGCGTTGTCATCGACAATCAGCACGCGCATCGCCCGCAGCGCGGCCGTCGTCTCGGCGCCGTCCTCGAATTCCGATTCGCCGGTCAGCGGGAGCTTCACGGTAAAGAAGAACGTCGTTCCGCGGCCGACAGTGCTTTCGCACCAGATGCGGCCCCGCATGCTCTCGACCAGCCGCTTGCAGATGGCCAGGCCGAGTCCCGTGCCGCTCACCTTGCGGCGCATCGTGTTGTCGACCTGTTCAAACGGCTCGAAGATCCGCTCGCGTTCGCTCTCGGGGACGCCGATGCCGGTGTCGCGGACCGAGACCTGAAGCTCGACTTCGTCCTCGTCGCGGCTGACAAGGGAGGTCTGCACAACCACCTCGCCGGCCTCGGTGAACTTGATCGCGTTGGCGACGAGATTGACGACGACCTGCCGGAAGTGGGTCACGTCGCCGATCACCCGGTCCGGGACGTCGGGTTTGACATCGGCGACCAGTTCGAGGTTCCTGGCGTGCGCCTGCACGGCGACCGTCTTGAGCGTGCCGCCGATGGCGTCGCGGAGCCGGAACTCGATCTCGTCGGCATCGAGCCGGCCCGCTTCGATCTTCGAGAAGTCGAGCACGTCGTTGATGAGCGACAGCAGCGATTCGCCCGAGTCCTTTACGATGTGGAGATACTCGCGCTGGTCGGGCGTCGGCCGCATGTCGAGCACGAGGTCGGTCGCCGTGAGGATCGCGTGGATCGGCGTGCGGATCTCGTGGCTCATGCTGGCGAGGAACGCCGTCTTCGCGCGGTTCGCCGCATCGGCCGCTTCCTTCGCCGCCTGGAGTTCTCGCTCCTGCTGCTTCTGCGTCGTCATGTCGAGCACGAAGCAGACGCAGTGATTGCGGCTCCCTTCAAGCATCGCGACGCCGATCAGCACCGGGACGCGCTCGCCGTCCTTCCGGAAAAATTCCTTCTCCCACGGCACCGCCTGGCCATGTTCGCGCAGCTGCACCTTCGCAATTTCGTCGTAACCGCGGTACTCCACGGGCGTCATTTCGTCCCAGCGGATGTTGCCCGACAGGAGTTCTTCCCGCGTGTAGCCGACCGTCTGGAGGAACGAGTCGTTGGCTTCGGTCACCTGGCCGTCGAGCCGGCAGATCATGATGCCGATGATGTTCGACTGCACGAGGCTGCGGAAGCGGGCGTCGCTGCGGCGGAGGGCGTCCTCGGTGCGGCGGCGCTCGGTGACGTCGCGCAGGAAGATCGTGAAGGCCATCGACCCCTTCATGGGAATCGGCTGCATCGTCATCTCGGCCAGGAACTGCGTCCCGTTCTTGCGGCGGGCGGGGACTTCGCGCCGCTTGCCGACGAGCGAGCCCTCTTCCTGCCGGGCGCTGTAGCGGTCGAGGTTCGAGCGATACCGCTCCTGCGACGTCGAGGGAAACAACACGTCGACCGGCTGGTTCACCACCTCGTCGCGGCGGTAGCCGAAGGTCCGTTCGGCGGCGCGGTTGAACTCGAAGATCCGGTTCTCCTGGTCGACGGTGATGATGCAGTCGAGCGAGGCCTCGAAGATCGCCCGTTTTCGCAGCTCGCTCTCACGGCGATGGTCCTCGGCCCGCTTCTTCTCGGTAACGTCCCAGAACATCCCCTGCGTGCCGACGATGTTTCCGCGGGCGTCGCGAACCGGGGCCTTCAATACCTGTACGTAGGTGACGGTCCCGTCGGCCTCGCGATGCTCTTCCACGTCGTCAAACGGCTGCCCGCTGTCGATCACCCGTCGATCGTCCCGGACGTACTTTTCGGCCAGCGCGCGCGGGAAGAGGTCGAAGTCGGTCCGGCCGAGCATCTGCCGGCGGTCCATCTTCACGGTGTCGCAGAACCGCTGATTGACGAAGTTGAACCGCCCCTGCAGATCCTTGCAGAAGACGTTGAGCGGGAGACTCTCGACGAGCGACTGGTAGCTGGCCTCGGTATCGCGCAGCGCCTGCTCGACCCGCAACCGCTCGGAGATATCGACGAACGTCGCCGCAGAATATTGCCCCAGGACGGCCGGCAAGGGATTGACGCCGACTTCGACGGGGAACTCTTCACCGTTCTGGCGAATGCCGCCGATCAGATTGGCTGCATCGGAAGCCGGCGCGCCCGAGCCATTCCCTTCACTGGCAGCACCGTTCGCCGTGGGATGACTGCTGGAATGCGCCCGCAACCTCGCGAAGACTTCCAGAAACCGCGGGCCGATCAGGGACTCGCAGGGACGTCCCGGAAACTCGTCGGCACGATACCCGAAGACCCGCGACGCGGCCGAGTTCGCCAGCACCACTGTCCCGCGCGCATCGAGAACCACCACCGCCTGCGGGTTGGATTCCACCAGCGGGCCGAGCAGTTCAAACAGCGAGAGGCTGACGGATTGAGGCATGTCCCGCCCCGCTGACCGGATCGACGGACGGCCGCCCAGGTTGAAAACTTCCAGGGCTCGAAGCGACGCAGAGCTGCAACACACCGCTCCTCTTCGTCCCCAGCGCAGCGTAATACCGATTGGAGTCGAATGCAAACTGCGAATGACGGAGCCCCCCGCGATCCCCATCGCTCGCCGAAGCAATGATAGCCGAGAGGGCATCCAATCCCGCGGAGCACCCGATTTCGTGGGAATTTCCCGGCGTGCTCGACCCCCGACAGCCCGCTGTGCGGCAGCATCACAGGCCGGTGTGAATCCCGCGGATCTGGCAGTGAAAGCAGTGTTGCCGATCGTCAACATCCCGTCTCTTCCGGCGCACCTGGCAGGGTCGCCTTCGCCCCGGCAGGGGACTGCAAATCCGCCGTCGACAGACCCTCCCTTTTCGCCTTTGGATGCGATGATCGAGCCGGAACGCACGAACGATCGCGTGACGATGTCATTCATTCGCGGCGATTGAGTCTCCTGACTGCGGAGGTCTTGCTGATGGGGTGGATTGCCGAGCAGGTGCTGTACGGCCTCGCCCGCACCTTCTACCGCACCGAGGTCGCCCACTCGGGAACGATGAAGGCGGCCACGACCAGCACCGACGCGTTCCGAAGCTTTCGATCGGGCGAGGCGCGGCGCGTACTGGACGCGATCGCTCGCTATGGCATCGAGGTCAAGGGACGCGACGTCCTCGATCTCGGCTGCAACGACGGCGTTCTGACGTCGCAGTATCAGGCACTTGGCCCGCGGTCATTGATCGGCGTCGATATCGATGCGGCGGCGATCGAGCGGGCGAAGCGGACGTTCACCGATTCCGGCGTCGACTTCCGATTGAGCGGCGTCGATCGACTGCCGCTCGAGGATGCAAGCGTCGATTCGATCCTGTGCTTTGATGTCTTCGAACATGTGTCGCAGCCGGCCCGAATCCTCGCGGAGTGTCGCCGCGTCCTCCGGCCGGGGGGCCGCATGCTCATCGGAACGTGGGGTTGGAAGCACCCATTCGCCCCGCACCTCTGGGCGACGATGCCGGTCCCCTGGGCTCATATCGTGTTCGGCGAGCGGACGATGCTTCGCACCTGTCGCCGCGTCTACCAGGCGTCGTGGTATCGCCCGACCCTTTTTGACCTCGATGCCAAGGGGCAGCGACGGACCGACCGCTATCAGCACGAGGCGATTTCGACCGACTACCTCAATAAGTTCCTCATTCGCGACTTCGAGCGGGAGTTCGCCGCGTGCGGGATGACGCACGAGATGCACCTGGTTCCGTTCGGTTCGAAGCTCGCCCGCTGGTCCGGCGCACTGCTCAAGGTTCCGTTCCTGCGCGAGTACCTTGCGGGGTTCCTTTGGGCGGTGCTGACGAAGCCGGCGGTCGCGCCGCCGCACGCTTGATTCTTGCCGTCACGCTTCGCGGTCGACGTCGGTCGTGTTGCGTGTTCGTTCGCGCACGCTGAAGGTGTCCTGGTCGCGGCCGGTGTAGGCGACGAGGAGTTCGGCCAGAAGACCGAGCGAGAAGGCCTGAGCGCCGAGGAGCGTGGCGGCGACCGAGTAGGCGAGGAGCGGTCGCGAGCCGATCGGGGCGTGGTCCTGGCCGAAAACGTTCGTCAGGATCCACAGCACGGCGAGCGCCGCGAGGCCAAGGCCTCCGATCGCGAAAAGTCCGAGGCCAATGGCTCCCAGCATGTGTTGCGGCCGCTGCCCAAAGCCGGTGAGGAACTTGACTGTCAACAGGTCGAGGAAGCCGCGCAGAAAACGGCGGATGCCGTATTTCGAATGGCCGTGCTGGCGCGGGCGGTGATGGACGGCCAGCTCGCTGATGCGGAACCCGCGGGCATGGGCCAGCACCGGGATGAAGCGGTGCAGCTCGCCGTAGATGCGGATCTCTTCGGCCACCTCGCGGCGGAAGGCCTTGAGGCCGCAGTTGTGGTCATGCAGCCGCACTCCGGTCAGCCAGCCGACCATCCCGTTGAAGACTTTGCTGGGATAGACCTTGTGCCAGGGGTCGAGTCGCCGTTGCTTCCAGCCGTTGACGACGTCCGCCCCTTCGTCGAGCTTGGCGAGGAATGCGGGGATCTCGGCGGGGTCGTCCTGGAGGTCGGCGTCCATCATCATCAGGACCTGGCCGCGAGCCGCCCGCATTCCCGCTGTGAGTGCGGCGGCCTTCCCGAAGTTGCGGCGGAAGCGGATGCCCGAAACCCGCGAATCATTTGCTGCCAACTGCGTGATCGTCGCCCAGGACGTGTCGGTCGAGCCATCGTCGATGAAGAGAATCTCGAATTCGATGTTCCCTTCGGCGCACCCCGAGAGAATCTCGCGGTGCAGCGTCGGAAGGCTCTCGGCCTCATTCAGCACGGGAACGATGATTGAAAGCCGCATCGCGTGGAGTCCGTGCGAAGAGAGATGCCAGGAGCCGCTCGGAGATGTTTTCGGACTTCGTTGCCTCGTTTCATCTCCGAGAATCTTCCCCCAGGGGCCACGGAAACGACGGATGGGACGGATTGAACGGATGAGGACGAAAACGACGGCGGCTCGTCCGTGGAATTCCGTCGACTCCGTCGTTTCCGTGGCCCCTCTTCGGGTCGAATGCTCCCGCCGGGACCAAAGTCAGTTCGCCTTCTTGAGCGACTTCACGAACGCGATGACGTCGGCCAGCTGCTGCTTGTCGAGTTCCTTCTCAAGGCCTTCCGGCATCAGCGAGAGACCCTGCGAGGCGAGAACTTCGATGCGGTTGCGGAGGATCGTGTCTTCTTTTCCCTCGCCGCGCCGCAACGTGATGCTTCCCGCTGATTCCGTGGCGACGAGCCCGGTATAAGTCTCGCCGTCGACGGTGACCGCCGTGTAGGCGATGAACGCCGCCTGGGCTTCGCGGTTCGGATCGAGGATCGAGATGAGGAGGTCGGCGGGGGACTTGTTCTGCGTCGACGTCAGGTCGGGGCCGACCTGGTGGCCGACGTCTCCCAGCTTGTGGCACTGCGAGCACTTCTTCGTGAAGATTTCCTTGCCGCGGGTGGCATCGGCGGCCAGTTCGAGGACCGGCTGGAAGTCGGCGACCACCTTCACGCGGTTGCCCCCCAACTCGCCGCTGAAGAGTTCCTTCGCCCGCCCGCTGATCGCCTTGTTGGGGTGGTTCAGCAGGAGCTGCTTCTTCTCACGGTCGACTTCAGCTCGCTTCACCTTGCCTTCGGTAAGAGCCGTCAACAACGCCTCGATTCGCGGCAATCGAGCCAGGAGTGCATCCGTCGCTTCCGCACGGACCTTCGGCCCGTAACCCTTCCACGCCGCAAGCAGCACCTTGGGCACCGAAGGATCGTCATGAGCCGCAAGTGCCGCGACAGCCGCCGACTGCAATTCCTGCGGCTGTTGCGGGGCGAGCAATTCCTCCAGCGTCCCTGCCACCTCGCCCAACTCGGCGAAGGCGAGCAGCAGCACCGCCGGCCGCCGGACCGCAGGCTGCTGCGCGTCGTCCCTGGCGGTCGCCAGTGCATTCGCGAAGAACTGAGCCGTCTGGGAAGCGACTGCCGCGTCGCTCGACGTCTTAAGCAACTTGGACAGCGACATCCCACGACGTCCAAGCCCTTCACCCAACCCCTGCAGCATGAGTGGCCGCACGTCGGCCGGGCACTCGGATCCGGTGACGGCCGTGAGGAGCGCGAGGGCTCCGGCATCTTCGGGACGGGCTCCGACGATTCGAGCGAGCTCGCTCAACAGGCCACGAGCCTGAACGGTCTTGAGGAATTCAGCGTCCTTGAGGAGCGCCTTCGTCAGCGAAGCCGCATTGTCAGTCACGCTCGTCAGGAAGGCCGTCCGCAGGTCGGGGTCGGCGGTCAGGTTCTTCGCCAGAGTCGCCATGCCGCGGAGTCCGTTTTCTCCCGGGACGTAGCCCATCGAGAGAGCCGCCTGGAACTTCGGACGGAATTCGGAGTCGGTGGCGAGGCCGATCAGGGCCTCCGCGACGGCGTCCTGCTTCAGGAAAGGTTCCGAGAGGCGAGCGCCGTGCTCACGGATGCCGGGGTGCGAGTCCTTCATGGCGGCGATCAGGATCTCAGGCGTGAGAGCTTCGAGACCGCTGAGCGTGTAGAGGGCATGCAGCCGGCCCAACGGGTTCTTCGACTCTTTGGCGAGCTTGATGAGGCTCGGCACCGCCGACTTTTCCTGGCGTTCCCAGAGGAGACGCTGAGCGGTCTGGCGGTTCCAGGCGTTGGTCGATTCGAGGTTGGCGACGAGCTCTGCGACACTCGCCTTGCCGAGCTTCACCACCGGCTTCCGCTTCATGCCGGGCGAGACGAGGCGGTAGATGCGGCCGCGGTCGTGACCGCTTTCGAGGTCGAGGTAGGCCTTGATGTCTTCGGGAATCGAGATCGGGTGCTCGATCGTTTCGCGGTACATGTCGAGGACGAACAGCGAGCCGTCCGGAGCGTTCACGAAGTTGACGGGGCGGAACCAGGTGTCGGTCGACGCGACGAACTCGGTGTTCTCATCCGCCCGCACCGCAAGGAAAGTCGCGCCGGTCGGCGTGAGGGTCTTGCGATGGATGAGGTTGCCGCCGACGTCGCCGACGAAGACGTTGCCGCGGTATTCCTCGGGGTAGGCGTCGCCACGGTAGATCGTCACGCCGGTGGCCGAGGTGAAGAACCCGGTCGGGACGCGCTCGTTGGCGGGGAGGCCGGCGAACTTCGGATCGGCGACGCGGCGGGCGGTGCGGACCAGACGCCACGGTTCGGGGGGGCTGCGACGGAAAACGGGGCCCGCGCCCCCTTCCTTGGCAATCGACCGCGTGCCGCCCGGAGCGGCGAAGTACGGGTTGCGGGCGAGGTACTTCTCTTCGAACACGCAGTGAATGATGTGGACGCTGTTGCTGCAGACGAAGCGGTTGCCCCAGTCGTCCATCGAGTGGCCGTACTGGATGCCGCCGGTGGTCGGTTCGAGCTTTTCGGTGCGGGGATCGAAGGCCCAGTCGCGACGGCCGAGGTTGGCGAGGGCCATCCCTTCCTTCGTGAGGTTGGCGGGGTTGGAGCCGGTCGCCGCCCAGATGCGGTTGTCGAGCCCCCACTTCAGGTTGTTGGCCACACCCTGGACGTTGTAGCGGCTGAACCCGCTGAAGATGACTCGCTTCTCGTCGGCGACGTCGTCGCCGTTCGTGTCCTTGAAGTAGTAGAGGTGCGGGGGATCGATGACGAACAGGCCGCCGTTGTAAGGGGCGACGCTGAGGGGCCAGTCGAGCTTGTCGGCGAAGACGACGCTGCGGTCGGCCTTGCCGTCGCCGTCAGTGTCTTCAAGCATGCGGATGATGCCCGATTCCTTCTTGCCGCGGCCGGTCGGGTCGTGCTCGCGTTTTTCGGCCGAGTAGGGATAGGCGTGGAACTCGGCGACGAACATCCGGCCGTTCTCATCAAAGCAGGCGTCGACAGGATCGCCCACCGCGGGCTCGGCCGCGAAGGTTTCAAACGTGAAACCCTTCTCGAAGGAGAAGGTCTTGATGGCGTCCTTCGCTTCGACGGCGGGGAGACGCTTCATCTGCTCGGCCAGATTTTCGCCGGGGACCTTGGTGTCCTGAGCGTGTAGACCGCGCGAGACGTTGGCAGCGAGGACAACGGCGAAGGCGAGCAGTGCGGTCGCGGAGAGACCAAACGTGAGCGTCGAGCGCAAAACCGGGCGTCGCATCGGAAGACGGTCCTGGAAGGGAGATACCGGCGGGCTTCAGGCGGGCAAAGACAGCGTACCCGCGGGACCGGGGGGTGTCACGCGGCGCGGAGTGCGGCGGGGCTTGCGTGTGAACATTTCGGCATGCACGTCGATCGTCAGCCGACTTCAAAGACTCGCTGCACTTCAGGAGAGGAGTAGCGAGCGCCGCCGGTGTGGCAGACGAGGTTCGGAAGGATCCGGGCCGTTCCCGCGCCGTGCGTGTGGCCGCACAGGACCGTCATCTCGTGGTCGGGATGATCGCGCATGAACTCGGCCAGCGCCTGGCCGACCGCCACGCAGGTGAAGTGCGGGGCCCAGTTGTCGTCCGAAATCCGGCCTTCGTGCCAGCACGATTCGCGGAACGGCGGGGCGTGCGTCAGGACGATCAGGTGGCGGGCGGCGGCCGCAGCTTCCGGGAGAATGCGCCGGAAGTAGGCGGCGGCTTCGTCGCCCAGGCGGTGAAGCTCGGTCCGAAGGTCTTCGGTGAGAAGTGAGAGGCCGCTCGTCGACATGCGGCTGGGTGTCAGTTCATCGGCATGCGCGGCCGCCCGAAGTTCCTTGATCAGCAGGTAGTCATTCAGGACGACGTCGGAGGTGCGGTACTCGGGGGTCCGGGCATCGGCCCAGCCGTCGTGGCCGACGAGGGCGGTGTCCGACCCGAATCGGATAAGTCCCACTTCGGGGAGCCACCGCAACCACTTCGATGTGCGCGTGGCCTCCACGGCTTCGCGACGCACGCCCGCAATCGACGAGCGATAGAAGTCGTGATTTCCGAGGACGAAGTACGTCGGCTTCTCGACGGCGTCGGCGAGGTTTTCGAGGAGAGGTCGCCAGGACTTGGCCTCTCCTGTGTCGCCGCCGACCAGCAATGCGTCTGGTTGCCGCTCGCAGATCGAATACTTGAGGAGATCGATCCGCTCAGGGGATGCGAAGTTCAGATGAAGGTCGGTCAGCCAGAGGAGCCGGGGCATTCGACGGTTCCACTCAAACGGCTGCGTGCGGTCGGAGTCGAGCCGGTCCGAAGACACGGCCGACACCCCGCGTGACTCGCTGGGGGCTCCCTTCGGTCGACCCCAGCCACCCCACTTCTCGCTCAGCCTTTTGCGGCGGGTTCCGCATGATAGCGGTTGGCGCGACCGAAGGTGCCGAGGTCGTTGAAGCGGACGCCGTACTTTCGCATCGCCGCATGGGCGGGGGCCGCCACCATCTGCCGCAGATAGAACGGCTGGCTCACCACGAAATGATGGATGCCGTGCGTGCTGCCGAAATTGAAGCAGAAAATCTGCAGCGGCAGGAAATACCACGCGTTGAGCACCTGCGTCTGGTCGACCACCCCTTCGACATCGCCGAAGTAGTGCATGCTCGACGAGACGATGTTGATGCTCGCCTGGCGGATGATGTTCGGCAGGAGATAGACGACGGCCATCGCGTTGAGGACGGGCATCGCGGCGAGGACCCACGCGGGCCATGCGATGGTGGTGCCGAGGAGCATGGCGGCGCCGCTGACGACCCAGAAGGCGAGCCACGCGTACCAGCACATCGTGAAGATCAGCATGCAGGGGAGCGTCGCGAGGGCGAGCGTCACCTGGTTGAAGGCGGGGACATCGTGGAACTCGGGACCGCGGAGGACGGTTGAGAGGAAGCCGTCGAACGTGGTGATGACCCGGAGGAAGCTGTAGCGCATTCCGTTGCCGATCAGCCGTTCTTCGAGGTCGGTGTGGTGGCCCGATTCTTTATGATGCAGCAGGTGGAGCTTGCGGCGGACCCACGGGCTGATGATGTTGCCGCGGAAGGCCCAGACCGCCCCCATCATGAAATTCTGAATGAACGGCTGCGAGCGGAAATAGATGCTGTGGATCAGGTCGTGCTCAAGCTCGTGCAGGATCGACGCACAGATGGCGTTGATGACGATGCAGAGCCACGCCGGGATATTCCCGGTGAGGTACAGGGCGGCGGACCCGACGAAGCCGCCGGCGGCGGAGAGGAAGATCAGCGAGCCGAGGAGATTCTGCCAGTTGAGGATTGGGAACCGACGGCGCAGGCGTCGCTCCGCGAAGCGGATGACGGCGGAAATGCGGCGGGCGCGCTCACGGTCGGAGACGTCAACGGCGGGTCGCGGCGCGGCGACACCTTCCCCGGAAACGACTGCAATGCTCACGTCAGTTGCCTGAAAGAACGTCCCGGGAAATGTCCCGGCCCACCCAGCCTGAAGTGGGAGGGGAGCGGTCTCCTGCCCAAGTGACGCGCCCGACTCATTCGAGGCAACCGGACCGCAGGCGGACCCAACGCCGACGGCAGCCCCCTTGAGGCCGAGGGATTATGACCAGACATCGGCAAACTTTCCACATTTCCTGACCCTCTTTTCTTTTTTTGTCCGCGATAGATTCTCCAGCATCTCTGGCCCAACCTGAAAATCCGTTGCGTACGGAAAACTTACGGTGTTGTTATCCGGAGGAATACGGATGCGGTGGGTGAGAATCGTAGCCGGCGACCTTGATTCAGGATCGGCCAAACGAAAAGGATTTCACGCGAACGCAGTCTCCTCCAGTTTGACAAAACACTATTACACTGAGTAGTGTAGTAATGGAGAAGCAAGTCCGCATGACACATTCCAAGTTCGCCCTTCCCGCACCGTGCCCGGAGAAAGAAAGTCTCCGGCAGCGTCCACTCATGTCGCCAGAAATGGCGGGGGATGTGGAAGCGATCTTTGAAGTCCTGGCGAATGACACACGCTTGCGGCTCCTCCACGAGGTGGCCCGCTGTGGCGAAGTGTGCGTCTCCGACCTTGCTGCGGCTTTGGAGATGAAGCCACAAGCCATTTCCAACCAGCTTCAACGTCTGGCCGACAAGGGCATCGTGGGTGCTCGTCGAAACGGGAACAACGTGCATTATCGAATCGTCGACAACTGCGTGCTCATCCTCCTGGAACGTGGACTGTGTCTGGTCGAAGAAACCAAACGGAGAAGCCCATGAGTCGAGCCATTGCCGTGGCGTTCGCCATGTCCGTCCTTGGTGCCGGAATCGCCGGCGCCGAAGACGGAAAGATCGATGCTTGCGTCAAAGAATGTCGCCAGTGCCAGACTCTGTGTCAGGCATGTGCGGCCAGCTGTCTGGAAGAACTGTCACACGACGGTAGCCGCAAGGCGTGCATCAAGCTGTGTCAGGACTGTGCGGACATTTGCGGAGCGTGTGCCAACATCGGATCGCGCGGCGGTCCGCTGGAAAGGCTTATCGCTGCGGCTTGCGCAGAGGCGTGTGACAAGTGCGCCGCCGAATGCGGGAAGCACAAGGACGACAAGAGTTGTCAGGCATGTGCGGAGCAGTGCAGGCGATGTGCTCAGGAATGCAGGAACCAGGCGAAGACGAAGTGACTTTGGCTGGTTCGATGGCGGATTGATACAGAGGACCCACGCCCAGCAACGGGGCGTGGGTCATTTCGTTCCACCGCAAGCCTTGGGAGAGTGGGTGGCAACGTCTCGTCATCGGCGACGTATCCGCTGCTACGGCGCTGCGATGCCATCGACACCCGCGACCTGCCGGCCATCGATCCACACGGCTTCGATCGAGCCCGGAAACGACATGCCTTCGAAGGGCGACCAACCGCACTTCGTCTTCAGTTCCTCGCGGCGGATCGTCGTCGGCCGCTGGAGATTGAGGACGGTGAAGGACGCCACGTATCCCGCTTCGACCCGTCCGAACCGCTTCGGGGCCGTGTAGGGGTTCACGAAGCGGCCGGGATTGGCCGAGCAGACTTCGGCCAGACGCTCGGGGGTGAATCCCTTTTCGAGCAGCAGCCAGGTGACGAACGGGGCGAAGGTGTCGAGGTGGGGCTGGCCGGAGATCCCCTTTTCGTTCTCTTCGAGCGAGTGGGGGGCGTGGTCAGTCGCGAGGTAGTCCAGCGTTCCGTCGCGGAGGGCGGCCAGCATGCCTTCGCGGTCCTGTGGGCGGCGGAGCGGGGGGTTCATCTGCATCCAGCCGCGGTTGGCCGGGGTGACGTCGGTTTCGTCGAAGTAGAGGTGGTGCGGGGTGACTTCGCAGGTGACGGGGAGTCCGCGCCGCCGGGCCTCGCGAATGAGCGGGAGGCCCTCGTCGACCGAGTAGTGGCACAGCTTTCCACGCAGGCCGTGCTTTTCGATCATCTTCAGGGCGAACCGCGTGGCGGAGACTTCGCACTCGGGGGGGCGGCTTTGCTCGTGGGTCGCTGCCCCCTTGTGAGCTTCGAGAAGCTCGGGGTCTTCGCAGTGGAAGCTGACGTCGCAGCCGCGGTAGTGGGAGAGGGCTTCGTCGATCTGGTCGAGCGAGGTGAAAAAGAGGTCGCCGACGCTGTGCCCCATGTAGGCTTTGTACGGAACGGGGAACGAGAGCGGTCGCGTGCCGGGGCCGATGCCTGCGTAGAGCGTGACGTGGATGGGGACGTCGCGCTTCGCCAGGTGCTGCTGCTTGCCGCGGTAGCTCGCGTCGTCGATCGGAGCGACCGGGTTGTTCGGCATGTCGGCGACGTGGACGACGCCTCCATGGACTGCGGCTGCGGAAGCGGTGCGGAAGTCTTCTTTGTAGGTCTGCGACTCGCTGACGTCGTCGCGGGCGTGGATGTGGATGTCCCCCATCCCGGCGAAGATCAGGCAGTGGTCGCCATAGGTGACGTCGGGCGTGCCGAGGCCGGCTCCGACTTCAACGATCGTTCCCTTTTCGAACCGCACCTGAGCCGGAACGACTCCCTCAGGATTCACCACGCGCCCGGCAATGATCATCAGACCGCTCAGCCTTGGATTGCCTTAAAAGTAGCCATCTTGCTCCGCAAGATGTTAAGCCGGGTGTGCCATCGACGTGATATTGGCTCATCGACGTCGCGACTGCGAAGGGCTTCACCTCATGCGGAGCATGAGGGCTACTATAGAGGCCTTTCAGGCCAGGATCGAGCGGATCGGTTCGCCGCGGCTGATGGGGATCGGACGGCCGAGCGTGTCCTGGATCTCGGTTTGGGGGGCGATGCCCAGACGATCGAAGATCGTTGCGGTGAGGTCTTCCGGAGCGACTTTCCCTTCCTTCGGATAACCGCCGATGGCGTCGGACGCGCCGTGCACGACGCCCCCTTTGATGCCGCCGCCGGCGAGGGCGGCCGAGTAGACGCTGCCCCAGTGGTCGCGGCCGGCGGCTCCATTGATTCGCGGCGAGCGGCCGAACTCGGCCATCACCACGACCAGCGTCTCCTTCAAGAGGCCGCGCTGTTCGAGGTCGATTAACAGGGCGGAGATCGCTTGGTCCGCGGGCGGGCAGAGGTTTTCCCGGAGCCGCTTCGCTTCGCGGGCGTGGCTGTCCCAGCACGGGGCATCGGAGGGTTCTTCGGGGCCGCGATACCAGTTGACCTGGACCAGACGAACTCCCGCTTCGATGAGGCGACGGCCCAGCAGCACTCCCTGGCCGAACTGCGTGCGGCCGTAGAGATCGCGCATCGCCTCGGGTTCGCGATCGAGCTCGAAAGCCTGTCGCGAGGCGGTGGAGCTGAGAACGCCGAAGGCCTGCTCGGTGAGCTGGCCGTAGTTGGACGGGGCGGCGAGCCGCTCAGCGGTGTCGAGACGGCGGCTGACGTGGTCGAGGAGGCTGCGGCGGCCGGCGAGGCGTGCTTCGGAGACGTCGGCGCTCAGCACGAATTCATCGATGCGGGCGTCTTTCTCGGCCGGCTTGCAGTTGAGGAGCCACGGCTCGACGGGGCGTCCGAGAAAGCCCGCGTCCTGGCCCGGCCAGACGCTGCCGTCGGTGTTGAAGATGCGGTGCGGAAGGCGGACCGAGGCGGGGAGCGTGCCGCGGCGCGGCAGGAACTTGCGGACGACGGCGCCCCAGTTGGGGTAGTCGTTGGGAAAGCCAGGGTTGGCGTTCTCCGAGTTCATCGGGGCGTGCGGCTGCCCCGTCAGCATGTAGTAGCCGCTGGACGAGTGGGCGTTGTCACCGCTCGAGACCGCCCGCAACACCGCGAGGTGATGGGCCTGGGAGGCCGTCCGCGGGAGCGTCTCGGCAAGCTGCATGCCGGGAACGGTGGTGCTGATCGGCCCGAACTCTCCGCGGACTTCGATCGGGGCGTCGGGCTTGGGATCGAAAGTGGAGTGTTGCGGGGGGCCGCCCATCAGGAAGAGGACGATGCACGACTTGGCCGTCCCCTCTCCCTTGACGAGAGAGCCGGCGGAGTTTCCGAGCGCGGTGCGGCCGCCCAGCAGGGTGGGGAGCCCAAGTCCAAGTGCGCTCAGCCCGCCGACGCGAAGTGCTTCGCGGCGCGTAACGCCGTCACAGAGGCGAGCCTGACCGTCGAGGATCCGCAGCATGTGGTGTCTCCGGTTGAATCAACCACTTTTTATCATATCGGCCGGGGCGTCGGAAAGGGGAAGCCTGGCTTCGGTTCGTCCCATTCCTTTCCAGACCCGCACACTCAAACCGGTCTCCTCTCTCAATCTATTCCATCCCCACCCGCCAAGGCGTTTGCTCGCCTCCAGAATATGACCTACGGTTTCACGCCGGGCCGTCCGGGTCATACGGGAATCCCCGTCCCGCGTCGTCATTCGCCGCATCACCGACGTAACCCTCATGTCCGACTCGCAAAAGTTGACTCCGGCCGAGTTCCTCGCGCAGCTCAAGCAGCGCTCGCCCGCGAAGTCCGGTTCCACCGCTTCGAACGGTTCTGCGGGTTCGTCGGCGAAGGGGTCGACAAGCTCCGCACCCGCCCCCAACCCGCCTCCCAGGAGTGCGGCCGCAACGGCGACGCTTGCCAAGCCGAAGCCAGCCGCGGCGAAGTCGGCAGCCGCGAAGTCGGCGGCGGCTGTCAAACCGACGCCAACCGTCAAATCGCCGCCGGCAAAAGCCACCACGGCCGCTGCGGACCTCGACGGACTGGATCTCGACTTCTCGGATCTCGACGCCCCCGCAACGACGGACAATGCCGAAGCCGCGGCCCCCGCTGCCGTCGCGGTCGAAGCTCCGCCCACGGAATCGACCGCCCCGAAAGAGCCCCCCGAAGCCGGAGCGGGAAAGGGAGGGGCAGGCCCGACGATCTTCCTGAAGCGGCACTCGCATCTGTCCGAACTGTTCGAGCGCGTCAATAAGCTCCTAGGATCGCAGGACAAGAACGACGGTCCCTATCGTCCCCGCAGCCCGGAGAACCTGGACGAGACACGCCTGACACAGGACGAAGTCGAGCGGCTGGCGCTGAAGTATCTGCTGGCCAAAGGGACAAGCTCGGGCCGCGGAATCTGCTCGCAGATCAAGCTGCCCTTCACCATCGTCGATCCGATCCTGAAGCAGCTGAAGTCCGAGCAGCTGGTCGCCTATCGCGGCACGGCCGAAATGGGGGACTACGAATACGTCATCACCGACTTCGGCCGCGAGCGGGCCCGCCGCTTCGCCGAGGAATGTTCGGATTACGGGGCCGCCCCCGTGTCGCTTCAGGACTATCTGAAGGCGATGGCCGCCCAGAGCATCGCCGACCAGGTCGTCACCGCAGAACACCTGCACAAGGCATTCAAGGACCTGATCATCAGCCGCGAAATGCTCGACCAACTGGGGCCCGCCATCAACTCCGGGCGCGGCATGTTCCTGTTCGGCGAACCAGGCAACGGCAAGACGAGTATCGCGGAACGCATCACGCAGTGCTTCGGGTCGTCCATCTGGATTCCGCGGGCCCTGGGCATCGATGGGGACATCATTCGCCTGTACGACCCTGGCGTGCATGATGCCGTCGAAGATGCCGCAGCCCCGACCCTGTTCCAAACCGACGTCGACCAGCGGTGGGTGCACATCGTCCGGCCCACCGTCATCGCCGGTGGTGAATTGACGATGAAAGAGCTGGAAGTCACGCAGAATATGCAGACGAAGGTCTGCGAGGCCCCGCTCCAGTTGAAGAGCAACTGCGGGACGTTCGTCATTGACGACTTCGGCCGCCAGACGATGCCCGTCACGGTGCTCCTCAACCGCTGGATCGTTCCGCTCGAAAAGCGGTACGACTTCCTCAACCTGCCGTCGGGCAAGAAGGTGCAGGTTCCGTTCGACCAGCTGATCATCTTCTCGACGAACCTGGAGCCGAAGGACCTGGTCGACGGAGCGTTCCTGCGCCGTATTCCGTACAAGATCCAGGTTCCGGATCCGACCGAGGAAGAGTTCCACAAGATCTTCCAGGCGATCGCCCCGAAGATGGGCTTCACCTACGACCGCAGCGCGATCGACTACCTGATCATGACGCACTTCCGCGGCGTCCGCCCGCTGCGCTCGTGCCAGCCCCGCGACCTGATGCTGCAGGTGAAGAACTTCTGCACGTATCGCGGGACGGCGCGAAAGATCACGCCGGAAGCATTCGACTTCGCAGTGAAGAACTACTTCTCGGTGCTTTAAAGTAGCCCTCATGCTCCGCATGAGGTTAAGCCCTACACGCATCGGGTCCGTTGGGACCAAACGAGGTCGATGGCACGACGAGCCCGATCTCATGGTCCTGAAGACGCTGGATTGAGCGCGCAAAGAAAGTCGTATTACCGCTCCACCCGCTGCGTCACGACGGCTTCACCTCACGCGGAGCGTGAGGGCTACTTTCTTTGAGCCGCCTTTGTGAGGCGTGCGTCACGGTGTGCTGCCGATGCCGTCGATCATGCTCTCGACTCGGCGATGGCGCACGTAACGCGCGAAGAAATCCGTCAGATTCTCATTGAGAATCTGGATCGTTCCCTCTGCAAAATAGTGATAGGCGACACGGCCATCCGGATGGAGAAGGACCATGTCGCCCCCCGGTGAGTTGCACACGATCAGAGCTGGTTTCCAATCCGGGTACCACGCACCGTAGAGGTGATCGTCCTCATCCCCCCAATAGTCACGCAACGAACTCCACTCATCCGGAATGAGGAAGAGTCCTGATCTTCCAGGCCAGACGTCCTGCATCGCTCCAAAAGACGTCAGGAACTCTCGCATGATGCTCTGGTCAGCGATTGGAAACCGTGCGATTCCCTTTTCGATTCGTGACGGATCGGGAGGCGGAGGAATCAGCATGTCATCCCGCTCCTCGGGACGTTGACGATCGGGCCGGTCGACGATCAGCCAGGCGCCGTCCTTCGTCACGGCGATTGACTTCGGCGTGAACTCGAACGTCAAGAGATTTGCAAGGTCTCTTAAGGATGGCTCGGAGACGTCCTGCCAGCGTTTCACCAGCAACTGACGCGCATCGAGCGGATGCTGTCCGACAAAACTTTGAAGCCACTCGGGGAGACCGTCGCGAACGTCCTGCGGCATCGACGCACAAGGCAGCAAGTACTCCGTCACGGCGGGTCCTGTCGAACTCCATGGCTCGTGGACGACGACGTCTTTCGGCGCGCGATCGCATCCGAGTGCGGCGAGGAGCATCAACGAGATGATCGGCGTCCGAACATCCATCTGCGCAGTCTCCGAGGAGATCGGCTTCAAGATTACTTGCCAAGGTGCTTGTCGAGGAACTTGTAAGCGACGTCGCGGGCGTCGGCGGGGAAGGCGTGGGGTGCTTCGGGGTAGTACCCCTGGAGGTTGGCCTCGGCTCCGAAGAGCTTGTAGACCGGACGCGCGTATTCGAGCGTCTCTTTGACTCCCTGCACGTCGAAGTCGCTGTCCTTCGTTGCCGAGCAGGTCAGGAAGGGACGCGGGGCGAAGCTCGCGATGATCTCGGTGAAGTCGAAGGGGACTTTATCGGCCGAGTTCCCGTAGACGGTGGCGATCCGCGGCATGTAGCGCGGGCCGGTCCAGCTGGGGACGTCGTCCTTGCCGAAGCGGCAGAAGCCGCAGCTGGAGACCATCACCTTGATGCGGCGGTCGAAGGCCGCGGTGAACATCGTGTTGTGGCCGCCGAGCGAGTGGCCGATGCAGCCGATGCGGTCCTTGTCGACGATCGGCAGCGATTGCAGCACGTCGACGGCCCGGATGCTATCCCAGATCGCCTTCATCGTTCCGCTGACGTAGCCATGCTCCGGGGCGAAGTCGTACTTGTGCTCGCCGAAGGAGGGATAGTCGGGGGCCAGCGTGACGTATCCCCGCTCGGCCAGATGGAGAGCGTAATGGAGGTCGGGCGAGCCGCCGAGTCCGGCGGGCTCGTCCTTGCCGGCGTTTGTCGTCTGTTGCAGGCAGAGGACGGCGGGGAGCGATCGCGAATCGACGGCTTGCGGCTCGAAGAGCCAGGCGGTCACGCGGTCATCGGCGTCGGACTGGTAGGTGATCTTCTTTCGCACCAGTGTCCCGATGGTCTTTTCTTCGATCACTTTGACGTCGAGCGGGACGCGGGACGTGATGCCGGGGAGCTTGCCCATGACGAGCTCCATGTTGGCGAGGATGTGCTGGCGGCGGGTTTCCCATTCGGCGGGCGTCGTGATGGGCTTGCGGTTGCCTTTGTCGTCGAGGATGTAGGTGAGGTCGAGGTGCTCTTTGTAGGTCGGAGGCGGAGGATCGGCTTCGAAGCGGCCCGTCGGCAGGCCGTCTTTGTACGAGATGACGAAGGTGCCGTTGCTGGTCTTGTAGCGGACGAGTTCATCGCGGCGGTCGAAGTCGGACAGGATCTCGCGTTCCAGGGCGTTCTCGCCTTCGGGGGCGAGGTAGGCACCGGCGACGTGGAACGGGATCTGATTGCGGTCGCCCAGCGAGTGGCCGGTGCTGGCGAAGATCTTGCCGTCGAGCGGGACGAAGCCGCGGGCCGGATCGGGGGTTTTGGCTGTGAGGAAGTACGGTGTGACGTCGTAGCCGCCGGCCTTCATCAGGTTGACCATTTCTTCCGCGTCGGCGAAAGGGCAGGTGCGGTCCTCGCTGCCGTGGACGACAAAGATCTTCGTCCGCTGACCGAGGGATTTCATCGTCGCCAGATGATCGGGATGACCGACGAACCGGATCTCCTGCTCGTCGACGCTGAGGTAGTTCTTGCTTTTCGGGTCGCGGCTCCAGCGGGCGTCGAGGTCGCTGCCGCCGGGGAAGTTGAAGGCGATGTCGTGGCTCAGCTTCTTCATCCCGCACATATCGATGATGCAGGCGAACGTTCGCGGAGCGAGTTTGTTCGACATGAGCGTGACGTTGCCGCCGCCAGAGCCGCCGGTCGCGAAGAGGCGGCCTTCGGCGAACGGAATTTTTTCCTGCTTCAGGCCAAGGTAGACGCGGCCCAGCGAGCGGAGGGCATCGAGTCCTTGCAGGTAGCCGAAGTCGTACGGCTCGGGATCTTCGATCGACGCCTTCTTGCCGCTTTGGAGATAGTTGACGCAGATGGCGACGACGTTTAGTCGCTCGGCAAGTGTGTTGGGGTTGGTCGTGCCGATGCAGTCATGGCCCCCCCAGTTGTGGAGCGTGAGCATCAGGCCGGTCCGCGCGTTGATGTTCGCCTTCTTCCCGCCGGGGTAATGGATGAGGGCGGTGATGGTTCGCGGGCCGGGCTTCTGCGGCCACTCCTGGGCGTCGAGAGTGATGGTGGCGTTGGCGTCGGGGAGGGGCGGGAAGTCGGCGGCGGACGAGGCGGCACCGCTTGCCAGCAAGAGGAGGGCAACCACCGAAGCGGAGAATCGAGTGAAGGGTTTCATTTGTTTCGCAGGGAGTAACGCGGGACGCATCAACTCAGGTTTGTGTTCGTACCCGCATCGACTTCCGGCGTCAAACACAGTTCACTGAGTCAAAATCAAAAGGAGGGAAGGAACCACGGAATACACGAAATACACGGAAGGAAGGCAAAAGGCGCATCAGGCCGGAACCAAAACTCAGCGTCGGATTTCGCCTGCCACTTTTCCGTGTATTTCGTGTATTCCGTGGTTCCTTCCTTTTCTCTCCTACTGGTGGGATGCATCGAGTTCCTCGCCAACACTCGGGCGACCTGCCGTGATCTGTGGTGATTCATTGCGGCGCGGGGCGTGCGTCCGGTAGCTTGTCGGTTCACGCGATCGGTCGGAGGTTGATTGAATCGCCAACCACCCGTCGTGCCAGGAACCTCTCCCATTGCGGCGATCTTGAATCGCCGCCTTTTCCCAAGGACGTCCCGTGCCCGCGGCTTCCTCTTACCCACTGACGTGGGAACTCGACAGCCTTCTTCCCAACCCCCAGAAGGAAGAATTCCGCACGCTGCTCGCCCAATATCAGCGCGAGCTCGAAAACGCGGCCGTGCAGTCCGACACGCTCCCCCCGGTGAGCGCCGCCCCCGCGTCGGTGTCGAAGTGGGTCGCCTTTCTGAAGACGTATGAGCAGCTGACCGGCAGGGCAGGAGACCTCGGCGCGTTCATCGGGTGCCATGCGGCGGCCGATGCGGTGAACAAGCTTTACCAGCAGATGGAAGCCAAGCTCTCGTCGCTCGACCCGCTCCGCGAGCGGATGGCGACGAACATCGAATTCGCCTTCAAGGAGGCCACCGCGTCCGACATGGCGGCCTTCGTCAAGGCCGACCCGTGGCTGGAAAAGGTGGCCTTCTGGATCGGCGAGCGCCGCAAGAACGCCGAGATCCGCCTTCCCCGCGAGCAGGAACTGCTGGCGGCCGACCTGGCGGTGGATGGCATTCACGCGTGGGGCCGACTCTACGACCGTCTTTCGGGGGCGCTCCGCGTCAAGGTGATGGACAAGGGGGAGGTCGTCGAGAAGTCGCCCAGCCAGGTGCAGTTCGACTCCCCGCAGCGAGCCGTCCGCGAAAACAACTTCTACGCGTCGAACAAGGCGTGGCAGACGATCGGCGACAGCTGTGCGGACGCGCTGAACCACATCTCCGGGACGCGGCTGACGCTCTACAAGCGGCTCGGGCTGGCGGATCACCTGGAAGTGCCGCTGCGCTATAACCGGATGCAGCGGGCGACGCTCGATGCGATGTGGTCGACCATCACCGATCGCAAGGGGGTGCTGGTCCGCTATCTCGAAGCGAAGGCGAAGCTGCTGGGCGTCCCGCGGATGTCGTGGTACGACCAGGCGGCGCCGCTTCCGCTGGGCCGCAAGGCGCCGTCGGAAGAGATCACCTACGACGAAGCCTGCGAGATGGTGCTGCGGACGTTTCACGGGTTCAGCCCGGAACTGGGACGCTTCGCCGAGATGTCGCTGGCGGACCGCTGGATTGAAGTTGAGAACCGCGAAGGGAAGCGGCAGGGAGGATTCTGCACGGGGTTCCCGACGAAGAAGCAGTCGCGGATCTTCATGACGTTCACCAACTCGACCGACAGCATGTCGACGCTGGCGCACGAGCTGGGGCACGCGTATCACTCATGGGTCCTGCGAGATCAGCCGATGCTGTTGCAGGACTATCCCATGAACCTGGCCGAGACCGCTTCGACGTTTGCTGAAGCGGTGCTGGGCGAGGAGCGTTTGCGGGCGGCGCGGACGCCCGAGGAACAGCTTTCCATTCTCGACGGGATGCTGGGGGACGCGGTCGCGTTCCTGATGAACATTCACGCGCGGTTCATTTTCGAGGACCGCTTCCATCGCGAGCGTCCGAACGGCGAGCTGACCTCCGCGCGGTTCTCCGAGCTAATGCTCGAGGCGCAGAAGGAGGCTTACCTGAATGGCCTCGCCGAGGACGGGTGGAACCCGAGCTTCTGGATTTCGAAGCTCCACTTCTATATCAGCGGGCTGCCGTTCTATAACTTCCCCTACACGTTCGGCTACCTGCTGTCGCTGGGGGTCTATTCCATGGCCCGCGACTCGGGGAGCGACTTCCCCGAGCAGTACAAGCGGCTGCTGATCGCGACCGGGTGCATGTCGGCCGAAGAGTCGGTGCGGTCGACATTCGGGTACGACCTCTCGGGGCCGGATTTCTGGAACCGCAGCCTCGGCATCATTGCGGGACGCGTGGAGCGGTTTGTCGAGCTTGTGGACCAGCTGTGACTCGGCGTCCGGAAATCGACGGTCGGCGTGCCGGCAATGATTGGCGTTGGTGCGCTTTCAGGGCCACGCGATCCCCGTCACCTGCGATCGCCTGCCGAGCCGGTCCTTCAAAGGCGGCATCAACTCGGGCAGGCCAGCCGAGCTGATGCCGCGTTCGACGGATCGTTCGCCCCTGAGCGCGCCTGACGCCGCAGCCCAGGCCGATCGTCGCGGTCCGCATGAACAAGAACGGGACAGCCGCCGGAGCCGCAGGTCTTTCAACCCATCTGGCCGCGAACTGCGCTGATGGCTCTCTCGGCGCGGCCGAGAACCCGTCGATCGACGACCAACCTCCGACTACTTGCGGTAATCGCGCTGGACGAGGTGCACGTCGTGGAACTCGAGCGGCTCCTTGTGGAGCGCCGGGTCGTTCCCCGCGCCGGTGTACTGCCAGGCGGCCGCGTAGCAGAAGTTCGTATCGTCGCGCAGCGTGTCGTTGTCCGGCGTCTGGTATTCCTCGCGGAAATGTCCGCCGCACGATTCGTTGCGATGCAGCGCGTCCATCGCGAGGAGTTCGCCGAACTCGAGGAAGTCGGCCAAGCGGCCGGCGTGCTCGAGGTTCTGGAAGAAACCTTCGCCTGATCCGACGACGCGGACGTTCCGCCAGAAGTCTTCCCGCAGCGTGCGGATCTCGCTGATGGCCTGCTTGAGGCCGGACGCGTTGCGGGCCATCCCGCAGTATTCCCACATGATCTTGCCGAGCTGGCGGTGAATGCTTTCGACGGTTTTGTTCCCGTCGACCGCGAGGATCTTCTCGATGCGGTTGCGGGCCTCGACCATCGCCTCCTTCACGGCCGGATGGTCGGTGCCGATCTTCGGCAGCTTCGCCGTCGCGAGGTGGTCGCCGATGGTGTAGGGAATGACGAAGTAGCCGTCCGCCAGCCCCTGCATCAGGGCGCTGGCCCCGAGGCGGTTGGCCCCGTGGTCGCTGAAGTTGGCTTCGCCCAGCACGTAGAGGCCGGGGACGGTGCTCTGCAGGTTATAGTCGACCCACAACCCGCCCATCGTGTAGTGCACCGCGGGGTAGATCCGCATCGGCACCTTGTAGGGGTTCTCGTCGGTGATCCGCTGATACATGTCGAACAGGTTGCCGTACTTCTCGCGGACCACCTTCTCCGAGTCGCGCACGATGGCGTCGCGGAAATCGAGGTAGACCGAGTACCCGGTGCTCCCGACGCCATATCCGGCATCGCAGCGTTCCTTCGCCGCCCGCGAGGCGACGTCGCGCGGGACGAGGTTGCCGAACGCCGGATAGCGGCGCTCGAGGAAGTAATCGCGATCGTCCTCGGGGATCGATTCGGGCGAGCGGGCGTCTCCCTTGTTCTTCGGCACCCAGACGCGGCCGTCGTTGCGGAGACTCTCGCTCATCAGCGTGAGCTTCGACTGGTAGTCGCCCGAGACGGGGATGCAGGTCGGATGGATCTGCGTGTAACACGGATTGGCGAAGTACGCCCCGCGCTTGTAGGCCCGCCACGCCGCGGTGACATTGCAGGTCTTGGCGTTGGTCGAGAGGTAGTAGACATTGCTGTAGCCGCCGGTGCAGAGCAGCACCGCATCGGCGACGTAGCTTTCGAGCTGGCCGGTGACGAGGTTTCGCGTGATGATGCCGCGGGCCTGGCCGTCGATCACGACGACGTCCAGCATCTCGCGCCGCGAGTAGAGCTTCACCTTCCCCGCATTGACCTGACGCATCAACGCCTGATAGGCCCCGAGCAGCAGCTGCTGGCCCGTCTGGCCGCGGGCGTAGAACGTTCGCGAGACCTGCGTTCCGCCGAAGGAGCGGTTGGCGAGGAGGCCGCCATACTCGCGGGCGAAGGGAACCCCCTGGGCCACGCACTGGTCGATGATGGCGGTGCTGATCTGGGCGAGGCGGTAGACGTTGGCCTCGCGGGCGCGGAAGTCGCCCCCCTTCACGGTGTCGTAGAAGAGACGCCAGACGCTGTCGCCGTCGTTGCAGTAGTTCTTCGCCGCATTGATGCCCCCCTGGGCGGCAATGCTGTGGGCCCGCCGCGGGGAGTCCTGGAAGCAGAACGACTGGACGTTGTAGCCAAGCTCGCCCAGCGACGCCGCGGCCGACGCACCGGCCAGCCCCGTCCCCACGACGATGATGTTGTACTTCCGCTTGTTCGCGGGGTTGACCAGCTTCAACTCGAACTTGTGCTTGTCCCACTTCTGCTGAATCGGCCCGCTGGGGACCTTCGAGTTGAGCGTGGAACTGGCGGTCGCCGTGGACGCCGTCGACATGAAAAGCTCCGCGGAAGCGGGAAATTCGATCGTATTTGAGAACGCCGGCTGGTCAGGCCAGGATGGTCATGACTTCGGCTCAGCGACACGCACTGCGGCGGGCTTCGCCGGAACCTTGCCGGCGTTCTTCAGGAAGCCCCAGATCGGGAAGCTGATGAACCCGAGTGCGATGACCACGGCGAAGAAGACACCGAAGCCATGAATCATGCGGTGATAGCGAGGGTGGTTCGCTCCCAGAGTCTGGAAGGCGCTGCCGACGCCGTGCGCCAGGTGAATGCCGAGGATGAGGCAGCCGACTGTGTATCCGACCTGCGTGATGGGGTCGCTCAGAATGACGACCGCCTTCTCGTAAGGATCGAGCGTGTGGACCGACGAGTTCCGCAGCTCGAAGCGGAAGTCGCTCAAGTGCAGCAGCACAAAGGCCAGGACGATTGCCCCGGATGTGAACATCCAGTTCTCGGCCCGCAGCGACATCTGGCGGTTGCGGATCTTCGTCTGCCTCATCGCGTAGTCGGTCTCGCGGGCCTTCTGGTTCCACCGCGAGGTCGTGAACGCGAGATACACATGGGCCACGAACAGCAGCAGCAGGCCCAACTCGGCGACGAACAGCAGCGCCGCTTTATCGTGCAGGGCGTGGGCGTAGTCGTTGTACTGCTTCGCCCCGACGTACAGCAGCAGGTTTCCCGCGAGGTGAGCGACCAGAAACCCGCATAACAGCAGGCCAGTGATCGCCATCACGAATTTCTTCCCGACGGAAGATTGCAATGCCTTCAACAGCCAGCTCAAGGTCGGCTCCTTAACGGATTGCCGGAACTCGTCGGAGCGGCGGAACAGGCGTTCCCGCAAGCATCTCTCGGGGGGCCCTCAGTCTCCGATCCGCGAACTCTTTCGAATTATAGGCCGATCAGAGGCGACTGCAATCGAGCCACTCATTGCGGTACGTTCGACAGCGGAGTTTCGAACGAGGCGCAGGATTCAGCGGCGGCGCAGGATCTGCGAACATCTTACCGTCTCCTTGATGCCAACCCGCGACCAGGAACCCCGAGAGCCGATGACTGCCCCCCTATTCGATTTCATCATTCATGCGTCGCGCGTCTTCTGCGCCGATTCGAACTTCAACGGACCGGGATCGGTGGCCGTCCGTGACGGGCGAATAGCGGCGCTGGGGCCAGACATCGACGGACCCGCGCACCGCACCCTTCGCTTCGACGACGGTTTGCTCCTTCCCGGGCTCGTCGATCTTCACGCTCACCCCGCGCGCGGTGGATCGAAATACGGCGTCGATCCGGACCAGCACTTTCTCCCCGACGGCGTGACGACCGTTCTGTCGCAGGGGGATGCCGGGGCGGACGCGTGGCCCGCGTATCGCGACGCAACCATTGGCGGTTCGACGACGCGGGTGCGGCTGGCGATCAACCTGTCGCGGCCGGGCGAATCGATGCCTGGCGGCTGCTTCGAGCAACTCGAATGGGCGGACGTTGATGCTTGTCTGCGAGCCATTGCCGATGGCGGCGACTCGATCTGGGGAATTGCGGTCAACGTCAGTGAGATCGCCTGTGTGCGGACCGACCCTCGCGAGGTGATGCAGCGAGCGATGCAGGTGCGGGACGAGTCCCGGAAGCCCCTTCTGTATGGCATTCATGTGCCGCGGGGGTGGTCACTCGACGAGCAGATGCGACTGCTGAAAGCTGGTGACGTCATGACCTACTGCTTCCGGGGCGGGGAACACAGCATCGTTGGGGAGGACGGCCACGTGCACCCGGCCGTTCGCGACGCCCGCGAGCGGGGCGTGCTGTTCGACGTCGGTCACGGGATGGGCTCGTTCTCGTTCGCCGTGGCCGAGGCGGCCATTGCGGACGGCTTTCCTCCCGACACTATCTCGACCGACAAATACGCCCGTCACATTGGTCTCGTCCCCCCGCACACGCTCCCGCGCACCATGGCGAAGCTGCGGGCCGCGGGGATGTGCGAGCGGGATGTGCTGAGGGCGGCGACGTCGCGACCGGCCCAGGTGCTGGGGATGGCAGGGGAGATTGGCACTCTTCGGCCGGGAGCCTGTGCGGACATCGCGGTGCTCGTTCCGGACGACTCGACGCCACTGGTCGATGTGGAAGGGAACTCGCGTCCGGGGGGCGGCTGGCGTGCGGCGCTCGTCGTGAGAGCGGGGCGTTTGGTGGGTGGCTCTTGATGGGCGTAACCGCGGGGGAAAACGGCCAATTGGCAGTGAGGTGCGATATGATCCGGCGGAGGGAGGTTCCGAGGGGTTGCTCGCGCCGGGTTGCCTGAGGCCGGAAGATGCACTGGAACATGGAGTCGCCGCTCGCCGTCATGCCGGTCCTGGTGGGACCGCTGCAAGTGCTCCTGGCCCTTCTGCCGGCCGTCCTGGTGGCCTTCGGGGGAGCGCTCCTCGCGCTGTTCAAGCCCTCGGGCATGCGGAAGATCGTCGGCTTTCTGTGGCATCAGAAAATTTTCAGCATCTGCCTGCTGCTGCTGGGGCTGGCGATCTGGCAAGGCTATCCACGAAAGCTCTGGAGCGGGTTGCGGAATGCCCTCGGGTTGCGGGCGGCACCCGTCACTGAGTCGGCCAGAGCAGGGGAATGGCCGACGTCGCGCGGCGGCCCGCACCGCACGGGTTATGCGGGCGGGGACGAGCCGACCGCGGCGGGAAGCCACTGGGCCTGGAACGACCACAAGACGGTCTTCTCCTCGCCGACCGTCGCAGGGGATCGCGTCTACTTCACGACGGTGACCGGCATCGGCCCCTTCACACCGACGGGTCAGGGAGCCGTGGTCTGCGTCGATGTGGCGAGCGGCCGCGAGCAGTGGCGGTACGAAGGAGACGACGGCGACCTGCGGGGAACGTTTTCTTCGCCGGCCGTCGGAGAGGGACGGATTGTCGTCGGAGAGGGCCTGCATCAGACGTCCGACGCTCGCGTGACTTGCCTCGACCTCTCGGGCCGCAAGATCTGGGATTACCGCACCGCGAGCCACGTCGAGTCGACGCCTTGTATCCATGCAGGACGGGTGTACGTCGCGTGTGCGGGGGATGGTTTCTACTGCTTCGACCTCGCTCCGGATGCCGAAGGGAAGCCGAACGTCATCTGGCATCTGACGGGCGACCGCTACGCCGACTGTGAGTCCTCCCCCGTCACCGATGGGCAGACGGTCTGGTTCGGGCTCGGTGAAGAAGGCAATGCGGTCGTCGCCGTGAACGCCGCCGACGGAAGCGAGCGGTGGTGTGTGACGACACCCTTTCCCGTCTTCGCCGCACCGACGTTCGTGCAGGACGATGAGCGCGAGGGGCACGGAAGGATTTTCATCGGCATGGGAAACGGGAACTTCATGTTCTCGGCGGACGAGTTGCGGGCGGCGCGGGTTGAGTCGATGCGCGACGAAGGCAAATCGGCCGACGAGATTGCGGCCGACGAGAAAGCTTTGGCGACCGCGGGGGCGGTCTGGTGTCTCGACGCCGCCACAGGCAACATCGAATGGCGGCACGACCTCCCTGATACCGTCCTCGATTCGATCGCCTATCAACCCCCGTCCGGCAGCGGTCCCGGGCGTCTCTTCTTCGGCAGCCGCGATGGATTTGCCTACTCGTTGGGTGCGGATGGAACGCCTTTCGCAAAGTGGAATGCCGGCAGCCCGATCCTCGCCTCGCCGGCCCTGGGCCGACAGCACGTCTACTTTGCCACCAAAACGGGCCGCCTGTTCGCTCTGAAGACCGACACGCTGCAACCCGTGTGGGACATGACGGTGCAGCAGACAGGGACGCTCACCAGTTCGCCCGCAATCGCCGACGGCCGGCTCTTCATCGGGACCGAAGACCAGGGATTGCGATGCGTGGGAACGAACGAGCCTCCGATGCCCCCTGTTGTTGCCGTCGCAGAGCGCGGCGGCCCCGTCGACGATGTGGCACTTCCTGACGAGGCAGAAGTGGCTTGGACGACCCATCGCCTGCCCGACGAGCAACTGGATCGCCAGGCAGAGCAGGATGCGAAGATCACCAATGTCTGGTATGCCGGAATCTCGCGCGGTGCGACCAGCCTGCCGATCGTGCTCGGAGATTCCCTGTACTGTTTCGAGTCGGTCACTTATCAGGATACCGGCGTTCAAGATCTTGTTCGGATCGAGTTGCCCCGCGGTCGCGAGGACGTCCCCCGGCTGGTCTGGAGGGTGAAACACGTCATGCATGACGCCATCGCGGCAGCCGACGACACGATTGTCGTCCAACAGTCGGGCTGGAATCGCGGGCGATCGCCGCTGACCGCCTTTGACGCGGCCACGGGCGAAGTGCGCTGGCAGCGCGACAGCGGTGATTCAAGATCGAAGGCGCTTCGCAACGACTATGAGCTGAAGAAGCCGCCACTCTCCGTTGACGATGTTGACGAACGCCGCGCGCGTTTCGGCCTCGACGCGGAGCGAGTCTGGTTCTGGGACGGACCTCAGGGGCTCTCATGCATTTCGCTCCAGGAAGGAAAACTTGTGTGGACGGTGAAGGAACTGGCGGGGAATGACCTCACCGGCGGACCGGTCGTCGTGGGTGACGTGCTCCTGGTCTGCGTGGGGAATCAATTGCACGCTTTGGACGCGTCGACCAGCGCCAGGTTATGGAGGACTTCACTCTCTACTCTATCGGCGCGAAGTCCGCTGGTGTGTGGCTCGACGGTCGTCATGCTGGCGATCGATGGAAGCCTGAGCGGGCTGGACATTCGCGATGGCAGTGCGCTGTGGCGATTCGCTCCGGAGACGTCAGCCGCGAAAACTCCAACGCTGCCGATTCAGTTGGGAGATTGCGGATCGGGTCGGTGCGCGGTCTCGTATGGCGATCGGATCATCCTGTTGAACGCCTTAAGCGGCGATGTTCTGTTTGAGAGAAAGCGTTCGGGTTCGGTTTCCGCATCGCTGCAATGGACGTCGCTCCGGCGGGGCGACGACCTGCTGCTCATCGAAGGGACGAGACTTGCCTGGTGGCGTCCGGGTGAGGACGAGACGCGAACTTTCTTCGAACTGACCGGGGAATCCGAGATTCCTCCATGGTCCAGGGACGCCTTCTACCGTCCGACGGTCTCTTTTGACGGACAAGCGCTGGTGACGGTCCGAGGCAGAGGGATCGTCTGTCTCCGCGGGGTGATGCCGTGAGCGGAGCGCCGCAGTATGTCTACTTCTTCGGAGACGGATCGAGCGAAGGGGATCCGGAGCGGAAGGATCTGCTCGGGGGGAAGGGAGCGAGCCTGGCGGCGATGAGTCTGGCGGGGTTCCCCGTTCCGCCGGGATTCACGATTTCGTCCGAGTGCTGTGCCCTGGCCGAAGCGAACAATGGCCGTTGGCCGGAGGGACTCGAAGAGCAGGTGCGGGGGGCACTGGCACGGTTGGAAGCCGCGACGGGACGACGGTTCGGCACGGGGCGGCAGCCTCTGCTGGTCGCGGTGCGGTCGGGGGCCGGCGTCTCGATGCCCGGCATGATGGATACGATCCTCAACTGCGGGTTGACGGCCGGCTCTGACGACTCCGACACATCGGCGTACCCTGGGGAGACCCGTTGGAAGGACTTCGCCGAGCACGTCCGCATGTTCGCCGCGTCGGTCGCGGGATTGAAGCTGGATGATGGAGAAGGGCCGGGGGACGATGCGCGCAGTTGTGCGCGACAGTGGATCGCCCGCTACGAGCAGCACACCGGCCGGCGTTTTCCGACCGAGCCGTGGGACGCGTTGCGGCAGTGCATCGATGCGGTGTTCGCGTCGTGGCACAGCGAGCGGGCGCGGGCCTATCGCCAGCGGCACGATGTGCGGGGGCTGGCCGGGACGGCGGTCAATGTGCAGAGCATGTTTCCCTCGGAACGCTCCGGGGTTCTCTTCACGATGAACCCGCAGTCTCCCGATGCGGGAGAGATGATTCTCGAAGCGTCGTGGGGGCTGGGTGAGGCGGTCGTCTCGGGGGCGGTGACGCCGGATATCTTCGTCGTTGACCGCGAGACGCTGGCGGTGCGGCGGACGATTCCGGGCGAGCGAAGGGATGCTGATGCGTCGCCCCGCACCAACGGTCATGCGGGGCCTGCGACCGCAAGTGAACTGTCACTGAACGAACCGCAGGTTCGTGAGATCGCCGAGTTGGGGCGGCGGATCGAGCAGCACTTCGGCGTGCCGTCCGACATCGAATGGGGGATTGCGGACGGAAAGGTCGCGCTGCTGCAGACGCGGGCGATCCGCGGGCTCGATGCACTGCGGGCGACCGAGCAGCTACGGCAGTCGGAGATCGCACGGCTGAAATCGCTCGCCGGCGATCGGCACATTGTGTGGGTGGTCCATAATCTCG
This sequence comes from Planctomycetaceae bacterium, assembly GCA_020850695.1. GTDB lineage: Bacteria > Planctomycetota > Planctomycetia > Planctomycetales > Planctomycetaceae > JADZEF01. The sequence goes on along the minus strand of JADZEF010000419.1, from coordinate 8,057 downwards.
GCGAGACGCTTCCGCACCCGACGCCGCTGACCTGGGACATCGTCCGCTGGTTCATGAGCGGCGACGGCGGCTTCGGACAGCTCTACCGCCAACTCGGGTTTCGCCCGCGGCGCGACGTCTGCGAGCGCGGCTTCCTGGAGCTGATCGCCGGCCGCATCTACGTCGACCCGGAGCGGGCGGCAGGATTGTTCTGGGGGGACCTTCCGTACGAGTACGACCCGCAGGAGATCCTCGCCGACCGGCAGACCCTGGAGCAGCCGCCGTCCAAGCTCAACTTCGAGCGGGCCGACCCGCTGCTGTTCCTGAAGCTGCCAGGGTTGATGTGGGCGATGTGGCGTTCCAGCCGCCTCATGCGGCGGATGCGGGCGAAGGATCGCAACCGTCCGCATCCTCTGCTCGAGCGGTTCCGGATGAAGTGCCAGGCGCCGTTGGAACGGTTCCTTTCCGGCCAGCACGGAGGAGTCGGGGGGAGCCCTCTGCTGCGTGGTCCCAGCCATTCGTTCGACACGTCGTCAGGCGTCGGCGCGTTGTGCGATGAACTGGATCGTGGCGTCGATTTCGTCCTGGGAGACTTCGCCGCCGAGTCGCTGATTCCGGGTTTCTTCGCAGGGGTCGCGCTGGACGAGCTGCGGCAATGGCTGGTTCAGATCTTCGGGAGCGAGCGCTGCAACGAATTGTGCGGGGCGTTGACCGCGGGTCTCGATGGCGATGTCACGGTGGAGCAGAACGAGCGTCTGTTTCAGGCGGCCAGGCGGGTGGCTGGGGTCGAACGAAGTGAGCCCCCAGCGATGGTCGGGGGTGAATCTGCTGGGGGCTCGAAAAGCCTCGACCCCAGCCACCCCGTTGACGCGCTGGAGGAATTCGTGCGTGTCTTCGGCCACCGGGCGGCCGAAGAGATGGAACTCGCTCAGCCGCGGTGGCGCGAGGATCGGTCCTTCCTGGAACGAATGGTTGCGGGGCTGCAGGGGAGCCACGCGGTTTCTCCCGCCGTGCGGCATGCCGAGCAGGCGCGGCGACGACACGAAGCCGAGACGCAACTTCCCGGACTGCTTGCGGAGCATGGCGCCTCGTCGCTTCGCGAACGGATCGAGCGGCTCGTGTTTGAAGCACAGACGCTGCTTCCGTTCCGCGAGACGGGCAAGTTCCATCTGATGCGCGGTTACGAGACGATCCGCCAGGTTCTGGTGCGACTCGGTGAGCAGACCGGCTTTGGACGCGACCTCTTCTTCCTGAGGCGTTCGGAACTGCGAGACCTTGCAACACGGGCCGACGAATTGCGGGGAGTGGCCGCACGCCGCAAAGCCGAGTGGGAGGCGGCCCGCAAACTGGCCGTTGCGGATCTCATTGACTCGCGTCGACTCGACGAACTCGGGCGGCCGCCGGTGCGGAAGGCGGCTGGGGATGGCCACTACGAGGCCCGTCCGATTGCGGCGGGGACGGCGCGCGGCGTCGCCCGCATCGTGCATCGCCCCGGCGAGGCAGGGAACCTCGGGACGGGGTACATGCTTGTCTGCCCCAGCACCGATCCTGGCTGGACGCCGCTGTTTCTGCATTGCCGCGGCCTGGTCGTCGAACGCGGCGGGATCCTGTCACACGGGGCGATCGTCGCGCGGGACTTCGGCATTCCGGCGGTCGTGCTCGAGAATGCGACACAACTCATCGCGGACGGAACGACGATTGAGATCGATGGGAATAGCGGGGCGGTCGTCGTGAACTGACAGGTGAAAGCCGCCCTCGCAAAGTTGAAGCCTTCTCGATCGCCGATTGTCGTGCGCGATCGGGGCGATTAGAGGCTTCCCTCGCCAACCGAGAGTTCGCTCGCGAAGCCTCGCGACACCAGGCAGTGGAATGTCACGCCTTCGGCGCACCGAAACGAACATATCCGTACTTGCCGCACCTGACCCGGGACGTGCCGTGAAAGCCTATACCACGCTTCACGACACCCGCAGCAACTCGTCGATCGGTTCGCCGAACGGCAGGATCGGCATCGGGCGGCCGCGGCGGTCCGGGAAGGCCATCGTGTAGTCGATTCCCAGGTGGCGGTAGACCGAAGCCCACAAGTTGTTCGGCGTCATCGGGCGGTCCTGCGGGTGCTCGGCCTTTGCATTCGTCGAGCCAATCACCTGCCCCGTCTGCATTCCGCCGCCGCTCACCAGGAAGGACATGGCCTGCGGCCAGTGGTCGCGGCCGGGCTGCATCACGCCGGTCTGCGTGCCGATCGCCGGGTTGACCCGCGGCGTGCGGCCGAACTCGCCCGTGACGACCAGCATGACCTTCTTGTCGAGGCCCCGGTTGTAGAGGTCTTCGATGAGGGCCGTGATGCACTTGTCATAGATCGGAAGGCGAGCCCTCAGATCGTCGTACATGTGGCAGTTGACCGAGTGCGAGTCCCAGTTGTAGACCCCCTGCTTCAGGAAGGGGACGCCCGACTGGTACGGGTTTTCCAGCACCATCGTCACGAAGCTGCAGCCCGCCTCGACGAGGCGGCGGGCCAGCAGGCACCGCTGGCCCCAGGCGTGCATCCCGTAGCGGTCGCGAAGCTCCTGCGGCTCCTTCTTGAGGTCGAAGGCTTCGCGGCACTTGGTGCTGGTGAGGATCTCGAAGGCGCGGCGGTTGAACGAGTCCATCGCATCCATCGCCCCGCTCCGGTCGACCTGCCGCTGCAGGTGGTCGAGGCCGGTCAGCAGGCGGGTGCGGTCGTCGAGACGGTCGGACATCGCCTTATCGATGCCGAGGTTCCGCACTTCGAACTTGTCGCTGCTCGGATCTCCGGCGACCGAGAACGGAACATACGTCGGGCCAAGGTAGGCCGGGCCAAAGGCGAAGACGTCGATGCCGTCGCGTCCCGGATCGGTCCCCGAGATGTAGTTCGGGATGCCGACGCTCTTCTTCTCGCGGCACTTGGCGACGATCGACCCGACCATTGGGTTGTCGTTGACCGTGTCGACCGGCGAGGCGGGGATGCGGCCGGTGAGGAACCGCTTGTGGCCGCCGCCGTGGTCGGCGAAATTGTGGGCCACGGACCGCACGATGTTGTACTTGTCGGCCATCTTCGCGTGCAGCGGCAGGTGCTCGCAGACGTCGAGGCCGGGGACGTTTGTATGAATCGGGTTGAACTCGCCCCGGTATTCGATCGGGGCGTCCGGCTTCATGTCGTAGGTTTCGGTGTGCGGGGCGCCCCCGGGAAGCCAGATGAAGATGACCGAGGTGTCGGCGTCCGGAGCGAACGACGAGCCGTGCGATTCGGCCGCCTGGGCGCGGTGCCGAAGCATGCTGGACAGCGAGACGCCGCTGGCGGCGAGCGAGCCGACCTCGAGGAATCTGCGGCGCGAAACCGGACCAGAACAACGGTGCGTGTTCATGGAGCGACTGGCTTGAAAGAGGCGGGTGGGTTGGCCCCTGGCCCGTTGGGGTCGAGCAGGGCCGGCGGGTGTCAGCGGACCGCAGCAATCTCTTCGGCAGGACGGATCAACAACATTCAAAGTGTACACGGCACCCGTCAGAACCGCCACGGAGAAATGGAGCGATTCCGAGGAGTGGATGGATGGCAGCGGTCAAGCCGGACCGGCCCATAACGCTTGATCAGATCCCGGGTGTGGCCGAACGATGATGACCGGTCATCCTTTCCCTTTCTTTTTGCCGTCGTTCTGTTTGTCCTTGATCTGAGCCTTCCGCAAGTCCTGTTGTTGCTGGGCCAGTTTCGTCCGGGCCGACTGGAGATGATTGCGGGCCTTTACAACCTCGCTGTCCGCCTTATTGGAGTCTTTGCGAGCGGATTCGACGTCTGACAGTGCCTTCCGAACGTCGGGTTCGGCGTCCACTTCCTTGCGGATCTTTTCCCGCAGCGCGGCGACCCGCTTCTGGATCTCGTCGAGGCGGGTTTGAGCACGATTGGCCGTCTCGTCCGCCGCGACGGCCGATTGCTCGAGCCGCGAGGGACCCAGCGACAGCCTGGTCAACTCGGTTGATTTCGCCTTCCGCTGATCGTCGGTCAATGAGTCGTCGCCGCGAAGCTCGCGCAGCTGATTCATGGCGGTCTCGGCCGACTTCACCGCGGACTGATATTCCTGGGACGCTTTGAGCCGCTCGACGATCGGTCCCTTCGCTTTTTCGTATTCCGACTGTGCCTCCTTGAAACGGGTCGACTCGACATCGAGCCCGACCTTCTTCCCGAGCCGCTCCTCGACTCGCTCGCGCGCGGCGTGCAACGCGTGCAGCACCACCTTCTCCCGCGCTTCGGCGGCCGCGGCTTCCTTCAGGACCCTGGTCAGCGACTTCTGGGCGTCGTTGACGGCGTCCTTCGCCTTTTCGACGTCTTCCTTCTCACGCCGGACGCGGGCGTCGTCCTTCCGCTCCCGGGCGTTGCCGGACTTCTTGTCGAAGGCAAGACCGAGAGATCCCCTCGCAACACTCACGGAGAGAACGCCTAAGGCGAGGCACAGGGTCAACGATCGTCTCATGGCTGGCTCTCTCGCGACTCACTTACGCCGAGGCTCGACACTCGAACAACGGGGAACGCCTTCAATTTCATCGGCCGCGAACGCTTGCGGCAAGGGCGACTCGACGGGTGAGGGGAAATTCGGCAGCGGCTGATAGAGACCTCGGAATCGACGGAGAGGACAAGGGACAACAGGGGGATGTCGTCGAGAGGACCGCCCACGGGTTCCGCCCTCACCATGGCTGCATCAAAGGCGACCTGTCTTCCTTCTATTTCCTTGATTTTTCTGGAATGATCATCGACTGGAAACCATATCACAGCACATGCACGAGCCCATCAATGTCGCAGCCACAATGGAGTGCTCCGGACGGATCGTGGACGACGACCGTGAAATGCCCGGCGTTTGGTTCGCTGGATGTACTCATCAACACTCAAGGAGAGAGCGACCCGCCAGGCGAACGACAACTCGCGGCGCTGGCAATGATCGCAGGGCTGCCCAAAGCGATTCGCAAACCGATTCGGAAGAGCGTGCGGAGGTACGCCAGGGAGTATCTCGGTCCCGAGGAGTACGAAGAGTTGGAACCCGAAGACCTGCAGGTCGAGTTTCACACCGTGCTGATCCCTCCGCTCAAGAGCTCCGAAGCAATCTACTTCTTCGTGCAAGGACATTCCGACATCGACATGGAACACGATGTGGCATGTCTGTGCCGGAATGGAAACACGTTCCGCGTCTGTCACACGGATGACATGTATCAGCCGTACGAGTGCGATGCGACGGAGCGGTTTGAAACGCTGCTTGGGAGCCGGGCAGTGAAACTGGAAGAGGGAGGTGAGGTGTAAGGGGGCAGGGGGCGCACCCCGACTGCTCGGGGCCGGGCCGGGGTGCGGAGTCGCTCCGTCCCATTCGTGGTTACAGTGGCCTCCCGAATTGGCTCATGCGAGGATCGACTCGACCACCTTCCCCTCGACATCCGTCAGGCGGAAATCGCGCCCCTGATAGCGGTAAGTCAGGCGCTCATGGTCGATCCCCAGACAGTGGAGGATCGTCGCGTTGAGGTCGTGAATGGGGACCGGATCGCGGACGATGTTGTAGCCGTAGTCGTCGGTCTCGCCGTGGACGATCCCCGGCTTGATCCCGCCGCCGGCCAGCCAGACGCTGAAGCAGCGGCCGTGATGGTCGCGGCCGTAGTCTTCCTTCACCCCGCCCTGCCCATACACGGTCCGGCCGAACTCGCCTCCCCACATCACGAGCGTATCGTCCAAGAGTCCGCGCTGCTTGAGATCGGCGACAAGGGCTGCCGAGGGCTGGTCGACGTCGCGGGCCTGCTTCGGGATATTCGTCGGCAGCCCGCCGTGCTGGTCCCATCCGCGATGGTAAAGCTGCACGAACCGCACGCCGCGCTCGACCAGCCGCCGGGCCAGCACGCAGTTCGCTGCGAACGTGCCCGGCTTCCGGGCGTCGGGGCCATACATGTCGAACGTCGATTCGGGCTCCTGCGAGAGATCGGTCAGTTCGGGGACCGATGACTGCATGCGGAACGCCATCTCGTACTGGGCGATGCGCGTCGCGATCTCGGGATCGCCCGTCGCGTCGAGACGGCGCTGATTGAGCCGCGCCAGGCTGTCGAGCATCGTCCTCCGCAAGCCGCGGTCGATTCCCGGCGGGTCGGACAAGTACAGCACCGGGTCGCGACCGCTGCGGAGCTTCACTCCCTGGTGGCTCGACGGCAGGAACCCCGCCCCCCAGAGGCGCTCCAGAAGTCCCTGGTTGGCGTCGGCCCCGCTGCCGTGCGAGATCATCACGACGAAAGCCGGCAGGTCCTCGGCGTCGGAACCAAGGCCATGGCTGAGCCATGCCCCCAGCGACGGCCGTCCCGGCTGCTGCGAGCCGGTCTGGATGAACGTGATGGCCGGGTCGTGGTTGATGGCGTCGGTGTGCATCGAGCGGATCACGCAGATCTGGTCGATGACGCGGGCGGTGTGCGGGATGAGTTCGCTGAGGGACGTCCCCGACTCCCCGCACCGCACAAACTTGAACTTTGGCGCGATCACGGGAAAGCTCTTCTGCCCGGAGGTCATTCCCGTCAGCCGCTGCCCCTGGCGGATGGAATCCGGAAGCTCGGACCCGTGCCGGCTCGCCAGTTCGGGCTTGGGATCGAACAGTTCGAGGTGCGAGGGTCCGCCGGACTGAAAAAGGGAGATCACCCGCTTTGCCTTCGGAGCGAAATGCGGGGTGATGGCCCCCTTCGAATTGGGCGACGACCCCGCCCCGTTGGCAGCCTGGCCGCGGACCCCCAACAGTGTCGACAGTGCCGCGAGGCCCGTCGCCGCACTCGCCCCCTGGAGCAGACTGCGGCGAGTGAGCGATGAAGCACGTTCCACGACGGAGCGGCCGGGAACGAAGCTTGCCGATGGCCGGGAAGCAGAGATGGGGCAGGAGTTCAAACTCAAGGAACACTCCCGAATTCGTCAGAAGGCTTCGCGAATGACGCGGCGTGGTCCATGATGACCGAAACCGGGTCATTCGGCGAGGGCCGTCTCGAGCAATTCGGCGGGGAGCTCCTGCTGCGTGAGCGACTTGAACAGGCCGACCGCCTGGTCGCGGTAGACGGCGGCCGGTTCGATCAGCTTGCAGCCGCGCATGCGGGCTTCGCGAACGAACTCGGTTTCCTCGGGGACGTGGCTGACATCAGCCACCGTCATGCTGGGGCGGAGGTAGGCCGCATTGAGTTCGGTCTTCTTGTGACCGGGGACGATCGCCGGGTCGGCGATGACGACGACGTCGGCGAGCGTATCGTAGAGGTTGGCGAAGGGGACGTGGCGGCAATTGAGCTTCGTCGCGATCTGCTGGGCGGATTTGTCGTCGGGCGACGTGATGCTGAGGACTCCCTTGCGTCGCTGGATGCCCCAGGCAATGGCGGGCGCCATGCCGCCCGAGCCGATGACAAGGACGTTGCGGCGATCGAGCGGGCGGTCTTCCGCTTCCTTTCGGCCGAGCTTGTCCTCGATGGCCTTGATGACGCTTTTCCACGCGGTGTTGTAGGCCATCCAGCCGGTCTGCTGCTTGACGAGGATGTCGCAGAAGTGGCATTCCTTCGCCGAGTCCTCCATCTGCTGCGCGAACTGCAGCGTGTGCTGGGCGAACCGGGGCGACACGAGCAGTGCGTTGATCTTGAGGATGTCGAGCATCTGTCCGAGCCGGTCGAACCCGCCGAGGGCCAGCGGCAGGCAACGCATGTTGAGGCCGAGCTTGCGGAAGCCGGCAGTGAAGAGCTTTGTGGTCGCCATGCCGAAGGTGTCGAGGCCGACAACGCCGACGAACCGCGTGTGGGTGTCGATCTCGCGCCAACCATAGATGTCGTCCAAGTCCCAGACCGTCGACTGCCCTTCAAACGCCTCCATCCCTTTTTCGAGGGCGGCGTACATCCAGGGGGAGCCGTGTTTCTGGCCGAGCAGCGAAAACGTCACACCGCCGCGGCCGATGCCGAAGCCCACCACCGGGATGTCGCGCTTCTTGCTGACGGCGGCCAGCAGCGGCCACGCCGCATCGAGCGTCGGCGTCGGCCATGTGAACTTCACGACATCGGCGTTCGCCTTCTTCGCTTCTTCGATCAGGTCC
>JADZEF010000418.1 GCA_020850695.1 Planctomycetaceae bacterium | reverse complement strand
TTCGGGTGCGATGGCCGCTCCATCATGAGTCACGAAACGCTGACGATGTGCTGAGTTACATTCGCCGCGGCGAATCGTGGATCGCAGGCACGCAGGATGCATTGGAAGTCTTGCACACTATCAAGTCTGAAGGATCTCAAGTGGGAATTATCACGTGTGACCCGGCAGCACGGCGCGCCAGGAGCGTGCGATGAATCTCTTATTGATCGATGACGATGCGAGCTTGCGAAAGACCATCCGGCTCACACTGGAAGCGATGAATCATCGGGTCACCGAGGCGGCGGATTCCGTTCAGGCGGAGGAATTGCTGGGAACCGGCATTTACGACGTCGCCTTCCTTGACCTCCGCCTGGGACGGGAGAAGGGCATCGATCTCCTTCCGGCGCTGTTGCGCCTGGCTCCCGGGCTCGCGGTCATCGTCATCACGGCTTACGCCACGATCGACATCGCCGTTGAAGCCATGCGGCGCGGGGCGTTCGACTTTCTTCCGAAGCCCTTCACCCCCGACGAGCTGCGGATTGTGCTCGATCGCGTGGTGCGGCTGCGGCGGTTGCAGTCGCATGTCGAAGCCCTCGAAGAGCAGGTCCGGTCGGTGGTGCCCGAGGCGGATCTGCAGACGCAGGACGCCTCGATGCGGCAGGCGCTCGACATGGCCTTTCGAGCCGCTTCGACGGACGCGACCATCTTATTGCGCGGGGAAAGCGGAACGGGCAAAGGCGTGCTGGCGCGCGCGATTCATGCTCGGAGCGCCCGGGCCAGCGGCCCGCTCATCACGGTGAACTGCCCCAGCCTCTCTCACGAACTGCTGGAGAGCGAGTTGTTCGGCCACGTGCGCGGAGCGTTCACCGGGGCCGTCAAGGACACTTTCGGCAAGGTCGCCGCAGCGGAAGGGGGAACGCTCTTTCTCGACGAAATCGGCGACCTTCCCCTGGCGCTTCAACCGAAGCTCCTGCGACTCCTTCAGGAGCGGCGGTACGAGCGCGTCGGGGAAACGCGGACGCGGGCTTGCGACATCCGCATCCTCGCCGCCACGAACCGTGACCTGCAGTCGGCCGTCGCCACCGGCGCTTTCCGGGAGGATCTGTTGTATCGCCTCAATGTGATCGAGGTCTTCCTCCCGCCGTTGCGCGAGCGGAGGAAGGATGTGCGCCCTCTGGCCGAGCACCTGCTGCAGTTTTTCGCGAGACAGGGGGGCAAACCAGTCACGGGTTTCACGGACGAAGCGTGGACTGCGATGCTCCGATATCCCTGGCCTGGCAACCTGAGAGAGCTTCGCAACGCGATTGAGCGAGCCGTCATCCTGGCTGCGGGTCCGGTGGTGGGTCTCTCGGAACTGCCGGCACAGATCGGCGCGGCCCTTCCGCACAATGCCCTCGAACTGGGAGGAGCCGTCACCCTTGAACAACTGGAGTGCGAGCACATCCGCCGCGTCCTGGCGCGGACCTCGACGCTGGAAGAAGCGACGCAGATTCTTGGTATTGATCCGAGCACGCTCTATCGCAAGCGGAAGCGATACGGATTCTGAATGGGTGAGAAGAGCGCAAAGAGGTTGAAGCGTGTGAAGGGGCAGGAGCGAGCGATCTGTCTCAACACGTAGAATCGGTAGCGATCCAAACGGACTCTTCTGCACTTCGACCCCGACATCCTCGGCGCACCCCGGTTGGGACTCTCATGCGACTCAGCCTGCGTTGGCGGCTCTCACTGACAATGGCTCCACTGTTCCTGATTCTCGCGGGACTGGGGGGCACGGGCGTTGCCCTGCTTTATCGGGTCGGCAACCGGATCGATGCGATTCTCCGCGAGAACTATCGCAGCGTCACGTACATGACGCGGTTGAACGAAGCGCTCGAACGGGTCGACTCGTCGTTCACTTTCGCCCTCTCCGGCCGCGAGGACGCAGCCCGCCAGCAATACGCCGCGAACTCGAAGGCCTACCGCGAAAACCTGGCGCGCGAACAGGAGAACGTCACGCTTCCCGGTGAACGGGAGCGGGCCGAGCGCCTCACCGCATTGTCCGAAAGCTACCAGCGCGACGGCGATGCGTTCTTCGAGCTTCCTGCGGGGGATGCCGGACGTGCCAACGCGTACCATGCCCCCGGTGGTCTGCTGGACCGGTTTCGCGAGATCAAGAAGGTCTCGGGCGAGATCCTGCTCATCAATCAACAGAGCATGGAGAACGCCAGCGAGGCCGCCCGGAGCACGGCCGTCACCTCGTTGACCTTCTTCGGAACGGCGCTGGCCATCACCGCCCTCCTCGCCGTGCTCCTGGCCTGGGGGATGATCCGCAGCATCCTCGATCCAATCCGTGCGGTGACGCATTCCGCGCTGGAAATCAGCGCCGGCCAGTTCGACCAGGTGATCCCCATCGATTCCGGCGACGAAATCGGTCAGCTGGCGCACGCTTTCAACACCATGGCCCACAGGCTGCGCGATTATCGGCAGTCGCACTCGGCGCAGCTGTTGCGGGCCCAGCGGACGAGTCAGGCGACCATCGATTCGTTCCCGGACCCGGTCCTCGTCATTGACACCGACGGAGAGGTCGAAATGGCAAACCCGGCGTCGCGGCGACTGTTGGGGGTCGTGCCGAAGCAGAGCGATCAGGCGGGAACCGGCCTGTGGCAGCCCCCCGAACCGCTTCGCCAGCCGCTTGAAGAAGCGCTTCGCGGGCGGCGGAACTTTCTCCCGGAGGGGTTCGAGCAGGTCCTGCTGTTCGGTTCGAACGGACGGGAACGGGCTGTCCTGCCGCGGATCATGACGATCCGCGACCCGCACGATCACACGCTGGGTGCGGCCGTGCTGCTCCAGGATGTGACGCGACTCCGATTGCTCGACCAGGTGAAGAGCAACCTCGTGGCGACGGCGAGCCACGAGCTGAAGACGCCCCTCACCAGCATCCGCCTGGCCGTCCACGTCCTGCTGCAGGAGTCGGTCGGGGCCCTCACTCCGAAGCAGACGGAGTTACTGGTCGACGCGCGGGACAACTGCGAGCGGCTCCTGGCCGTCGTCAACAATCTTCTCGACCTGGCCCGGATGGAGCCCGGGAGCCGGCAGCTCGACGTTCACGTTGAACCGGCCAGAAACCTCCTGCAGGCGGCGGCCGACGCCGTCAGCGTCCGCGCCCGGGACAACAATGTCGAATTGACGATCGAGACGCCGGACAACCTGCCTCCTGTCCTCGCCGACGCGAGCCGCATGGGACATGCGCTCCGCAACCTGCTCGACAACGCACTGATCTACACCGATCCGGGCGGAAAAATCACGCTCTCCGCGGCGGCCGAAGGGAACGAGGTGATTCTGTCGGTGGCGGACACGGGTTGCGGAATTGCTCCCGAGCATCTGCCGCACGTCTTTGAGAAGTTCTTCCGCGTCCCCGGACAGAAACGCGCCGGAACCGGCCTGGGGCTCGCCATCGTGCAGGAAATCGTCACGGCCCACGGAGGGAGCGTCACCTGCGATAGCCAGGTTGGGGTCGGCACGACGTTCCGCATTCGGTTGCCCTCGGCCGCGCGATAGGAGAGACCCGTCGGGATGATCCGCAGCAGACGAACTGCCTCGTTCCTCGATTCCACACCTTCCTTTCGATAATGTCATCCGACCATCCCGCCAGTCCCGAACAGTTTCTCAATCTCATCCGCCAGCAGCAGCGGGGCCGGTTGAAGATCTATCTCGGGTTCGCTGCCGGCGTCGGCAAGACCTATGAGATGCTTCAGGAGGGGCAGCGTCTCAAACGCCGCGGTGTCGACGTCGCCATCGGCATTGTCGAAACGCACGGCCGCGCCGAGACCGTCGCTCAGGTCGAAGGCCTCGAACAGATTCCACGGCGAAGGATCGAGTATCACGGAGTCGTGCTGGAAGAGATGGATCTCGACGCCATCCTCGCGTGCGGGCCCAAGGTCGTTCTGGTGGACGAGCTGGCCCACACGAATGCTCCCGGCAGCCGGAACGCGAAGCGCTATCAGGACGTCGAGGAGTTGCTGAACAGCGGGATCAATGTCATCAGCACGCTCAATATCCAGCATCTCGAAAGCCTGTACGACATGGTCGAGCGGGCCACGGGAGTGAAGGTGAAGGAGCGCGTTCCTGACTATGTCCTGGCGTTGGCCGACCAGCTCATCAACGTCGACCTTTCGGCGGAGGACCTCCGCGAACGGCTTCTCGCCGGCAAGATCTATCCCGCCGAGCGGATTGATCGGGCGCTCGACAACTTCTTCACTCAGGTCAACCTGACCCAGTTGCGCGAGCTCGCGCTGGAAGAGGTCGCGCATCGCCTTGACCGCCAGCGCTGCCAATCGAAGAGCGGCGGTCTGCCGGGCGGCTCGGCCCGGGTGATGGTCTGTCTGAGTTCGCGCGGACCGAACGCCGAGCACCTCTTGCGCAAAGGAGGCCGCCTGGCCGACCGGCTCAGCGCCCCGTGGTACGCGGTCTACATCCAGACCCCGCGCGAGGAGCTCACGCGGATCGAGGCGGCCGCCCAGAGGCAGATCAGCAACACTCTGGCCCTCGTGCAGCAGCTCGGCGGCGTGCCGATGACCTTCAAGGGAAGCGACGTGGTGAGCACTATTTCAGCGTTCGTGCGGGAATACGGCATCACGCACATCGTGCTGGGCCGTTCGCGGCGGCCGTGGTATCGGCGAATGCTCGGCCAGTCTGTCCTCGACCGCCTGCTGATGACGATTCCGGACGCGGACGTCCTCGTCGCCGGAAGCCCGAGGTGACGGAGCGGATCGGTCAGGCAAAGGGAACTCCACCAGAGACTCCGGAAGAATTCAGCGACGGCATTTCGGGGTTCCCCCGGCACAGGCATCTGGAGATCGACCATTTCCGGTGTGGCGTTCAAAGCCAGTTGCGAACGTGCCGTGGGAAATCCGGCGACGAGGGGCGCAAACTCACGCCGCCGTACGATGGGGCAACACGGCCGCAACTTGGTAGAATCGGCAGTTCGCGCGGTCGGCCCCAGGTCCGTGCGAAGCGTCGCCTTCGGCCCATTGCACTGTTTCTCTCCACTGAAATGATCTGCGTCAGCATCGGCCGCACCCGCCATACGATGACCCAGCTCGAGCACAAGGCCCTTGCCGAAAAAGGGGCCGAGCTGGTCGAGCTGCGGCTCGATTATCTGGGACGTCCCCCGGAGCTCAGCCGATTGCTGAATGGCCGTCCGACGCCGGTGGTCGTCACGTGCCGCCGCCCGGCCGACCAGGGGCGATGGCGCGGCACCGAGGAGCAGCGTCAGGCGTTGCTGCGGGCGGCGATCGTGGCCGACGTCGAGTACGTCGACCTGGAAGAGGACGTCGCGGCCAAAATTCCTCGCTGGGGCAAGACGAAACGGATCGTCAGCCATCACGATTTCGAGAAGACGCCCGACAATCTCGAAGAGATTCACGGCCGCCTCGCCCGGCTGAACGCCGACGTCGTGAAGATCGTCACGATGGCGAATTCGTCCGCCGACGTCGTGCGGATGCTGAAGCTGGTCTCGAAGGCGACGGTTCCCACCGTCGGATTCTGCATGGGCGAACTCGGGGTGCCAAGCCGCATCCTCTGCGGACGGTACGGTTCCCCCTTCACTTATGCGACATTCAGTTCCGAGCGCGAGCTGGCCCCCGGCCAGCTGTCGTTCGACGACATGAAGCGAGTCTACCGCTACGACTCGATCAACCGCGAGACGCAGGTGTTCGCCGTCGTCGGCGATCCGATCGCTCACAGCCACAGTCCGAAGATCCACAACGCCTCCTTCCAGCAGGAAGGGCTGAATGCGGTCTACATCCCGCTGCGGATTTTCAAGGACCGTTTCTCCGAGACGATCGACCAGCTCGCCCCGCTGCAGATTCAAGGTTACAGCATCACCATCCCGCACAAAGAGGCGGTGCTCGCCAAGGTTCCCCTGCACGATGATCCGGTCGATCAGATCGGAGCGGCGAACACCATGTACCGGGCAGGAAACGTCTGGCGCGCAGCGAATACGGACTACGAAGCCGTGATGGAAAGCATTCGACTGGGAATGACGATTGACGGCGAGGAGCACCGGCTGGAAGGGAAGAAAGTGCTGCTGCTGGGGGCCGGCGGAGCCGCGCGGGCCGCAGCACTGGGCCTTTGACGGGCCGGTTGCGGCGTGACCATCGCCAGCCGCACGCATGCCCGCGCCTCCGCCCTGGCCGAGGAACTCGGCTGCCAGCAGATTGCCTGGGAAAACCGCGGCACCGTCTTCGCCGACATCCTGGTGAACTGCACCCCGGTCGGGATGAGTCCCAACGTCAACGACACCCCGTTCGCCGCGAACTGGATGCGCGAAGGGATGCTGGTGTTCGATTCGGTCTACAACCCGGAAAACACGCTGTTGCTGAAGGAAGCCCGCGAGCGCGGCTGCCGGACGGTCTCGGGAATCGAGATGTTCATCCGTCAGGCCGCGGCACAGTTCCAGTTTTTCACCAACCGCCCCGCCCCGCTCGACACGATGCGGAACGCGCTGCGGAAGGGGATTTCGGCGCTCCGTTCGACATGAGGGCGTCGGACGTACGATCCTGGTCGACTTTCGCACGCGAAAGTTCGTTGCGTTGGACGACGGCATCGAACGGAGCGTCCGCCCCTCATTTTTGCGCTCGCGTTCTTCCCCTGAGCGATAGACGACCGTCCGCTATTGCGGCAGTTCGAGGGTCAGCCCATTCGCACGCAGCGTCCCCAGTCGATCGTGGTGCGTCAGGTCGAATCGAAGCGGAGTGACGGTGACATAACCGTCCCCCAGTTCGCGGAGGTCGGTCCCGGTGTCCATGTTGCGGTCTTCGCGGGCGTCGATTCCACTCCAGAAATAGGGCCGCCCGCGCGGGTCGACGCGCTCCTCGATCAACTCGGCGTATCGTTTCACCCCCATCGATGCGAGCCGCACACCCAGCGGCCATCCGGGCTGGTTTCGCGGCACGTTGATATTCCAGAGCGTCCCTGGAATATGGGGCTGCTTCATCAATTCCGGAATGAGCCCGCACGCGATGCGGGCCGCCCGCGCGTAATCGGGCGGGTTGTCCATCGCATGTGACACCGCGAACGACGGAATCCCGAAGAACGCCCCTTCGATCGCTCCCGCGACCGTGCCGGAATACAGCACATTGATGCCGACATTCGCCCCCGAGTTGATCCCGCTGACGATCAGGTCCGGCCGCCCCTTGCAGAACTTGAGGACTCCGAGCTTCACACAGTCGGCGGGGCTTCCGGCCACCGCCCAGCCGTAGTGGCCTCCGTCCTTCAACTCCTCGCGAGCCGTCAGCGGGTGCAGGTACGTGATGGAGAGCGCGACTCCACTCTGTTCGGCAGCCGGGGCCACCACTTGAACTTCGCCCAGCGTCGCCAGGGCCTCGCGCAGCGCCCGCAACCCCGGGGCGTGAATCCCGTCGTCATTCGTCAGAAGAATCCGCAACGAAAAAGCTCCTGAAAGCTCAAAGTGAAAACAATCGGGTGGCCGGGACTGAGGCTTTGCGAAGGCCCGGATGACCTCTCGGACCAATTAATCATCACTCACGAAAAGACAACGCCGCACTCCCGGGGCATGTCCTTTATCGCTCGGACGCCGGAATCTCGATCTCGGCGAACGAACAGAGGCCGAATCCATCGGCCCGCAGATGCTTCGGCCGATTCTTCGTCGGGTGGCCGTTGAAGTTCACATAGAGTCGCGAACCATCCGCACTGAGCTTTGCGCCGTACGTTCCCGCCGGGGCGTAGTCGTGCTCCTTTTCGAATACGGGAACGAGAAACGCCAGCACCTTCCGCCGATGGTGGGACAGGTCATACTGAATCACCGGCGTTCCGTCCTTGAAGGCTCCGCCATGCGCTCCGGGAAGGTAGTACAGGAAGCGTTCGTCCGGCGAGACCAGCATGAGCGTCGTGTAGGCGCCCGACAGCCAGGAAGGTCCCAGCATCTGAACTTCATCCTTCGCGACGTCATAGCGGAACACCTCATTCGTCTTGTAGGTCACGCCGTAGACTGCGCCGTCCGAGGTCTGGCGTGAAACCGTCCGCATGCCAGGCGAATCGGGGAACGTCGCCTTCAGCTTTCTGGCTTCCTTCGTATTGGGATCGAGTCGCTGGAGGGATGCCTCGCCGTTGAACAGGATCGTTCCATCGCGAAGCAGTCCGAACGTCCGGTTAAACCCGACCGACCCGTCTGCTCCCTGATACACGGGCTTTTTCGACGTGAGGTCGAATCCCCACAGAGCGTTCCCTTCTCCGGCTTCGAGATTGCACCACCAGATGTTTCGTTCGCGGTCAAGAAGTGAAGTCGCCGTGCAACGGCGGGCGGGAAGGTTGGCGAAAGCGACGGTCTTGCCCGTTGCGGGATCTAACTGATAGATCTGGCCACCCGGGAGTGACTCGTTCCATCCATAGGAAGGAAGTTTCGCCCGGTTGCCGTCATTCAGCGTGCAGCAGAAATAGATCTTTCCATCGGTCCCCTCATCGACCTTGGCGTGGACCTTGGACCAGGCGGGCTGCCCCGTCTTCGGCGGGACAACCTGGTTCATGTCGACCACCTGCTCGAGCGTCTGGGACTTCGGATCCCAGCGGTACACGAAGCATCTCGCGTCGCCGCCGACGTCGTTCCCATGATCGCCGATGGCACAGTAGACGCGTCCGTCGCTCGCGAGTGCGATGTCTCCCCAGGAGGACCACAGCCGCCGCTTGTCGGCGTCCGGTCCCAGGTTTCCATGGAAGGCAAGGCGGACCGTGGGGGGCGTCCGCGCGACGTCGAACGGAGCGGCGCCCGGCTTCTCGGCCAGCGTCCGCACCTTCTCGGGGATCTCGAGGAACTGCGGTGAGGTGACGATCACCGTTCCACGCACGGCTCCCTTGAGAGAAGGCGGATAGGAGAGAGAGGGCTCTCCGTCGTCCGCGCGGAGTGCCGCGCCGATCAAGAGGCCAATCCCCAGGGAGGCAAGGAACAGAAGTTTTCGCATCGATCGTGTCCGGCTGAAGTGCTGTCTCAAGCGGGAATCTCGCGCGTCCCGGTCGGGCCGGCCGTCGCGAATTCGTGCGGCTTCACTGTCTCGGCGAACAGCATGGGAGCACAGCCGAGCGTGTCGAAGTGGTACATCGCCTGCGTCGCGAGGCTCACATCGATGTCGGCGACCACGGTTTCCTCCCGCTTCAGTTCCGCTTGAGCATGGATGCGGCCATCCGGAGCGACCACCATCGAACGGCAGTTCTGGTGCTGGTCGTGACAGATGTTGCAGGACGCGAACCAGATCGTATTCTCGGCGGCGCGCGTGACGATCATCGAGTGATGCACGGGGATCTTCCAATCGTTGGGCCGCGTCGTGTTGTTCTGAGGGTGAAAGACAAGGCGCGCCCCCTGCCGCACGCATTCCCGCGTCGTCTCGGCAAAGCGGAATCCCTCGAAGCAGATCACGACGCCCACCGTCACTCCGAAGAGTTCGAAGGTTTCGAACGTGCTGCCGGGCGAATACGCGACCGCGTCCAGGGGCGTCAGCCGCGTCTTGTGATGGCGACAGACGATCTTGCCGTTCTCATCGATGACCAGAGCGGTGTTGTAGGGCCGCCCCCCGGCCACCGGCGTCTCCGTCCCCAGAATGCACGCCATGCCAAGGTCCCCGCAGCGGCGGGCGACCTCCGCATGCAGGCTCTCGAGCCGGTCTTCCTCGACCACCGTTTCCGGCGTGGCAATGTCGACCCGATAGCCCACCGTCTGCGTCTCGGGGAAGCAGAGGACCTGCACCCCCGCCCGGGCCGCCTCGTCCAGGAAGCGGAAGATCGTCCGGGAATTCTGCTCGAAATCCCCCGTCTGCCGACATTGAGCAAGGCCGATTCGCAGAGACGACATGGTGAAGCCTTCTCGTGTTCGAGTGGGGCGAGCCCTTCCTGGCGAAAACGGACTTCATCGCGACGAGAGATTTCTGGCCCGACCGCGCGAGGTCGACGCGCGGCTCACTTCACGGGCGAATAATCCGTCGGCGTCAGGTACCAGCGCTTGACGCCCCCCGGGACGAGAATCTTGCCGTCCTTTTCCGAGGCGTCGCGAGCCGCTTTCCAATCCGGGTCGTTCTGGAAGTCGGCCCACGACTTGTCGGCCGCCGCCTTGTCCTTGTGAATCACGAAGTACACGAGCGTGTTGTCCTTCGTCTTTTCTTCCGTGGGGACGCCATAGACGTCGTTCTTCATGCCGTGCTTTTCGAAGAGCTTGATGGTGTGATCGCGGAAGCGGGCGTTAAGGTTGGCGAGCTTCCCTTCATTCGTGGTGTAGATCCGCAGCTCGTACAGCCGCGGCTCACCCTCGGGCTTCGACTTCGCTTTCGTGGCCGCCTTCACCGGGGAATAGTCGGTCGGCGTGAAATAGACCGCCTCGGCCTTCTTCACCAGCGGTCCGTTCTCGTGCGACTTCTTATAAGCCGCCTGCCACTCCGGATCGTTCCGGAAGGCCGCCCAGCTCTTCTCGGCCGACTCGCGGTCCTTGTGGGCGAGCAGGTAGACCAAGGTGTCGGGCGTATCGGCCGGAACGCCGTAAACGAGGTTCACCATACCGTGCTTCTCGAAGAGCCGGATCGTGTGATCGCGAAAGCGGGCGTGCAGATCGTTCAGCTTGCCCGGTTCGGCCGTGTAAGTCCGCAATTCGAAGAGCATGGGAGACTGCTTGCCAGAGGACGCGGAAGTGTCTTCGGAGCGGACGTTGGCCAGGCCCAGAAACACCAGTCCGAAAAACACGATCGAGGCGCACCGCATGACGATCCTCACAACGGAAGACGGAATCCTTGGGAAAGTTCCGCGCGAGTATAGCGGGACGAGACCGGCCGCGTCGAACCGACCCGCTTCGATCCGGTCGGCAACCGGCCTTCCATCGACATTTCGGCGAGTTAGCAGAAACTTGATCAACGGTCGGACATAATCCGGCGTACCTCCGGTCGGCCGGCCTCGGCAATTCTGGATGCACCACGGTACGCCATTTTCGAGAGCGTTGGAACGAGCGATGGACAGGGTTTCTCTTCGTCACAGGCTGTTGACGCTGCTGATCGTGGCGACGCTCGCCGGCCCGGGTTGCGGTTCGAACGACAGGAAGGACCAGTCCACGAGGGGCGACAAGCCTTTCGCCGGCGCGCGGCTGGTGATCGCCGTCCCGCCCGGTTCGAACATGGCGGACCGCTGGCAGAGCCTTCTCATCGAATGGTCCGCGCGGACAGGGGCCGAAGCGGAGATCAAGGAGTTGCTGGTCACGGGCGATGAGAAACCCGCAGACAAAGTGCGATCGGCGCCGGCGGTCGAGCCGGATCTCATGATCTTTCCCATCACGGCGCTCCCCGATCTGAATGCCGCGGGACGCCTCGCTCCTGTCCCGATGGCGCTCCAGCAGGAAGAGTCCGGCCTTCAGTGGAACGACTTCCCGAGAGGACTCGTCTCGAATGTCCTGCAGAAAGATCGAATCCCGGTCGCCGTACCGATTGCCTGCCCCGTTCCCGTGCTTTACTACCGCAAGGATCTGCTCGCGAAGGCGGGACAGTTCCCCCCCGAAACCTGGGACGATTACCAGAGGCTGCTCGATACGCTCGACCGTTGGGCGCCCGGTCTTTCGGCCGCGGAACCCTGGGGCGAGGGCTTCCGGGCAACGATGTTTCTCGCCAGGTCGGTCGCCTACGCCCGTCATCCGGAGAACTTCTCCCTGCTGTTCGATATCCAGACGGGGGATCCGTTGATTCAATCGGAAGGCTGGACCCGCGGCCTGGACGCCGCGATGAAAGCTCTGCCGAAGCTCCACGAGGACTCTCTCAAGGCATCCCCCGCGGACTGCCGCCGACTGATTCTCGAAGGCAAAGTGGCACTCGCCGTGGCGTATGAGACGCCGGCCGGCGAGCCCTCGACGCCTGCGGCCAGCGCCCAGTCCGCAATCGCACGGGCGAACGGCATTTCGCTCGGCATTGTGCGCCTGCCCGGTTCGCGAGAGGTTTTCAACCGTGCGTCAAAACGATGGGATCCGGCCCCCAACGGCATCAACCGTCCCAGCCTGACGGCGTTCGCCGGACTGGCGGCTGGCGTCTCTACAAAGAGCAGCGATCTGAATGCCCAGGCCGCATGGAACCTGATCGTCACCTTGTCCGATCCCGCCGTGTTCGCAGCCGCCTTCAGCGGGGACGAGCGAACTCTCTGCCGCATGTCGCAGACGGAAGAAGGACGTGCCTGGTTTGGGGCCGAACTGACGGACGGCGAAGGAGCGGAGTTCCTGCAGGCCACCGCGGAAGCGCTGCAGGACGCCCGTTTGACGCCGGAATTTCCCATCGTCCGGAGTCGCGCGTTCCGGACGCTGCTTGCCGAGGGGCTCAACGAATCGCTCAACCGCAAGACGACCCCGGCCGAGACTCTCGCGGCGGTGCAGAAATCGTGGGGAAAGCTCGTGGAGGAAACGGGACGCGACCGCCTTCGCGACAGCTATCGCCGGCAATTCGGCCTCTCAGAGATTCGCACGGACCGATAGTTCTGCTCAGCGGACCGACGAGTCGTGCAGGGCGACGGCACATCGGCCCATCTTGCCGATTTTGCGGGCCGGATATCCCGTCTTGACCGCCTCTGCACACTTTGATACCAACCCACTCCCTTCCTCAGGTCGCGGGGCCCTTGCGCGATCTCTTCCCCTGTTCGACAACCGGCTGCTTCCCAAAGGATCCCTCCGATGCGCTCGGTATCGGGGTTCGTGCTCGCATTGTGCCTGGCATCGGCGACCGCATCCGCGCAGGAAGAGCCACCGGTCTTCGGGCCGTCGGGCTCGATCCGCGGGGACTCGCTGCGTCAACTGCCGGAAACGCGATCGCCGCGTGCGGGTCCCTACGGACTCGACTCGGTTGCCGAAAAGGAGCGGTCGAAGGATCCCGTGCGCGAGGCGTACCAGGAGCCGAACGCCTTCCGCACACCGAACCCGACGCCGCTCGAACGCGTGCCCGCTCCCGTCGATCCGGGGATCGCCTCGGATGACGTCATCGGCCGCGAGGGTCAACCCCACGCGCCGCTGGTCGCCCCCGCCGCACCGCTGCCGCCGTTCGCCCCGCTGGTCAACGTCCGCCTCACCGACACCTGGCTGGCGGCGTCGAAGGACCAGATCGGCATGAACGACTTCGACCTGCACGGCACGCTGGCCGCCGGCATGACGGGCATCATGATCACGCCCGGCTACGGGATGCACTTCCTGAACGGTCCGAAGCAGACCGACCTTCCCGAGACCCTCTACGACATCTACGTCGACATCCGCTACAGCAAGAAATTCGACGACAACTGGGCGATCGAACTCGCACTGACGCCGAGTTTCTACAGCGACCTCGACAACAACACCGGCGACGCGTGGCGGTTCATCACGACGGTGCTGGGTTACTACAACGTCCACGAGGGAATGCAGTTCATGGCGGGGGTGATGTACCTCGACCGCTTCGACATCAACTGGTTCCCCGTCTTCGGCCTGATCTACACTGGCGACGACGCCGACAGCGACTTCCGCTACGAGTTCGTCTTTCCGCGGCCGAAGTTCGCCCGGCGCGTTTCCTACGACGGATGCCGCGCCGGCTGGGCCTATATCCAGGGAGAATTCGGCGGCGGCGCCTGGGCCGTGGCTCGGCAGTCCGGCGTGGACGACATGATTGCCTACCGCGACTGGCGGATCATGCTGGGGTACGAATCGAAGGTGAAGGACTTCAGCGGCCCCTCGTGGTTCGGCGAGGTCGGCTACGTCTTCAACCGCCAGCTCGAATACGAAAGCGGCATCGGCGACTTCGATCCGACTTCGTGCGGGATGGTGCGGATGGGAGTGTGGTACTGAGCGTCCAAGACTCCGAAGGAATCGCACTCGATCCATCGGTCAGCGCAGCAGCTAGCCTCTGCCCTTCCGTGGTCTCCGTTGAATCCGTCGTTTCCGTGGCCCCCTGGACGCGTCGTTGGAGCGTCACGCATTCGTCCGAATCTCAACGTCGCGTCTCGGTGCCCTTCATCTCGGACGCGCCGCCGAGGTATGCCGCAATGACGTCCGGGCACGTCTGCACCTCGCGCGGGGTGCCGTTCTTGATGATGATGCCGTAGTCGAGGACCGTGATCCGCTCGCAGATTTCCATGACGAGCCCCATGTCGTGCTCGATGAGCAGGATCGTCAGTCCGAAACGGTCCCGGATGGTGCGGATGAGGTCGGCGAGAGCCTTCTTCTCCTGAGGGTTCATGCCGGCGGCCGGCTCGTCGAGCAGCAGGATCTTCGGCTCGGTAGCGATTGCCCGCACGATCTCCAGCCGCCTTTGATCGCCGTAGGGAAGATTGCAGGCGTGTTCGTCCTGGCGGTCGGCCAGGCTGAAGAGAGCCAGCAGCTCTCGCGCTCGCTCTGTCATCGCGCGTTCCTGTCCGACGTATCGCGGCGTCCGCAGCAGCGTCCCGGCCAGCGAGTGGCTTCCCCGCAGGTGGCAGGCGACACGGACGTTGTCGAGAACGGAGAGGTCACCGAAGAGGCGGATGTTCTGGAACGTCCGCGAGAGGCCGGCGGCCGCGATCTGGTGCGGCTTGAGTCCGCGGAGAGCCTGGCCGTCGAGCGTGATGCTTCCCGCCTGCGGCTGATAGACGCCGGTCAGCAGGTTGAAGACGGTCGTCTTCCCGGCCCCGTTCGGTCCGATCAGTCCCTGCAGAGAACCACGCGGCAGTTGAAGCGAGAAGTTCTGAACGGCCTTGAGGCCGCCGAACGAAATGGCGATGCCCGAGACGTCGAGCAGCGGCGCGGCGCTTGAGTTGGGGGCAGGTGCCGTCATGCGGAGGCCTCCGCCACGGGGCCGGACGGCGAATGAGCCCGCCGCCGCGGGAGATAGTCCCAGAACTCGCGGACGCCGAAGAGCCCTTCCGGTCGCACGATCATCATGATGATGAGCATCAGGGCGTAGAGCACCATGCGGTATTGAGCGATGTCGATCTGCTGCTGCAGGCAGACAAGGCGGGCTGTCTCCAACGCCATCGTCACACCGGCGACGATCACCAGCGGCTTGAATTTCCAACTCCGTCGCAACGACCTCATGGAGATCGCGATATTCAGGACGATGCCATCGGCCGGTCCGCGCGTCAGCCCAAAGCTGATTCCGACTTTCTGAATGATGACCATCACAACGAGCAGGGCCAGTCCCGCGGGCCACACCGGCGGCGGGGCCCGCAACACTTCCGGCAGGATCGACAGCAGGATGGCGGCCAGCGTCGCCCCGCTGATCGAACCCATGCCTCCCAGCACGACCATGATGATCACTTCGAACGACCGCTGAAATCCGAGGTCGGTCGCGTTGATGGCCCCGAGGTACATCGCATAGAGCCCCCCTGCCACGCCGGCGAAGAAGCTCGACAGGACAAACGCCCGCACTTTGTACTTCGTGACGTTCACCCCCATCGCCTGCGAGGCGATCTCGTCCTCGCGGATCGACAGGAACGCCCGCCCCGACGAACTCATCTTGAGGCGATACACGACAATCAGCGTGAGAACCGCCGCGAAATAGATCCAGAACAACGTCGCATAGGTCGGCAGCAGGTTGAACCCCTGGGCCCCGCCGAGATGCGTCGCGAGTTTCCACACCGGCGTCTCGCGGACGACGTCAGCCTTCGAACGGGCGATCTGCGGGGCGGTCCCCTGCAGCACCACGCGGACGATTTCGCCGAATCCCAGCGTGACGATCGCGAGATAGTCCCCTTTGAGCCGCAGGCTCGGAAGTCCGACAAGATACCCCGCTCCCGCGGCCGCCAGTCCCGCCGCAAGGCACGCGACGACGAACAATACATCCCCCCCGGCCAGCCAGGCGCCGTCGCCGGACGCGCTCGACAGAAACCCTCCCGCGAAGTTCGCCGACCCCCACAGCCGCAATGAGCCGTAGTAAACGATCATGGCGGCGACGTATCCGCCGACCGCCATGAATCCGCCGTGCCCCATCGAGAACTGCCCGGTAAACCCGTTGACGACCGTCAGCGACACCGCCAGCACGATGTTGATGCCGATGACCAGCAACACCGTGGCGAAGCCCCCCATCGCCGGTCCGACGACGCGGAATATCAGCAGTCCGAACAAGGCGGCCGCAGCCAGAGGCCACAGCACCTGCAGCGGCCACCGCGCCGCCGAGGGACGATGGCGATCAACCTGTTCGAGGAGGGCGGACAAGGGGAGAGAGTGGGTAGTGGATAGTTGGTAGTGGATAGCCAGCAGAGGCAGAGAGTAAGAGAGCGCCGTTGTTGTTGCTGGTCGTCAGCGGTGTGCGTCGTACAGATTCGGCAGAGTTAGCTGGATGAGACGTTGTTCAGTCTAACAGCGAGCTTTGAATTACGGCGGATCGTGGTTGGCCTGGGTCCCCTTCTGGCTACCCACTACCAACTATCCACTACCCACTTCTTCCCCCTCACACCTTCTCCATCGTCGCACGGCCAAGAATCCCTTCAGGCTTGAACAACAACACAACAATCAGAATGGCGAAGACGTAGGCGTCCCGATAGTTGCTCGAGAGATAGCCGACGCCGAAAAACTCGATCAGTCCGATGATGAGGCCCCCCAGCATCGCACCGCGCAGGTTGCCGATCCCGCCGACGACCGCCGCCACGAAGGCCTTCAGACCCAGCATCACCCACATCGCGTCGGCCGTCTGCTTGGCCTGTCCTTCGTATCGTACCGCATAGAGGAATCCCGCCGCGGCCGCCAGCATCGAACCGATCACGAACGTGATGCTGATGACGCGGTCGACGTTAATGCCCATGAGGGCCGCGTTGCGGTGACTGAAACTGACTGCTCGCATCGCCAGCCCCAGCCGCGTCGAATGGACGAGGTATTGCAGCGCCAGCATCAGCATCACCGCCGTGCCGATCACCGCGGCATCGACCAGCCGGAAATTCACATCCGCCAACGTCCCGAGGACGACATCAGGGGTCAGCTTCGGAATCGCCCGCGGGTACGGGCCGAAGAACATCGGCAGCTGGCCGACGTTCTGCAAGAACAGCGAGACGCCGATGGCCGTGATGAGAACATTGAGCCGCGGCGCGTTTCGCAGCGGGCGGTAGGCGAGCCGCTCGATGACAAACCCCAGCGCCCCGCACGAGAGCATCGACAGCACCAGCACCGCCGGGCCGATATACCACGCCGGCACGGCGGCGTCGGCCGCTTTGACGCCGAGCACGGCCGCAATCGTGATCGTCATGTGCGTGCCCAGCGCGAAGATGTCGCTATGGGCGAAATTGATGAACCGCAGGATTCCGTAGACCATCGTGTAGCCGAGCGCGATGAGCGCGTACAGGCTACCGACCGTGAGTCCGTCGACGAGAGTCTGAAGCAGCTGCGTCATACGGAGTCAATCGGTTGTTCCTTGGACGTGGCGGGTCTCAACCGAGGTCTCCAGGAGCGCTCCGTGGATCAACGGTTCTTCACTTTCTTGACGGCCGCGGCGACCGTTTCGGTCGTCAGTCCATATTTCTGCAGCAGGCCTTCCGGGTCTCCGCTTTCGGCGTAGGTGTCGCCGACGTTGACGAACTCGACCGGCACCGGCGTGGTGCGGGCGAGGACCGTGGCGACCGCCGAGCCGAGGCCGCCGGCCATCAGGTGCTCTTCCGCCACGACGATCCGCCCCGTCTCCTTCGCCGCCTTCACGATCGCCGCTTCGTCGAGCGGCTTCACCGTGTGCATGTCGAGGACGCGGACCTTGATCCCTTCCTTTTCAAGAGCGGCCGCAGCGTCGAGGGCGATCGGCAGCATCAGGCCGTTCGCGATGATCGTCGCGTCCTTTCCGTCGCGGACCTGGATCGCCTTGCCGATCTGGAAGTCGCACCCGTCGGGGTAGATGATCGGCGTTTTGGCCCGGCCGGTGCGAAGGTAGGTGGGACCCTTGTGTTCCAGCATCGCCTCGGTCGCCTTGGTCGTCGAGGGACCGTCGGCCGGCACCATCACCACCATGCCGGGGAACGTGCATGCCATCGCGACATCTTCGATGCCCATCTGCGACGGGCCGTCCTCGCCGATCGAGATGCCCGAGTGCGACCCGACGAGCTTCACGTTCATGTCGGGAAACGCGATCGACATGCGGATCTGGTCGTAGGCGTTGCACAGCAGGAAGCAGGCGAAGCTGGCGACGACGGGCGTCTTGCCGGCCGCCGCAAGGCCTCCCGCCACGCTGACCATGTTGCTTTCGGCAATGCCGACGTTGAACGCCCGGTCCGGGAAGGCCTTGGCGAAGACTTCGGTGCGGGTGGAATTGCCGACGTCCCCGTCGACCGTGACGACGTCGGGGTACTTCGAGCCGAGGGCCTTGAGCGCGTCGCCGAAGGCGTCGCGGGTGGCGGGGCCCATCTTCAATCCGGCGAGTTCACCAAGTGCCATGAGAGCAACAGGAGTCAGGAGTCAGGAGTCAGGAGTCAGGAGTCAGGAGTCAGGAGTGACACCCGTTGGTTCGATTCTTCGCCTTCAACCCTCAACCTTGAACCCTCAACCCTTCAGCAGGGCCAGAGCCTTCTCGGCGAGCTTTTTAGAGAGGGGCTTGCCGTGGTAGTTGAGGTCGTGCTCTTCTTCCAGAATGGGCAGTATGCCGAAGCCCTTCTGCGTCTGCGAGACGATGGCGGTCGGGCGGTCGGTGATGGCGGTCGCCTTTTCGAGGGCCTCGACGACCGGAGCCATCTTGTTTCCTTCGATCGTCTGGACATGCCAGCCGAAGGCGGCGAGCTTGTCGGCGAACGGCGTCTGATCGAGAACGTCCTTGGCGGCGCCCGTCTGCTGATAACCGTTCTGGTCGATGATGGCGGTCAGGTTGCCGAGCTTGTACTTATGCGCCGTGGCCAGCGCTTCCCACACCTGGCCTTCGCCCATCTCGCCGTCGCCGATGATGACGAAGACATGAGACGACCGCTTGTCCATTCGGAGGCCGAGGGCCTGGCCGACGCCGATCGACAGTCCCTGACCGAGCGACCCTGTCGACGCTTCGATGCCCGGCAACCGCTTCAGGTTGGGGTGCCCTTCGAGGACGCTTCCCAGCTTGCGGAGCGTGAGAAGCAGCGACGTTGGGAAGAAGCCCGCTTCGGCCATCGCCGAATAGAGGACCGGGCAGGCGTGCCCTTTCGACAGGATAATGCGGTCGCGATCGGGCCAGTGCGGCTGCTTCGGGTCGACGTTGAGGAAGCCGCCAAAGTACAGGGCCGTCACGACTTCCACGGCCGAGAGGCTGCTGGTGGGGTGCCCGCTCGCCGCCTCGGTGGTCATCTCGATGATATGCCGCCGCAGGACCTTGGCTTTCGCTTCGAGTTCTGCGATCGACGCTTTCTTTCGCTCGGCGACCACGCGCGCACCCTCAGTGTCGTGACGACTGTCTTCAGTAAAACCGCGAACCTTTTCGGGCCGCGAAGATCGTAACGTCAGCCGGGAGCGGTCGCAACGGACGGCGCGTTCGCGGCGCAGCTCAATCCGCATCAAACATTCGGCGGCCGTGACTTGAGGGCGAATCTGTCAAAACAAAAGACCCGCTGACAAGTGCTGTCAGCGGGTCCTGGAAAGTGGAGCGGAAGGGAGTTGAACCCTCGACCTCTGCATTGCGAACGCAGACGGATGCCATCGTAAGTGATGACTCGCAAGAGTTTCCGTCGACGCTAAAACTTGGTTGCACCACTGGTTGCACCAGCGAACCGGAAAACGCGAACGCCGGGCCGGTGCTGTCCCTCGACGCCCTGGCCGCCGCCCTCGCGAAACTCTCGCCGGCTGACCGGGCGAAGCTGGCCGCCATGCTGACCGCGATGCCGTCGGCCGATGCCGGCGATTGTTCCCGCAACGGCTGATTCACCGGAGGATGGCAGACGATGGCAGGTAAAGGCAGGCAGAACGCGGACGACCGCCTCATCGTGGAGCTCGCCGGGGGCAAAACCGTCGCCGAAGCTGCGGCCGTGGCCGGCATCGGGGAAAGGACCGTGTATCGACGCCTGAACGATCCCGCGTTCCGGAAGTGTCTGTCGGATGCCCGCAGCGCCTTCGTCGAGCAAGCCCTGGCGAAACTGGCGGGGGCCTCCGGACGGGCCGTGGCGACGCTTGTGACGCTTCTGGACGCCGAGGCCGACTCCATCAAGCTGGGGGCCGCCCGGTCGATTCTGGACGCCGGCTTGAAGCTGCGGGAAGCCGTGGAGCTCGAAGACCGCATCCGCCGCCTCGAACAAGCGAACGAAGGGGATCCGAATGACCACGATCGGGCGACGACTGGCGCGGCTTGAAAAGGCTGCTAACGATCAACGGAAGGCGACAACGGTTCCGCCGCCCACCGGCGGCCTGTCGGGAGACCAAGCGATAATGGTGTGGGTGCCGTGGCGATTGCGGGGCCGGCTGACCGCTGAGGAAAGGACGCGGCTTGATGCCGAGCTTGCTGCGGCTCGGATTCGCCGTGGAGGATCGGGGCTATGACCCGGCTCAACGCTCGCCTGCAACGGCTGGAAAAGACCGCCGCCAGAACTGCGGCACACCGTCGGCGCGAAGAAGACGAACCCCCGCGGGCGTGTGGAAAGCCGCGGGAAATTGTTCAATGCGAGTACATCGCCTGGCTGCGACGGAGAATGAACCGGCCGGAAATCCACACGGTCGAAAGACAGTCGATGGAACGGAGCATCGCCCGTGTCCTGCAAAGCGTTGAAAGTTCTCTGCATGGGCTGCGAACTCGTTGCAAAGCTGGCGAGCTCCACGAATTCGACCTTGAAGTTCTGCAGACATCCGAACGCATACTTCGCGGTGAGACCGTCACCGAATGGCCTGTCGGTCGGGTGAAGGGCGCGTGCGCCGGCGCTTCGGAAATGCGTTGACGTCCGGCAGGACGCTCTCAGCATTCATCGCCGAAATTCTGTTCTTCCGGAAAGAGTTTGTAGTAGTCCGGCTCGACGTGTTTCTTGTACCACGCCTTCCAGCGGTTCACTTCGTCCATCGTGGGCGGAAAATCGTTGCTGGCGTTCGGTGTTTGCCACTTTGAGATCACCGAATAGCTGCGTTTCGACGCGGTTGGATCCGCTTTCCACCGCCGCAGAAAGTATTCGTGGATTATCACTTCAAGGAACATGGCCGCTCACTCCTGCGTGCGCTCGCGCAATCTGATCCATTCAGGGAATCACGATGGATCATGCTCGAACTCGATGAACGGATCACCCCGCAGAACGAACCTCGCACCGTGCTTCGATCGTGAGACCCTTTCCATCATTTCAAAGAACTCTCCCTCACGGTCGCCGGTGACGGGCATTGCGGCACCGATGTAGGTGGTTCCAACCTTCCTGAGACGAATTGCAACCATTAGCCAGTGCATGTCTTCTGCCGG
>JADZEF010000417.1 GCA_020850695.1 Planctomycetaceae bacterium | reverse complement strand
GTTCCATCCAATAGCCCAGCGTCGCGAACGGAGTGAGCGCACGCTGGGAATGGCTGGAAGGCTTTCGGGTACCCCAACGGGGTTCCATCCGAACGGGCCAGACGCTCGTTATGGAACCCCGTTGGGGTACCTGATGAAATCGATGTCCCACCCAGCGTGCGCTCGCCAGGCCTCGCGACGCTGGGCTATCGGATGAAACGCCTTCGGCGTAGTGAGGCTCGCCGCGTCTCTCAAGTCCACCACGACAGGCAATGCAGAAATCCGCTCCTACGCCCAACAAGGCGGGATCTGGCTTCCGGTGTTGCCGGCGCGTCTCCGCGCGAAACGCGGATGCAGGTAAGACGAGCAATCGTGGCACCGAGGCCGATCTGCCTGGGTGCCACGCCCGTTATTTCCCCGACGACGCCTGCTCGAGATAGGCCAGCAAGTCGAGAATCTCATCGCGCGTCAGTCCGTTGAGCAGCCCCTCCGGCATGGGCGACGCGGGGGAGAGCCGGCGTGTTTCGATCGAGCTTCGAGCGATCCGCCGGAGTATGGTCGGCTCGTTGGGATCGACAGCGATTGCCAGCGACCGCACGTCGCCCCCGGCCAGCGCTCCGGTAATGATCTCGCCGGTGTCCGTCTCGAGGATCAGGTTGCGGTACTTCTCATCGACGACTCGCGACGGATGCAGGATCGTTTCGAGGAGATCGCGGCGACTGAACCGTGACGCCACGCCGGCGAGGTCGGGACCGACCGGCGCGCCTTCACCCCCCAGGCGATGACAGTCCCGGCATCGGGCGGCGGCGAACAGCGGTCGGCCGCGTGCGGGATCGCGCCGCGCCGAGACTTCGTCGAGATGCGGGACCAGTTCGCTCAGCGTCCACGCCTGCACCAATGCGCGAGGGGGCGGGGCAGGGGGAGCAACCGGCGGCTTGCCGAGTTGGCTGAGGAGCGGCTGCAATTCCGACCTTTCCGCTTCGGAGAGGGTCGCCAAGGCGTCGGTGCGGATGAATGTGACATACCGCGCCATGTACTGCGCCCCGCGAAACTCCTCGGCAGCCTTCAATCCGCGGAAGTATCGGCGTCGATCGTGGTCCGTCCAGCCGGCCTGGTGATTTCGCAGGACAAACAGCGCAAAGAGCTTTTCCTCCTGGCGACTGGAAGTCTCGAGCAACGCCAGCCCGCGGGCGATGGCGGCCGGTGATTGCAGCGCCACCAGTAGCTCGCACACCAGGCGTTCTTCATCGAACGAGGTGGCGGTGAAACTCGGCTTGAGCGACGTAAGGACTTCCGCCGCGACGTCCGGCGATGGCTGGCGTCCGCGGAGAAGGGCCAGTTGCATGGCGCGCCACGCCGTGATTCGCACCTCGGCTTCAAGGTTGACCCTTGTCATCTCGGCCAGGCGTTTCAGGATCGACTCGGAAGAACGTCCGGCGTCGACGCGAGCCAAAGCCAATGCGGCGGTCGCCGCCGTCATTGGGTCAGGCTCCGCCACCGCGCGGTCACGCCAGGTCTCGACCGGAATGCGTTCGAGCGCCACGCGGGCCGCCTGCCGAATCCAAATATCACTCTGACGAAGCGCCGGCCAGATTTCCTTGAGTTCCGCGTCCACGTCTGAAGCGGCGGAAGCCTGGCCGTGATGTTTCTCCAGGGCGCGTCGCCACGCCCGATGCTGCGGGGCCTTGGCGTCGATCGCAACCGAGGGCGGCGCGACGGCTTTCTCCTCCCCAGTCCACCGCACTCGATACAGGACCGACTGCGTGCGACGCCCTCCCACCGTGAAATAGAGCGCCCCATCGGGCCCCACCGCCGCATCGGTCACGTTCAGCGGCTTCCCTTTGACGAACGTCTCGGGCCGACCCGCATAGCTCGCCCCGTTCGCCGTCAGTGGCACTGCAATGATGCGGCCATACGCCCAGTCGAGCACATACAGCGCCGAGCGGTAGGGCTCGGGGAACTTCGATCCCGTCCCAAAGACGACGCCCGTCGGCGAACCGAGTCCGATATCGGCGATCCGCGGGAGACTGTCGGCGAATCCGTCGGGCCACACGCTCGTCCCCTGCCGCCAGCCGTACTCGCCCCCGGAAACAACATGCATCACGCACGTCGGCCGATACCACGGCGCTCCCGCATCCCACTCCATGTCGGCGTCATAGGTGAAAAGCTCTCCGTCCGCGTTGAACGCCAGATCGTACGGATTGCGGAAGCCCCCGGCGAACATCTCCCACGTCTTGCCCTCGGCATCGGTCCGCACGATGTGCCCCGCCGGAGGCTTGACGCTCGCGTCAAAGACAAACTCGTTCCACACGCACGGGAGCAGCCGGTCGAGCCCCCAGTTTCGGTAAGGCGACGTGGCGGCAACGTCCGACGGAACCTCGACGTTGTTCCCCAGCGCCAGGTAGATCATTCCGTCCGGCCCCAGCGCCAGACCATTCCGCCCATGCCCGACGCCCCCTTCGGTCTTCCTCAGGAGCGTCACCGTCTCGAATTGATCGTCGCCATCGGTATCGCGCAGGCGATACAGCGCCTTCGAGTTATTGGCGTGGACATAAAGGCTGTCGTGAGCGAACAAGAGACCGCGCGGTTCGAGCAGCGACTCTTCGATCGATTCGACTTTGATCTCTTCGCCCGCCCGCGGCAGCGTCAGTCGGATGAGCCCCTTGTCTTCCCGGCCGATGACCGCCCGCCCCTTCGGATCGAACGTCAGGCTGATCCACGAGCCATCCGCCGGACCGGCGATGCGCACGGCCTCGACCACAAAGCCAGGCTTCGCTCGGATCGACACCGGTTGAGAAACGCCCCCCGCCTGCAACGCCAGCTTCCACTGGTTGTAGTCGTCGACCGTCGCATCATCGAGTTGAGCACATGCCGCTTCGGTGGAAGCCCAGATCGCGAGAATGCCGACCACCGCACGGAACGAGTTCCTCATGCCGACACCCCATCCATCGAACGGAAGACGATCCAGAAGGCGGAATGAAGACGCGCCGCGGTCGCGTGCCACGGCGACCTAACCGTGAAAAGATTCGGCAAGAACGGCGTTAGCGGAAGACTTAGACGGTCGCCTGCGGCTTCACCGCACACGCCCCGCCAGTGCAGCAGACGGCAACTGCCAGCGCCAGCCATCCCACAATAAAGGCGGTCCCACCGATCGGAGCGATCGCCCCAAGCGCTTTGACGCCGGTCAGCGTGATGCCGTAAAGGCTTCCCGAAAACAGGACGATCCCGGAAAGGAACATCACGCCCGCAAAATTCCGCGCTCGCGAGCGACCGCTCGGCCCCAACAGGCCAACCGCAATCAGTCCCAGGGCGTGATACATCTGGTATTCCGCTCCGGTCTTGAAGTCCTGGATCCGCTTCCACGACATCGGAACGTCGAGCCCCG
This sequence comes from Planctomycetaceae bacterium, assembly GCA_020850695.1. GTDB lineage: Bacteria > Planctomycetota > Planctomycetia > Planctomycetales > Planctomycetaceae > JADZEF01. The sequence continues at coordinate 17,193 of JADZEF010000417.1, read as the reverse complement.
CCACCGTCGCCCGCTCCGTCGCCGGATACTTCTCGACACAGTACCTATCGAGACCGTGTGCCGCGAACGCTCCCAGCACCACGGCCAGACCCGCCATCACGCAGCCGAGTTTGAACCACATCGGAGTCACATCACTCGAAGGAAACAGGGAAGAGCAGCACGCCGTCGCGCCCCCACTTCCGTAGGATACTCGGACCGTTGGACTTGCCACACCGTGGTCGACGCCGACGGCGACGCTGGGAATCATCCTTTATTGGGCGGCGGCTCGAAAGCCCACGGCATACGCTGGTCGCGCTGAGCATGCCCATGGCCTTCGGATAGATGGGAAGTTCAGGACCGAAGTCGCGGAATCCCGTGACGCCCGAACCGCGCGCGTAACAGATTCTTGAAACAAACGCTTGATACGGGGCTTTGCGGGACCGCACGATGTCGGACTGCAGCGGCTCCGAGCGGGCCCTCTCCACTTCGCCTTCTGTCCAACGTCTCCTCTCGACTGGACTCTCACTCATGTCTCTCCGGACAAGAATCTCGACGGTCGTTCTGACCGGACTCTGCCTCGCGATCGGTTCCGTCACCGTTCAGGCGGCCGATGCCTACCTGCTGGATGTCGGCAAAGGGCAGAAGCCCAATGACACCGGCAGCGACGGCGAAACGAAGATGACGATCGAGAAGCTCCCCGACCTGGGATCCGCGCTGAAGGTCGTGTTCGCCTCGGGCGACAGTTTCGGCGACCGCTCGGCCCGCGTGAAGAACTGGAAACCCTACGCTTACCTCCGCTTCGAAGTCCTCAATCCGAGCCGTGAAAAAGTCGGGATCGAGCTCAACGTCAATCACAAGCGGACCACCGCTTACGAAACCCGCGTCGTCCGCGAGATCACGCTTGACCCGGGCCGGAACACGGTGCGGATTCCCCTCGATGAACTGCTCAATGTGGATGGCTCCGCCCCCGATCTGACAAGCGTTGGAAAGTGGTACATCGCCGTTGGAGAAGACCAGTCTCCCACTCTGTACTTCAGCAGTTTCGTCCTGCAAGGAGCCGATTCTCCGGAGCCCGTTCCGCCGAATGCAGTCCCGGCGAACACCGTTCCGGCCAACGTCGGTCCGCCGAATGGAATCCCCGCGATCAACGCCATTCCGCCGGGTGTTCTTCCAGGCAACGGGTTCCGCGTGCAGGGCAAGGTTGGCGATCTCAACGTCGACCTGATCATCACCCCGCTCGCCCCGCAACCGACCGTTCCTGCGGCGCCTGGAGCATCTGGCATCCCTGGAATTCCTCAGTCGGCCCGGCCGGTGTCGGTTTCCGGCGACGACGCCCGCCTGGCCCGAATCCGTGCGGCGAAAATGCCCCAGATCCGGAACGTGGTGAGCTTTGATACGCCGGAAGCGGACGTCATTCTTTCGGCTCTTGAAGTCTTTCCCGCCGACAACCCCTTCAACCTCGACGTCTCGCAGTGGCCGCTCCATCCCCAATCGAGCGACCTCGTCTCGACGATCGGCCGCGACAAGCCCTTCCGCGTCAACTACGACATGGGCTTTTCCATCATCCCGCCAACTCAGAAGCGCGTGGACATCGCCAACGTCGAATACGCCGATGAGTCGGACGAGGGCCCGTTCCCCATTCCGAACAACGTGCCGATTGAAGGCTGGCCGCTCAGCTATCGGGGCAAGGGGGTCTCGCTCGAGCAGGTTCAGCGGAACACGCTCAACGAAGAAGGGGACCGCCATGCGATCGTCCTCGATCCGACGAACCGGATGCTCTACGAGTTCTTCAATGTGAAGCGGACCGACGGCGGTTGGGACGTGAGCCAGGCGTCGGTCTTCGATCTCAAGTCGAACAAGCTGCGGCCGGACGGCTGGACGTCGGCCGATGCGGCCGGCCTGCCGATCTTCCCCGCCGTGGTGCGGTACGATGAGTTGAAGCGCGGCATGGTCGAGCACGCGATGCGTGTGACCGTTCCCCGCAGCCGCCGCGCATATGTCTACCCCGCCACGCACCAGGCCGGGCACGGCGATGACGAGAACCTGCCGCGGATGGGAGAGCGCCTGCGGTTGCGGGCCGACTTCCCGATGGAAGGTTTCTCTCCCGAAGCGACGGCCATTTTGAAGGGGCTGAAGAAATACGGGATGTTCGTGGCCGACAATGGGATCTCTTGGGCCATCTCGGTTGCCCCGGACGCGCGGATTCCGGACATGCATGCGGAGATGCGGAAGCTGAAGGGATCCGACTTTGAAGTGATTCACGCCCCGGAGGGATACCAACCGCCGACGGAGTGAAGACATTGCCAAAGGTGTAGTCCGGCCTTCCAAGGCCGGACGTCAACGGAAAGCATGATTTCGTCCGGCCTTGGAAGGCCGGACTACGGAAGCATGGAGATTCATCCGCTGTTGTTCGTCATGGGAATTGAAAATGCCGCAAACTGCCGTTGCCCTGGCCTTCCTGACTGTCCTCGGTTCAGTCGGCGCGGCGGAACCGGAGCCGATGAGGCTGTTCCAGTCAGGCCGCGACGGTTATCCGCGCTATCGCATCCCTTCGCTTGTCGTCACGCCGGGTGGTGTCGTTCTGGCGATCTGCGAAGGGCGGAAGGGGGGACGCGGACTTCTGGGGGACATCGACCTCGTCGTCCGGGCCAGCCGCGACAGCGGGAAGACATGGTCGCCTCTCCAGGTGTTCGCCGATGAGGGCGAGCACACGTTGGGCAATCCGTGTGCGGTCGTTGATCAGATGACGAAAGACGTGTGGGTCGCCTTCACCCGCAGCAAGGGGAGCGACACGGAGGAAGGAATCGTTGCGGGGACGAGTGACGAACGGACTCGCGTGCGGGTGACGAAGTCGAGCGACGGCGGCGCGACGTGGTCCGCTCCTGTCGACATCACCGCCACGGCGAAGGATCCGAGCTGGACGTGGTACGGAACCGGTCCGGGTGTCGGGATCCAGCTGAAGTCCGGCCGGCTCGTCGTCCCTTCCTATCATGTGAAGGAAAAGGCGAGCGTCTACCGTAGCCACATGGTCTACAGCGACGACCATGGCCGCACCTGGCGTCGTGGCGATCCAGTCGGCGAGCATTCCAGCGAGTGCCACGTCGCCGAGTGCGGCGATGGGACGCTTGTCCTCAACGCCCGCACCACCGAAGGCCTCGATCGTCGCACCATCGCCCGCAGCACCGACGGCGGGGAGACGTGGTCGGCCGCTGCGAAGGACGAAAACCTGTATGACCCTCACTGCGAAGCGTGCCTCTTCGCGCTGCCGCCGCTCAACAACGAGCCACGGTGGATCTTTACGCATCCCGCTGGCCCCGGCCGCCGCAACATGACGGTCCGACTGAGCCGCGATGAAGGAAAGTCATGGCCGGTCGCACGGAAGCTGCTAGACGGCGACTCGCAGTATTCGTGCCTCGCCCTGCTTCCCGACGGCTCGATCGGCTGCCTGCTCGACCGTTGGGAATCGGGCAATTATCAGCTGGATTTTGTGCGGTTCACGAGGGAATGGCTGGAGGCGAAGCCCTAACACGTAAAGACAACTGTCTAAGGAAAACTCAAAGGTCAAAGGACAACAGGCTGGCGTTCAACCGCAGCTTTTGAGTTTTCACCCTTTGGCTTTCCTTACTTCTCGATCGTGCAGCGAAAGGTGCTGACCCCGGACGATCTCACAAATCTGGACGAGGTTGCCGAAAGACTCGACGCATTGCGGCCGCGATCGCATCGGCCTCGTCGAGAATTTCCGTACCATGGGCGTGATGGTATCCTGCCTCGAAACGCGACGCAGAGCGACGCACAGTTTCGGCATTCGATACACAATCAGCGACCGTGCTGCCGCCTGTTCCTGTCCCCCATCCTCCCTCGCCCCATCCCCACATCGTCCTCATGAAGCCTCTTGCCAATCAAATCGCATGGATCACTGGTTCGTCGCGCGGCCTCGGACGCGTGATGGCCGAGGAACTGGTCCGCCTGGGGGCGCGGGTCGCCGTGCATGGGACGCGGCCGGACAGCCCACGCACTTTCGGCGAGGGGGAGACAATGGAGCAGCTGGCGGCCGGGATCGCCTCCGAGTGCGGTGGCGAGACGATGGCCGTGTGGGGCGATGTCACCAGAGAAGATGAAGTGAAGCGGATCGCGGCTGAAGTCCGCGCGAAATGGGGACGGATCGACATTCTCGTGACGTGTGCCGGCGGAGATATCGGTGCGGGGGGAACGGGCGTCGGACGCGGCGGCCGGCCGGAAGCGGACGACTGTCTCAATATCTCGCTGGACGATATGCGGAGCGTGATGGACCGCAATCTGACAAGTTGCATTCTCTGCTGTCGTGAAGTGGCCCCCGAACTGATGCAGCGAAAGCAGGGGCGGATCATCACAATCGGAAGCATCGCCGGGATGTTCGGCCGGCCGACGGGATCGATCTATGCGGTCGCCAAGGCGGCCGTGCACGAATACACGCGGTGCCTTGCCGAGCAGCTCAAGCCGTTCAACGTGCCGGTCAACTGCGTGGCGCCGGGCGGAACCGTCACCGAGCGGTTCAAGAGGATTCACGATGTCGACCAGGGGCGGATGGTGACGGAAGGAACGCTCGACCGCTACGGCCGCCCGCACGAGATCGCCAGCGTCGTCGGTTTCCTCTGCACCCCGGCCGCCGCTTTCATCAGCGGACAGGTTTTGCGAGTCGACGGCGGCGGACAGACATTCCCCTGCTGAACGCCTTCCAGCCACGACGATGATCGAAGCCGCGGCACTCGACCTTCAATTCACATAGAGGAACTCGTTGGACGCCAGAAGGGCGCGCGTCAATGCTTCCCAGGCTTTGCGGGACTTCGTGCCCTCGTCCGCTGCAGGATCATTCAGCGAATCCCGATACCGCGTGAGGAATGCCCGCGCCCGGTCGACCTCGGACGCGGCCGCCGGCCGCGCGAGCAGCGTCTCGAACAGTTGCTGCACGCGCAAATCGTCGGGCTGGTCCTTCGAGGTGAGCCGGGCCGCCAGCGCTTTGGATTGCTCGGCCACCAGCGGGCTGTTCATCAGGAAGAGCGCCTGCGGTGCGACCGTCGTGCGGTCTCGCTTGCCGTTCATCGTGCTGGGGTCGCCGAAGTCGAAGGCCACGAGGAAATCGTTGACGGCGCTGCGAACGACGGGCAGGTACACCGTGCGACGACGGCTGTTATAGATCTGCGGATTGACGTTGGAAGTGCTGGTGACGTACGCGCGGTTCTTCGTCGGAAGCAGCGTGCCGCCGAAGGATTCATCCAGCGAACCGCCGACGAACAGCAGCGAATCGCGGAGCGCTTCGGCTTCGAGCCGGCGGCGCAGCATCCTCCACACGAGCTTGTTCTCCGGGTCGACGTCGCCCGCTTGCGGGTTCCAACTCGATTGCTGCTGCCATGTCGCCGAATTCAGCACCAGGCGGTGGAGGTGCTTCAGCGACCAGCGCGGAGCCTCGGCGGCGCGTCGAGTGGAAGGGGTTGTCGAGACGGCTGACGGCGACAGCGTATCTGGTTCCGAGGGCAGACCCATGAATTCGGCCGCGAGCCAGTCGAGCAGTTCAGGATGGGTCGGAGCATCTCCCAGGCGTCCAAAGTTATCGGGCGAGCGGACGATCCCTTCGCCGAAATGATGCTGCCAGAGGCGATTGACGAGGACGCGGCTCGTCAGCGGGTTATCCTTCGTCGTCAACCACTGGACCAGTTGAAGCCGCCCGCTTTCCTTGTCGCCGATGGCCGGGTCGTGACCGCGATCGAACAGCACTGGAAACCTGCGAACCGTCGTATCGCCGAGCGTGACATGGCTTCCGCGAAGGTGGATGCGGAGGTTGGTGACGACTCCTTCCGACGCCGACATCGCCTCGCCCAGTTGGGGAACAGCTCGCTCGGCTTCCGTCTGCTGCTGACGCAGCGCCGCGACCTGCGTTCGAGCTTGCGGTGCGAAGGCCGACTCGGGAATCGCCGCACGGGTCCACGGTCCCGATTGAGGGCTGTTGGGAGCCGGCTCGCTGGTCAGAACCTTGCGAAGTTCGGCAACGGCGGGAGAGGCGGCCGGTTCGGCCGTCAGAAGATCGGCATAGCGCCGAGCCAACTCGCTGCGCGAGCCCGGCACCGGCTCGGCCAGCAGCAGCGACGACAGCGGATCGGTCGAACGATCGAATGCCGACCAGTCGATCACCCGGTTGGCGGTCTGTCCGTTCGAGGGTGACGTCAATTGCTTCGTGGCAAAACGCCAGGCAGTCAATGGAACGTCGGCCCGCGACAGCATCAGCCGCCATCGGGAGATCACGTCTGGAAGCAGCGGCAGGTCCAATGCGTCGTCCACTCCCTCGCCCGCGGGGAGTTCCGCGACTGCGGGTTCACCACTCTTCCTCGAGACGTCGCCCCCCTCTTCGGCGGGCCACAACAGCAGCTTATCGATATGCGGGAAGAACTGCGGGTGCTCCAGCCGCAGGACGTTCTTTCCCTTCACGAATCGGTAGACCCCTTCGGCGAACCACTTCTGCGAGTCTGGATACCACGTGCCGGTCACCTCGCGAGCGGCATCACGTCGAAGTACCGCTCCGTTGAGGCTCATCACGCAGGGACGCGAATCGGCCGCGGCATACCGCAGATCGATCTGATAGGTGGCCGCCTCGGGCACCGTAATGTCGTATTCGACGAAGTTCGGAGTCTTCCCGCGATTTACCAGCACGCCAATTCCGACGCCATAGCTGTTGAAATCCTTCGTGACGTTGCCCCGTTGAAACGCTTCCGCCTCAATGACTCGAACGCCCGGAAGCCGCGTGACATCCCCGTCCGGCGCCTGGGTCACGGCCGCCGGTCGCCCCAGCAGCCGCTCTTCCAGATCGGCCGCGAGAAGGTATTCGACCGTCTGGCGGCGGACGATCGCCAGGATCCGATCGCGCTCAGAATTGAGGACCCTTTCTACCTGCTTTCTGGCATCTTCGACCACGGCCAGTGCCGCATCCCGCTGCCGCAACTCCGAAGGCGTGGCCACGGGGCGCTCCTGCCACCGGGCCACCACGCTGAAGTTGTCCATCACCTTCGTGCTTTTGAAGATCCCCGCCAGCGAGTAATAGTCCGACGCCAGGATGGGGTCGAACTTGTGATCGTGGCAGCGGGCGCATCCCAGCGTCATCCCGAGCACCGCTTTGCCGATCGTGTCGACCTGCTCGTCGATGATGTCCATTTCCATTTTCACGGGATCGTCTTCGGCCAGCATCTTCGCCCCGAGCGACAGAAACCCCGTGGCCACCAGCCGCCGCCGCACCGCCTCGTCGTCCCCGCCCGGAAGCAGGTCGCCCGCGATCTGCTCGGCGAGAAACTGGTCGTAGGGAAGGTCGGCGTTGAATGCGTCGACCACATAGTCGCGGTATCGCCAGGCATTGGCGAATGCGAGATTCTCGTCGAGACCGTTCGAATCGCCGGAGCGGGCGATGTCGAGCCAGTGACGTCCCCATCGCTGGCCATAGCGCGGCGAGGCGAGCAGACGATCGACGACTCGGGCGAAGGCGTCGGGAGAGTGATCGGCGAGAAAGGCGGCGACCTCATCCGGCATCGGCGGGAGGCCGTGAAGATCGAGCGTCGCACGGCGGATCAGCGTGCGTTTGTCGGCCGGCGGCGACGGTTCGAGACCGGCGGCCTCCAGTTTGTGAAGCACGAAGCGGTCGATGTCGTTCAGGGCCCACGTCGAGTTCCTTACCTGCGGCGCCGCCGGCCGGCGCACCGGCACGAACGACCAGAACTTTCGATCTTCCTCGGTGATCGTGCGGGAGGTCTTTGCAGGCTTCGCGACGTCCGCGGGCTCCGAGTTGTCGCCCGGCCAGATAGCTCCCCGCCTGATCCACTCGGTCAGGTCGTCGATCTCGCGTTGTGGGAGTTTCGACTTCGGCGGCATGTTGATCTGGTCGGCGTGATTGATCGCGAGGACCAGAAGACTCGTCTTCTCATCCTTCGGCTTGATGGCCGGCCCGCGCGTCCCCCCCTGCAACAAGGCCGACCGGGAGTCGACCCGCAAACCGCTTTCGACGTTGTCCTTGCTGTGGCAGTCGAAGCAACGGTTGGCGAGGACCGGGCGGACCCGCTTCTCGAAGAATTCGACCTCTTCCGGAGAAGGAGTTGCAGTCGTCTCTTCGGCGGCTCGACAGATCAGACAGTCCAAGGACAACAGAACGGCAATGACGCTGACGATCCGCGACCAGCTGTCAGCGACATCGTTTCCTGTCGTCCGTGCCACGACGCGCGCCGCACCCCTTCGCACGTTCGACGCGATCAACCTCACGCAGGACAACGCAGCCATGGAAGGTTCCATCACGAGCGGAGAGATTCGGCGGGAAGGCGGCGAGCGGCGGGGGCGAGCGGAAGGAGGCAGCCAGTCGAGATCAGCCGCGTCCCAGGTAATCCTGATCGCGCGGCAGAACGATGGCTTCGAGGAAGTTGACGTCGGCGGGCAGCGTCACCATGGCGAGGGCAGCCCGGGCGATCGTCTCCGTCTCCATCATGGGCTCGGCGTCCGAGTCTTTTCCACTGTCGCTCCGCCGTTCCACCCGCACATTCCCCGGGTGCAGGCAGCTGCAGACGATTCCAAAAGGGCGGCCGTCGAGAGCGATCGCCTGCGTCAGTCCCCAGACCCCGAACTTCGCCGCCGCATACGGCGCGCTTCCCTCGCGCGGCCGCTGCGCCGAAATCGAGCCGATATTCAGGATGCGTCCGCCCCCTTGCGATTTCATCGCGGCGAAGGCGGCGCGGCTGCAAAGGAAGGTGCCCGTGAGGCAGGCGCCGATCACGTTGTTCCATCCTTCGAGCGTGACTTCGTCAAGGCGGCCGCCGTCGAAGGCGCCGGCGTTGTTCACCAGAATGTCAATCCGCTCGTACTCGCGAAGGACATCCTCAAAGAACGCGTCGACCTGGTCCTCGTTCGACACGTCAGTCGGCGCCGCCAGAACTTCTGCTCCTTCCTCACGAAGTTCGGCCGCGGTCTGTTCGAGCTTCTCCGCGTTGCGGGCGCACAAGGCTAGCCGTGCTCCCTCGGCGGCGAACAGGCGGGCGATCCCCTTCCCAATCCCCTGATTCGCGCCGGTGATGACGACGACTTTTTCGGACAACAGCGGCATGGGAATGTCTCGGAGCGAGCGCGTCGGTACAAAGGGGGTGCGGCGAATGGCGGAAGGACCGGCAAACGCCGCGACCAGAATAGTTTTACGCCAAGTCTCACGCATCAGAAAGCGATCGGCGGAGCCCGCACGACTTCCTCTTGTCCAGGATCCTGTCATGGCGTTCGATCTTGCGCTGGCCGACCGCGTGCGGCCGCTGCTCCGGCGACTTTCGGGTTTCGAGGAGAAAGCCCTGTTCGGCGGAATCGGCTTTCTGGTGCACGGAAACATGTGCATCGGCGTGTGGAAGGAGTTCCTCATCCTGCGCGTCGGCACCGATGTCGCGGACACGCTGCTGGGCGAGCCTCACTTTCGACCGTTTGACATCACCGGACGGGCGATGGCCGGCTGGGTGATGGCAGAACCCGAAGCCGTCGCATCCCGGGACGGGCTGGAACGCTGTGTGAGTCTGGCGGTCGACTTCGTCTTGACGCTGCCGCCGAAACTGGTCGCGGGGCCGGCCAGGCCGCGGCGTTCCCGGACCGCGAAACCGCCCGCCAGAAAGCGGCCGAGGCGATCGCCAGATTGACATGCTGCCCCCAAAAACCGCGAGCCGTCCGACTCCGGAGACTTGCTCCAGCGTCCGACGGCTCGCGTTGCTGACGCAATCAGGTCACTCGACCGCCGTCATTCGATCGACGTCGAGTTGAGCTGGCGATCGAGAACCTGCTTGATGCGGGCCTGCGAATCGAGCAGATGAGCCCGCGTGTAGTCGTCGAGCTTCAGCCCCTCCTTCGTGGTCAGAGTCGTGATCGCGTTCTGCAACTCCTGGAGGTGCATCCGCGCGAGGGTGCGGGCATCTTCGGGGTAGTTGGAGAGGCTGCCGTTCACTGTGACCATCGCCGCGATCCGCTTCAACGTCGACCGCTGGAGATTGCGGCGGAAACTGTCGATGTACGGAGCCTTGTTCGTGTAATCCCCCTTCGCATTGGGATTCTTCCAATCGCCGAAGATCTGATCGACGAGCGTCCGCAGATGCTCGGCGAGCGTGTAGGGCTCGACGTCGCCGGGCACCTTGACTTCGTTATCCCGAAGCCGCAGGGCGACCGTCGGGCTGAGCAACTGGCCCAGAATCCGCTCCTGCATCAACAGGACGTTGTCATGAATCGGATAGTCGACGCGATTGAAGCGGCTGGAGCCCGGCACACCCCAGTGATCCCACCGGGTGGACGCGAGGTAGTTGAGGGTCTTCGGGTCGTACTTCGGCGAAGCGAACACCAGCTCGCCCAGAAGCTTCATCGCCGCCCGCTGCTGGGCCGGATCGACCACTTCGAACGGCGGACGCCCGTTCGGGTCGGCCTTGTGGTCACGATTGACGTGGACGCCTCCGGGAAAACGCGACGCGAAAAACGCGCTCCGCCAGTACTCGCTGAACAGCATTCCGAATGCCTGCCGCGCCCGCTGATACCCGTCGCCATCCTTCACCGCCCGGTCGAGAACTTTCGGAAGCAGGTCCGACGCGGTCTTCATCTGCCGTGCCACGAACTCGAGCGGATTCGATCCCAGATCGAAGCGATTGACGAGCGGATCGGAGTCGATCGATCCGCGGGTGTCGCCATCCGTCGCAAAAGCCAGCCCCTTTTCCGCGCCGCGGGCGGCGATCTTGGCCAGCTCGGCCTTTTCGTTCGACGCGAAAGGCTTGTAGCCGTATTCGATCGCCCAGTAATCGTAGGGGCCGATTGTCGGCGGGAAATACAGCCCCTGCTTGCCACCCGGGGAGGCAATATTCGCCGGGACGTAATCCATGACGCTCGCGACCGTCCCTTCGGCCGCCCCTTTGACCGGGTCATCGATGTCGGCCAGCGACTTCCAGGAACTCGCTTTGAAGTTGTGCCGCAACCCGAGCGTATGCCCGACTTCGTGCATCACCACTTCCTTCAATCCCTGGCGGATGAACTGCTCCGGCAGTTCTCCCTTGGCGCTCGTGAGGTCCTGCATGGCGAGCGCGGCCGCGGCAAAACCCATCTGCTGCTGCATCCCGTGGCCGTAGCTGCACGCCGCCTTCGACGAGCGGACTCCTTTGGAGGCGGTCCCTTCCGGCCGGGGAAACAGCAGTGATGCATCGTCCTCGAGGTCGGCCCCGAGCATCAGGGCATTGACCGCCGGAGGGCTGAAGTTCTCGTATTCGGTCTTCCACGCCCGCAGGAAGCCGGCGTCGAAAATGATATCGGCATCGAGGATCTCGCCCGTCAGCGGGTTGACTCGCGACGGACCCATCGCGAAATTCGCCTCGGCGGTAATCCACCGGAAGGTGTTGTAGCGGACGTCTTCCGGGTCCCATTCATCCGAGTCGAGCTGCTGCCGGACTTCAATCGCTTTCGAGAATCCGACCTTTTCGAAGGCTTTGTTCCATTCCTCAATCCCTTCGCGAACGATGGGACGCAGCCGGATCGGCACCGTCTTCTCGAGGTAGAAGATGATCTGCTTCTTCGGCGGAGAGACGTCGAGCGAGCTGTCTTCCTTCCGCAGGTCCCAGCGATTGATGTATCGGACGAAGTGCTGGTCGTCGTCGTTGTTCGAGAAATCCTTCGTCGCGGTCAGGAAGTAACCGACGCGGTCGTCCGCCTCGCGCGGCTGGTAGCCATTCCCCATCGGCAGTTCGCTGATGCTGTAATGGACGGCCACCTGGACGCCGCGGGTGTCGGCCACGGTATCGAGGTCGCCCGCTCCCGCGTAAACCGCGTTGACTTCCAGTTCGACGTTCGAGGGAAAGGCTTTGACTTTGCTCCACGTCGAGCGGTCGGCGGCGAACCGGAACGAGCCGTTGCCAATCTCCTTGCCGATCTGCTCGTCGTCGCTCATGAAGACGCGGGTGAGATCGAGCAGGATCCCGCTTCCGGTCGACGTGAGAATCGGGAACGAATAGAGCACGCTGTCGCTGTAGGCCATCCGGACGGCATTCGCTTCGGGCGAGCCGGCCTTGGCTTTGAAACGGACGTTCTTCCGCAGGATATGGACGTTGTCCCCGACCTTGCGGAAGTTCCAGATCACCTCGTCGCCAAAGCCCCACGACATCCCGCCGAGGACCTGGCCGCTGCTGATCCCTTTGGCGATCGACGTGATGACCACGAAGTTCTTGCCGAGATCGGAGTTCTTCAGATGGACGAGCAGCTTCTGGTCGTTCGAGTACATCGACCAGAGCCCCTCTTCATGCTTGAGGCCGGTCGTCAACTGCTCGAACTTGGACTTTTCAGGGGTCTGCTGGGCGAAGGCGGTCGGCGATACCATGGCCGAAGCGGCGAGCGCAGCCACGGCGAGTGCGAACGGACGCAACATCGACAAAACTCCGGAAGGATTTCCGGCGGAGGCCATCCGAAAGGCCGCCGGAATCAGACGAATGCCAACTCTCCGCGGTGGCGGGGATGACTCAAAGTGGGGAACTTGAGCGAAAACGATCAAATTTTCCCTCGAACCCAAATCATATCTTGACAAAAGTGGGAAAACAGGGGGAGTTCCGATTATTCGCGCGCGATTTCCCGGTTGACTTGACGATCCGTCCGGTCGTAGCCGGCCACGGTTGGCGCCCGAACCGTTCCGCCATCGAAAAAACGGCCGCCTGTTGGAGCTTCCCCACACGGGACCCCGGCGGACGTTAGCAGCGGCCTCACAATCGCTTCTTCTGTTACGTTCGGCCAGGGGAAGACCGCTGGCGCAGATTCGGGGCGGCCAGGAGCTCGAGCGACTTTCATGCGGATGTCCGCGGAGGCGAACTCCGTGGACTTTTCTGCGTATTGACGGTCAGTCGACGAAGATGAACTCTTTGAGGTTCACCAGCACGTGGCAGAAATCCGCCCAGGGGCGTTCGTCGCGCGGCCAATCGTCCTCGGCGAGGCCGTACGCCGAAGCCTGCGACCGGAGGAACGCGATCGCTTCGGCTCGCTCGGACTCGTTCGGAAGTCGTGCAAACGCATCCTTGTAGAGCCGCGTGATGCGCTCCTCCGGCGAAATGTCGACCGTGCCCATCGATCGCCTGGCCCAAAGCCGCGTCTGCTCCAGGACGAAAGGATCGTTCATCAGGATCAGGGCCTGGGCGGGAACATTCGAAACGTTGCGACGGCCAATGGTCGTGAAGGGGATCGGCGTGTCGAACGCCAGCATCATCGGCGAAAGGAAGTTGCGATTCACCGAGGTGTAGATGCTGCGGCGTCCCGCACCGTCGAGCGGGCCTCCCCCCGGACGGCCGCGGCCCTGCATGAAGGGGGTGAGGTACACCGGCACGCTGGGGCCGAACGTCGTCCGATCGAGGCGGCCTGAGATCAGAAGCATTGCGTCGCGGATCGACTCTCCGTCGATCCGGTGAAGATTCTGGCGATGCAGCAGAAGATTCTGCGGATCGACCTCGGCCGCCTGCTCGTTGACGCCGCTGGCCATTTGCCAGGTGCGGGAAAGCATGATCCGGCGGATGAGCCGCTTGATCGACCATTTTCCGATGCCTTCGGAGCCTTCGGTCGGTACCAGACGGGGACTCTGGAACGCCTCCGCCAGCCAGTCGAGAAGCTCCGGGTGCGACGGTTTTTCTCCCAGCACGCCGAAATTGTCGACCGACGCCACAAGCCCGCGGCCGAACAGGTGATGCCACACCCGGTTGACCATCACGCGCGACGGGAACGGGTTTCGCGGGTCCAGCAGAGCGTTGGCGAGTTCGAAACGCCCGCTCCCCTTGGAAAGGTCGAACGGGGCCTCTCCCTGGAGCGCTTCGAGTAGGCGACGCGGGACGACCGGGCCGAGGTTCTTGTGGCTTCCACGGATGAAGAGACGTTCGTCTTCTCCGGTTCCGTCCGTGGCCGCAACCACGCGCGTGGGAGGCGGGATGTCGGCGGCTGCGGCACGATATCTTTCCCCCAGTGCGGAGAGGGTCGTGCCGGTCTCGTTCAGTGGCACCAGCTTCCGATCGATCGCCCAGGCGACGAGATCGGTGAGCGAGGGATCGGCGCCGGCCACGTTCGATCGCCAGGCCTGGAGCGCCTGGTTCCAGAGGCGGCCGTACGCGTCGTCCAGCGACTGCACGTTCGTAATGGCGCTGCCGGCGATCGAGGAATTTCGTCCGCTCGGCCGCGATGCGGGGGGCGGAGCGCCGTTGGAAAAGCGGATCTCATCGACCGCCAGCCAGCCATCGCCATCATCGATCAACTCGATGTAGCAGCGATGCCCCATGTACCGCCGGATGTCGCCCCCCTGGGTGATCCATCCCATCTGCTCGTTGTTGACGGCGAACGAAAACCCGCCAAAAAGGAGCGCGTTGAAGACGTCCATCTGATAGCCGTCGACGATCAGGCGGATCTGCGCATTCTTGCCAGCAGCGCGATAGAGAATCTGCGGATGCTCGAGGATGAACGACTTCGAACGCAGCACGCCGCACAGGCGCGGGGAAAGGACCCCGCTGTGGGCGACCCCGCCTTGAGGCACTCCGCCGCCGGGCGAGAGCGGGTTCCAGTCGCGAACATCCGTGGGGCGTGAGCCGAACGCGTTCCCCGTGACGAACCACTTCGCGTAGTCGTCCTGGCGGAAATCCTCGAAGAGCACCGTTTCATCCAGCGTGCTCTTGGCCTTCGCTTCCTCGTCCGTCAGTCGATGAGAGAGCTTGACGCGCTCGGCGTTCATCGTCTCGTCATTGCGGAACGGGGCGAGTGCGACCCAGGCGGCCAGAGGATGCGAAGCCTGCCGTGCCTCGTCGGACGAGAGGGCCTGCACCCAGTTCCGCAGCCGGACTGGATCGAGTCCTCGTTCGTTCGCCACGATCGCGACCGGACGTCTGGTCGCGGTTGCCCCGGCCCCGTCGCTGAAAACGATCTGGTCGACGTTGACGTGCCCCCAGCCTCCCTGGTTGGCATCGACGATTTGCAGCACGGCATCTTCACCCGCCAGATCGCCGACGTCCCAGCTGGCGGGTTCCAGCTTTTCGTTGTCCTTTCCCGTTGCGGTCCGGACCACCTTGCCGTCGACCAGCAGATTGAGGCAGGTCTGGCCGCGATGAGCGCCGCCCCTGATCAGGAACTGAATCGAACGCCGTTCAATGAGGAAGGGCTTGGACGTCAGAGTCCCCGTGGTGCCGTCGCCGTTGAGATAGGTGTTCACGAGGCGCTTACCGGCAAATCCACTGACGACTTGCTGTCCAGGAAGCGTTCCCTGGTTGGGGCCGGGCCCGAAGGCATTGCCCTTGGCGGTCCACTTGTCGCCCCAGACGTCGCGCTCGAAGTCCTCGAAAAGAATGTCTGGCTGCTGGCCCTTCGTCGCCTGTTCGTCTCCGGGCTTCGGGTCGCCGTACAGCACCTCCCGCACCGCCCCCAGAGAGCGGGCGAACTCTGCCCGGGTCTCATCCCCGGGAGCCGGGACTGCATTCCTCAATACGGCCGTTCCCTGAGCCTTGAGATCCTCCAGTTCCGCAACCTTGGTCGCAATTCTGCCGTGCGGGTCGAGCAGGCCCGTCTGTCGCCGGGTGCTCTTCAGGATGCCAAAGAGGGCGTAATAATCCCTGGCTGTGATGGCGTCGAACTTGTGGTCGTGGCAGCGGGCACAACCCACCGTCAGGCCCAGAAACGTCTTGGTGAAGACGTCGATCTGGTTGTCGATCTTCGCCGCTTCCTCGCCGCGGACATCGACCGGGGCGTGCTTGTCCTCACCGAGGAACCAGAAACCGGTGCCGATCAGCGATTCGTTGTAGCCTTCCGTCGGATGCCGCCGCGGCGTGGGCAACAAGTCGCCAGCGATCTGCTCACGAACGAACTGGTCGTAAGGAAGATCGGCGTTGAATGCGCGAATCACGTAATCGCGATACTGGTAAGCGTGGTGCAGCGGATAGTCGAATTCGTGGCCGAGGGTTTCGGCATAGCGCACGAGGTCGAGCCAGTGGCGGGCCCAGTGTTCGCCAAAATGCGGCGAGGCCAGCAACCGGTCGACAAGTCGCTCGAAGGCGGCCGGCGTCGGAGACGGATCGTTCAGAAACTCGTCGACTTCGGCTGGCGTGGGGGGGAGTCCGATCAGCGTGAACGTCGCGCGGCGAATCAACGTGCGGCGGTCGGCGTCCGGTGCCGGCTTGAGGCTCTTTTCTTCGAGCTTCGCCAGAATGAAGCGGTCGATGTCGTTGCGGGGCCAGTCGGCCTGCTTCAGATTGGCGGGGGGAGCGATTTTTGCAATCGGCTGCCACGCCCAGTGATCGTGCTTCCGCTTCTCGAGCGGGAACCGTTCGTCCCGCACGATCGGTTTGTCGTTTCCCTTGGACCACGGGGCTCCGAGTTCCACCCACTTTTTCAGGATCGCGACTTCCCCTTCCGGAAGACGCGAGCGCGGCGGCATTTCGAATCCCTTGTAGAGGATCGCATCGATCAGCACGCTCTCGTCCGGTTTTCCCGGAACGACCGCCGCCCCGTTGTCGCCCCCCTTGAGGACGGCGGTGCGCGAATGGAGCCGCAGCCCCCCCTTGGCTTCCTTGACGTCCGGGCCGTGGCACTCGAAACATCGCGCCTGCAGCAGCGGCAGAACTTTTGATTCGAAGTAGGCGACCGCCTCGACGGGAAACTCTGGAGTCTTCGCCGCTTCTCCGGCGGCGGGTTTGGCTTCGTCCGCCGTGAGTCCCCGCATCGTGCCGAAGAGCGCGAGAGCGATTCCCGCAGCACCCATCAACATCGCCACCAAACCCCGCAAGCGGTAACCCCTGGTCGTCATGTCGGCGGTCCGGAGTGGAGAGTTCGAACGTGGTGTGGGGAGAATCCTGAGTCTCTTCAGTGTACTGATTGCCGCGGCGACTGCCACGACCGCAGCATCCCCCCGGCTTCCCGGCGAGCGAGCGACGGAGAGAAATGGGCATGGCGAAACGCACCCCGTCAAACCAGGTGGCGGGACCACGGCGCGCAAGCGCGGGGGCCACTCAACCAACCGGGATGGTCAGTGCTGCGTCAACACGAGAAATGAGGTTTGCTCGCGTGCTTTCCGGGTCTTCGCAAAGCCTTAGCCCGCATTTCTCACCAGCGAGATTAAACGAACTGCCCGCCGGGGCGTAAGTGATAGTGCTACGGCACACTTACGAGCCACACGGAGGGCAGTCGCTTGGAAACAGAGTGTACTCAGCGGACGTT
>JADZEF010000416.1 GCA_020850695.1 Planctomycetaceae bacterium | reverse complement strand
TCCAGCTTCTTCACGATCTCTGCTGGACCGTGACGCTTCCGCTTCTTGCCTGTGCTCATCAAAGTCTCCCTCCCTTTCGGTCAGGACACTCTCAAAACTTCTGGAGCATTTCCAGGGAGGCAGGCCACGACGGCACCATTGGATTGCCGTCCGTTCCCGTCGCTTTGAGCGCCGCCGCCGTCGTTTTCGGCCCGTTGAGCGACGGAACGGGCGGGAGCGACGCGAGCGCCGAAGCCTGGTCGAGGACGGTCAGGGCCGTGTAGACGTTCATTGTCAGATTGATCTTCGAGTATCGGGCGAGGGACTGGGCCGTCTTCGGAGAGACGCCCGACTTGACCATGTTCGTGATGAAGGTGTGCCGCAGCGCGTGGAAATCGCGGTAGAGGCCGCTCTCGTCGATGTAGGGGATTCCGACCCTCTTGAGGTCGGCCGTCGTGGCTCACGTGCGGGCCTCTCATTCAGCCCGCCGCGGACATCCTGCCGCGACCCACTCCCGTAGCTCGACAACGCGCCAAAGCGTCGAGCGACCGCTCCGCACCGGCCTCGGAATCCAACCGGCGGCGTCCCAGGTCCGCCAGGTCCGAAGGGACTTGCCGCACATCGGGGCGGCTTTCCGCGCCGGGATCGGAAGGGCCGCCGACTCGCAGGTCACGGACGGCGAACCTCCAATGTCCAGACCATCGGCATCCTCAGAGTGCCGCATCGCTCGAGACTCCGTCCAATGCGCGCGATTGATGTCCAGCCGAGCCGAACTACAGTCAACGCAGGAAGCTTCTCCCGGCACCGCGCCGCGGCCCGGGGCCTTCACTCTGAGTGACGGTTCTACCACTCGCCTCGGGGAGGGACACCGGCTCTAATCCACTCTCGGACTTCGTTCAGCGACCATCGCACTGAACGGCCGAAGCGGATTGGGTGCGGAACGAGGGCTTGAGCATTCAGCGCCCAGAGATGACGCCCGGAGACTTGGAGCAGCTTGGCAAATTCGGCCGCGGAAACCGCGAGCGACTCAATGGTGACGATGTCGGACATGGACTCTCCTCGCAGGATTGCACCGCGGTGCGCCGCGGCGGGTCTGCGAGAATTCATACGCAGGTTTCTGCGTGCAGTCTGTCCATGACAGTGTCATAAACACTGTTACCGCTTCAGAGGCAGTCGGCCTGCTGAACGCCGAATGGCGTCAGCCAGTATCCCCGCACCCCCTTGGGGCCGCCGAGAAGCTGCAAATCGCGCGGTGTGGCAAGCTCCCCTCGAAGCCGCGCATCACAATCCATTTTCGACTCCCGCGCGATTTCTATAGCGCCCACCTTCTTGAGTTCGTCTGTCGCACCCAAGCTGACGACCGCTCGGAGAATCAGTCGTGTCGTCATGCTGAGCTCGATGCGACGCTGCCCCTCGTCCGCAGTGCTCGTGCGCCGCGACGGTGGTCGCGCTTCAGTCGGGTTCACGGCCTGTCGGCTCAAGGGCGCGACGATGATCTCGATGGTTTTCATGAGGTTGACGGAAGCTCTGTGAGAAGAGAGGCGGGAGGAACGATTAAAGGACTCGCCTGCCGTGATTGAATCGCACTCAACCATCGGCCATCTGAACCGTGAGCCGGATGGAGCCGTCCGGGAGTAGTTGTTCGATCACTGAGTCACCTTGGCGACGTGCGACGAGGGTGGCTTGCTCGACTGCGTACGTCTGCAGGAAGCGAGCGAGATGCTGCGGATCTCCCCACCGGCCTTCAAAGTGGTCGTACTTCAGCCGGCCGGTCGCGAGGTCGCAGACGACGGGATACCGCCAGTCAGGAAGTCGGACGCCAAGGCCCGTTTCCTCGCCGCTGAAGAGCCGATGCACGCCCTCCATGGGTGCAGGGCATTGAAGCCGGCGGCAAGCGGACGTCACGGCCGCCGCATCACGGACTTGGGTCTGGATTTCAACAATGTGGGACATGGAAACCCCTGAGTTGAGACCACGAGGTCGGCCGACAGGTAGGTTGAAGATTTGTTCCCAATCGAATCAAAGGGTGCATCTGATGTTCTTGGGCATCGCTACAATTCAGGTATTGCGCGTCAAAGAACAGTTGAGGCTAGCTAATTCGTGATATCGAAGATTTTGGCGGCACGGTCGAAACCGAGCCAGTCGGACCGGGTTGGTTGCGATCCCGCTTCCGCAAAGAGCGGCTCAAGGGAATTGATGAAATCATTGCTATTTGGGCCGACTCCACAGGATTTTCAGATCGAGACCTGCAACGTCTTTCCAAGCTCGACAGTCTGGAGTACCTGAATCTCATTTCAACCCGGATCACTGATGTTGGGCTTCAGCACGTGAAAGGGCTTACGAAGCTAAAGACTCTTCATTTGGATGGAACTGAGATCACTGATGTTGGACTTGAATCCTTAAGCGATTTGACCGCTCTCGAGCGATTGACTCTCAGTCGCACACATGTCAGCGATGACGGAGTACTCAATTTGCAACGAGATCTCGGGAGATGCGAGATCCAGAAATAGAGACTATAGCCCCGTAGGGCAGGCTCCCGCTTGCCACGCCGCACGTTCGTCCTGATGTTCGGCCGGCAGGAGCCCCCTGTCCGACTGCGGTGTCCAGACTGGATCATGGCCGGTGCGGACGAGATAACTCCCAAGGTGCGGTCTCCGTACGCCGTCGGAAAGCCCGAAGAAGGCGTTTCTCCTCATGACACCCAGCCGCTTCTACCGCATCGATCTGATTCCCTCCGAGGCATGTAGCGGGCTGTCTGATCGAGACATCGCACTGCTGTACATGGGAATGACGCGTTTGTGTGTGACTCAGCAGGACGCGGATGTCGCGGCCGCCTTTCTGAATGAGGAAAATCCTGCGCATCGGTTCCAAGTCCTGGAGATTGACGGCGACGTCGTCGTCCGCGCGTTCGTCCGGTGGTGCGAGAAAGGCCAAAGGTACGACGCGAATGCCTGGGCATTCCACGGGATCATGGACATGGTGCGGGAAAGCCCTGAGATCGCATGGCCGCTCGTTCGCGCCGCGATTCTGAGCTCGCCCTCTCCCGAAGCGTCCGCCATAATTGCCGCCGGACCGCTCGAAAACTTGTTGTGCTTCCACGGTCCCGGCTTCGTCGATCGAGTCGTGCGGGAGTCTTCGCGCGATCCACAGTTCAGGGATTGCCTGCGCCTGGTCTGGGGCCACAGCAGGATGGATCCGGACGTCTATGCGAAGATCAGGGAGCAAACCGGGTGAGCCTTCGGCAGCCGAGGCAAAGAAAAGCAACCGCCCGCCGGGATCTGGGGATCCTGGCGGGCGGCTCACTTTGAAACCGGCTCACGCGAGCGTGACTCGATCTATGGCTCTCAGGCGAAGAGCTCGCGGATGATGTGGCCGTCGCGGACGATCGTGATCGGGCGGCCGATGTTCGTCTGGTATTCCTTCGTCGCGTCGATGCCGAGAGCGTGGTAGAACGACGCCGCCACGTCGTCCGGGCTGTGTCCCTTGTCGACCGGGAATGTGCCCTTCTCGTCGCTCTTGCCGATCACCTGGCCCCCCTTCACGCCGCCCCCCGCCATCAGCATGAACATGTTCCGCGGGTAGTGGTCGCGGCCCGGTGAAGGCGGGCGCGAGTTGATCTTCGGCGTGCGGCCGAATTCGCCCGTGACGTACACGACGGTCGACTGCAGCAGCCCGCGCGATTCGAGCCCCTTCAGCAGCCCCGACACCCCTTCGTCGAGCGGCGGGAGCTGGCGGTTCTTGAGGCGGCCCCAGTTGTCGTTGTGCGTGTCCCACCCGCCCAGCGAGATGGTGACGAACGGCACCCCCGCTTCGACCAGCCGCGTCGCCAGCAGGCAGCTCATGCCGAAATTCGACTCGCCGAACATCTTCTGGTATTCGGCCGATTCCTGGCTGATGTCGAACGCCTCGCGGGCCCGCTTCGACGTGATCATCGCGTGGGCCTGCTGGGCGAACTTGTCGAGCCCATCCAGGAGTTGGTCATTGCCCGACGTCTTCTGGAAGGTCTTGTCGAGCGAGGCGAGCAGGTTGTTCCGCTTCTCGACTTCGGCGATCGTCAGTTCGCCCGCGAGGCTGACGCCGCGGACGCTGAACGGCTTGCCCGCCTGCGGTTGGCCGCCGGTGTTGAGGGCCGCGTACTTCACGCCGAGGAACCCCGCCCCGTGCTTCGTCTGCGGGATGGCGACGAACGGCGGGAGGTCTTGCGGGGGCGTGAACTCCTTCGCGACGACCGAGCCGTAGGTGGGGTATTGCAGCGAGGCGAGCGGGCGGTTGCCGGTCGCGACGTACTGCTGTCCGAGGGCGTGGGCTCCGAGAGCGTGCGTGACGCCGCGGAGAATCGTGAACTTGTCCATGACCTGGGCGAGCTTCGGCAGGTGCTCGCTGATCTGGATGCCCGGGACGTTGGTGTCGATCGCGTTGAACTCGCCCCGATATTCGGCGGGCGCATCGGGCTTCAGGTCGAAGGTGTCCATGTGGGATGGACCCCCTTCGAGGTTAATGAAGATCGCGGCCTTGGCCTTGCGGTCCTTCACCTCGCCGGCCTGGGCCATCCGCAGCCAGTTAGCCGTGGTGAGGCCGGTGGCGCCGATGGCGCCGACCTTGAGAAAGTCACGCCGGCCGACTCCGTCGCAGGTTTTGTGGAACGACATGGGAGATCCTTCGGGAAGCAGTGGGTAGTTGGTAGTGGGCAGTGGATAGCCAGAAGACTCAACAAGGCCGGGTGGCTGGGGTCGACCGAAGGGAGCCCCCAGCGAAGGCTCCATCGATCTCGCTGGGGGCTTCGCAAAGCCTCGACCCCAGCCACC
>JADZEF010000415.1 GCA_020850695.1 Planctomycetaceae bacterium | reverse complement strand
CGTCGATGCGCTGATCGAGAAAGCGGCGACGGTGCCTTCGTTGATCGGTGCGGAGGGCGGAGCGATCGGGAAGGTGAACGTCGGCGGCGGAGCGTCGACAATTGTGACCGTCGCACTGCCCGTCGTGACGTCGTACGCCGGATTGTCGTTGTCGACCAGCGTCAGAACGACGGTCTCGTTCCCCTCGGTCTCCAATCCAAAGGCCGGGGCGACCTGGATATCGACGTAGCTCGCCCCCGCCCCGATCGTCACCTGGCCGGCATTGCCGCCGCTCGGCATCTGGAGGTTGGCATTGCTGTCGGCGGTCAGCGCGTAGTCGGTGTTGAGGGTCGCCGTCCCGCTCAGGTGGAACTGCACGATGAGGCTTCCCATCGTGTTCCCTTCCCGTGTGATGCGGAACGTCCCCGGCATCGGGAAGTTCGTCGTCGATGTCGGCTCGGACGTCAACGCGCCCGGCGCCGAGACCGCCACCGTCGGCGCCACCTCCCCGATGGTGGCCGTCGCCACGCCGGTCCCTTCAATCGTGTAGCCGAAGCCGCTCGACAGCGTCAGCGTGAGCCCTTCGTTCCCCTCGGTCCAGCCGTCAGGCATGGCGGCGAGGGTGATCGTCTTCGACATCTCCATCGGGTTGAACATCAGGCTCCCGCTGCTCGACCAGAGCGAGGAGCCATTCTCCGAGGCGGTGTAGTCCGTGCTGAAAGAGGCGGGGCCGCCGAAGCTATAGTTGACCATCACCATGTCCATCCATCCCATCGGGTCGCCCCCGCGGGTAATGGTGAATGTGGCGACGTCGGTCGCAGGGCCGTTAACCGGCTCGGTCATCATCGAGTCGGTGGCGGTGAGGCTGAACGTCGACCCGCTGAGGACAAGTCGCGGTTCGAGCGGCTGGAGGCAGGCGGCGACGGGGCGGGAAATTCGACGGCGGGAGAGAGATTGCGAGCGGCGGTTTCTTCGGCAGGAGGCGAGGACGCGGCGGAGGTCCGCAACCCACCCGCATGGACCGGCAAAACGGCCCCAAAGGGATTTCAGAAGTTGTGCGGGGGAGAATGGGGAATCGACGGGCGCAGAAGTGTGGCGTGATACGTCAGGGAGAAAGGTGCGGAGCGCGGGCATAGTTGGTGTCCCCTCGCCAGAATGGCGGATCGACGGAATACAGAAAAGTGTTCCGAGTGAGATCCCGAACACAATGACAAGGAGTCCACTAATACGCAAGCACCTTTTCCGGATTTTCGACGGGCCGGTGCCGCGGCTTGCTCATCCTGCGAACCTCTCAAGGCGAACGTCGGCCGAGGCTACTTCCTGGGGGGATCGGCGGCCGGCGGCTCTGCTTTGGTCGGCAGTCCCAGCAGCTTCGGGTCGGTTGTCGTGTTCTCGCCGGGGATCTCGGGGAGCGGGCGATAGTCGAACCATTCGCTGAGCGGAACCTTGCCGGCCGTCGGAAACTCCAGCGTGGGAACCACGAAGAGCGAGCCCATCCACAAATCGGACTTATCGCTCAGCTTGCCTTCGGAGATCTGCAACTCGGCGATGATCGCGTAGTGAAACTCGCCCGAGAACTTCCCGTCTTTGTCGACCCCCGATTGCGGCGTCCCGCGATAGAAGTAGATTGTCTTGTTGATCGCGTCGGGATGGTCGGGCTCGGGGCGCCCCAGCGGATACCGCATCGTCCACGACCATTCCGGTTTGACCTCGGTCAACCGCACCAGCGGATCACTCGGCGGTTGCGGTGAACCGCTCGCGAAGACCTGCGTGCTGAGGGCGACCGCTCGGATCGTGTCGGCGTTATAGAAGCTGGGGTGCGTGCCATGCGGGCGTTCCATGTCGATCTGCACGAACAGGCCCGCTCTGGGGACAGCGTCCCCTGCGGAGACGGTGTTTCCGTCGGTGTCGCACAGGCGGATGTGGAACCGCGCGGTCTGGTAGCTGCCGCCGTTGTAGAGCTCGGGGCTGCGCTCGCAGTTTCCGCGGTAGTAGGTTCCGGCGAGTTGCCGCGGATGTTGCGGGCGCAGCGGGCGCGGCGGAGTTCCGTACCGCTGGTCGAACCGCTTGATGTCGACGTTTGAGGTCACGGACATCGGCTTGGGAGGGAGAGGCATTCCGCTGGTCCTTGCCGCTTCGGCCTTGCGAGCCTCCGCCGGGGCGACCACCCAGAGCCGATGCAGGGCGATCCCCAGGGCCAGCAGAAGGACCACGTTGAGGTAATGGCTGCGGGTGACGCGCATGAGTCCTTCGAACCGCCGCGGTCGCGGTTCGATTCCCTGGTCAAGGGCCTTGGCCCGCCGCTGCACCGTCACCTGCTGGTAACGTTCGATCAGACCGATCGACAGCGAGACAATGAGCAGCCAGGGAATGTAGGGAGTAATGGCCCGCGCGAACACGTCGTACCGATCAATCCAGACCGAATACCCGGGATCGGACTTTTTCACTTCGGCCACGCGCCGCGCGACTTCCGCGGGTTCGACTTCGGTAGCCCAGGGACTCCCCTGCTCGACCCACGCCTGCAGCACGCTGACCTCGCGCGAGGTCAGCGGCGTCGTGTTCTTCGGCATCCGCACGCCCACGTCGTCCGACCGCACCCGCCGCAACAGTTCGTTCAGTTCGGGCCGGCCGCCGAGAATCGCCCGCCGCGTGTGTCCCCCGCGTGCGGCGGCGTCCCGGTCATCAAGACGAAGCCCGCCATGCGGAAGCTCTGCACTGTGACATTCGACGCAGCGCTTCTGGAAGATCGGCTGCACGTCGCGGAGGAAGTCGACCTCGCCGATGAAGGGCTGCAGCGGTTGCGGTTCTTTCGGCTGTGGCCTGGGATCCGGCTGTTGCGTTGCCCCCTGCGGGGCCGCCGCACTGGGAGCCTGCGAGAAGGCTGAGGAGACACACGCCACCAGGGAGATGGCCGCCGCCAGCGTGGCCCGCCGGAATCCCCGTGCAACGTGCCGCGGCAGGCGGTTCAGGGCGACGCGGGAAGGGCGTGCGAACGACGAAGCGCCGCAGGCGAGCGAACGTGGCATACAAGCCTTTGCACGAGGCGGAGAACGGACGTCGAATCTCCGTCGTTGAGCCACCGAGACGTGCCCGATTGAACCGGACCGCGGGCGATCACCAAGGCAGGACGGAAATCCCTCCCTTCGTTATACCGTCCCTCCTCGAATCCGCATCTCTCCGCTCCTCTGTCCGAGTTCGTCATCCGCGGCTTTCACGGCGTTTTCGCAGGACGTTCACATTCGCGCAGGATGTCGCCCCAATGAAAAGACCCATCCGCGCGAGACCGCACGGACGGGCGATATGACGACATGGTGGACCGCACGACTCGTTCAGTTCTCTTCGGTCTTGTCTTCGGCAGGCTTCTTGTCTTCGGGCTTCTTTCCTGCCGCCTTTTTCTCTTCCGCCGGCGTCGCTTCAGACTTCTTTTCTTCGGGCTTTGGCGGTTCCGGGTTCTTCTCCTCGGCTGAAGGAGTTTCGGCTGGCTTCTTCTCTTCCGGAGCAGACTCGGCCCTGGGTTCCGATTTCTCGGGGGTGGCCGTTGTGGTGGAGGGCGACGCGGCAGCGTCCGAAGCTTTGGCTTCCGGAGTGGCCACGGCGGCTGGCGCGGAGGCCCCGGCTGGTGCGGGCTTCGCAGGAGTCGGCGCTTCCCCACAACCCAGCACGACCACAGACAGCCCGGCCATCGACAGGATCGACATCAGCCTGGTCATCGCATCACTCACTCAAGGAAACGGCATGATCTGACAGACACTCGTCCGCCGCGATCGTCGAAGTATCTCACTGGCAAAACCTACCACTGGAGAGTCCGGGCGGGCGGCGATTATTCCCCGAATTCCGGTCCCGAAGTCAGCGATCGTCGGTTCGTGACATTTCCGTTACATGGCAACGACTGGCATCCGGCACCACGCTGGCGTACGCTCAACCCTGTCGT
>JADZEF010000414.1 GCA_020850695.1 Planctomycetaceae bacterium | reverse complement strand
CGTTCGTTCCCGCGGCGGTCTTCTCTGGGATCTCGGCGACGGCGAGACGCGGCAGAACATCGCAGGGGCTCGGCTTGTCCCCTTCGACGATCGACAGGTCAAGGTAATGCTTCTCCGTCACCGCGCGGGACGAGTGGCCGAGGAGCGTTGTTGCGTTCCAGCCGGCCGCCTCGAAGTAGCTGGCCGAACTCTTCCTCATGCAATGAAAGCTATGGATTCGGTCGCACGGGAGCCCCGCCTTGCGACGGATCGCCTTGTAGCGGATCCAAAGGTAGGAATCCTCGCGGTCCCACGGGAAAACGAGACGATGCCCGTGTTCCTTGAGTCGTCCGAGAAACGCCACCGTCTCCGGGTGAAGGGGATGTTGCTTGTCCTCCGTCTTGTTCTTTCGGGTCTCGGCCCGGAACGTCACGCGACGTTGATCGAGGCTGACGTCGTTCCACGTCAGTTGCCGCACTGCCCCGATTCGCTCGGCGGTGTCCCAAATGACGGCGTGAAGCGTGACCCACCAGAGATCCTCGGGGATCCCCGCGACGTCTCCAGACAACGCAGTCAGTGCTTCGTGAAGCTGGCGGAGTTGCTCCGGAGTCCAGGCATTGACGATTCGCCTCGGTTCCTTCAGTGCCTTCGAGTCGGGCCACTTCGAGAGCCAGCCGTTGCGGCAGGCGAATGACCACAGCGTGTGGATGTTCGATCGGAGTTTGTTCGCCCCTCGCGGCGTTCGGCCACGGGAGATGAACCACGCCATGAAGTCTTGAACGAGATCGTCGGAGAGATCGGACAACCGGGGCGAATGGCCGATGAACTTCTCCATGTTCCCGAGGGTCACGTGATACTGCTTGACCGTCGATCCAGCCCCGTTCCGCATGTGCTTCGCGAGGTAGGCGTCGAGTAGCTGAGTCAAAGGGGAGTCAGGAGTCATCGCGCACCCCCTTCCCGAATCGACAGCACCGTGGGGGCTTCCGCGACCCAACATTTGTATTCGTCGCTCCACCACCGATCCTTCTGAGTCTCGGCCCCTTCCGCCGGGACGAGATCGAGGTAGAGAACGTCCTCGATCGACGCCGCGCCGTTGCCCAGCCGTTCGGCTTCCAGTTCGCTGATCAGGATGCCGGTCCGCAGAACGATCGGGTGATCGTCACTCGATTCGGCGCGGCCCGCACGGATCACAATTTCGATCGACTTCTCAAATCCAGTGTGAAAGTCGGCCAGGTCGATCCGCTTCGCCGGAGACTTCCCGGGTTGCTTGCCTTTGGTCCGCGCCTTACTCTTTTGCCTTGCCATGCGATGATCTCCGTACTGCTGGTGCGAGTGGTTTTCGTTTGGCTCGGCCCGGGAGTTGTGCAACCAGCTTCCGGGCTTCTTTCGTTTCGGCGTCCCGCCTTTCCCGGGAAATGAAGAACGCCCGCAGGGCGATGGTGTCAGCATCGCGCCCACGGGCGTCTATGTCTCCGCCAGAACGGCGGGGAGTTCCAGGTTGTTCCGTCCGTCGCGTCTGACACACACGGCGGGCGATGTTTCGGGTATACCTGCAAGTGAACCCGATTTTCAAGCGTCATTGTTGAGGAAAATCACTCCCGGTAGATTTTTCCTTCATGAAGAAGAAGCCAGGAGAAAAGAAGCCCGGTCGCATCGGTCGACCACCGAAGAAGTTCGGGAAGGCCGACGCACGACTTGTGGTGAAGATGCCGCAGGAGACGAAAGATCGCTTTCAACTCGCGGCCGATGCCGCACGGTTGGAACTGTCCGTGTGGTGCCGTCAGGTGTTGGAAGACGCAGCCCGGAAGCAACTCGGGCAAGGCTGATTGCGCCAGAACGCCCACAATGCGATCTGCGGGCCGATCTCTCCGGACGTGTCCTGAGTCGTCCCGATGCCTTCCCGTCGATTCTGCGTGAGCCTGGGCGTTCATTTTTCGAGTCGAGGGGGTTCGTGTTCGCGTTCCGAGGGACTGACGGCACCGACAGATTCACCGACACCGCCCGCCAGTGGTCTCGATTCGTCGAAGAATCCCGAGGGTCGAATTGCACCGTTGCTGCATCCCCGGGCATTCCACGGGGTCCGCAGCCCCCGATGTGACCGCCCGCGCCGTCGCGGTCGCTGGTGCGACAGTCGCAGGTTGAGGTGCGATTGGATGGCGTCCCCTTCACGGGCGGCCTCACGGTCGATGCGGTCCATCTTGCGGGGTGCGATCATCGTTTCATCGCCCGGCCGCGCTGGCTCACTCCGAGCTCGTTCAACTGGTCCGCGACTTGTCGCGCGGTCTCCTGCAATTCCTTGATCTCGGCGGCCTGCTGCGTGGCCACCTCGGCGGCCTTTTGCTGGGCTTCGATTCCCGCGCGGAGCGTCTGAGCGGTTTCCTTCCCGACGTCGCCATTCTTCTCGGCGGCGTTGATCGTGGCTTGCACCAGGTTATTGGTCGCCTGATTGACCTCCTGCTCGCTGACGTTCCCGCGGCGGATGTCTCTCCGGGCCTGACCACGAGCCTGTCGCTCCGCTCGCTCGGCGTCACGGCGCAGACGATCGGCCATCCGGTTTTCTTCCTCACTGACCCCGCTGCGGCCTTCCTTCCGCTGCCGCTGGAATGCCTCCCATTCCTCTTGTCGCTTCTCGGTGAGTTTCTTGACGGCGTCGGTCGCCCGCTGATCTTCGACCGCTTTGCCGATGTCTTTGTCCGTGAAACTCGCTTTGATCTGTTCGAGGGGGCTTCCCTCTTTCGCGAACTTCTCACGCAACTGTCGCTGGGCTTCAAGGGACTGTTGCAGGATCTCCAGTTGTTTCTTCTGCGACTCGAAGAATCCTTTGACGTCGCCCGTGACATACTGCTGAATCTGCTGCTGACGGATCTGGGCAATCTGCTCCTGAGTTTTCCGCTCGATCTCGACCGATTGCCCCTGAGTACCGGACGCGGTCGGCCCCCGCATCATGCCTTCGACGTTTTGCCTGAACTTCGCCTCGGCATCTCGGGCAGCCTGTTCTGCCGTCCGCTTCAGTTCTTCCCGCTTCCGCTGTTCAATGCGGGCGTATTCTTCAAGCTCCCGCTGTCGGATCTCGTTCGTCTCACGTTCGGACTTCTCGGCCAACTGGCGGGCATCCTCGGCCGCCTTTTTCTCGGCGTCCGCCACCTCACGGATGAGGTCTTTGCGGCGTTGGTCGAGCCGGGTCAACCGTTCCCGCGTCTGCTGCATTTCCTCGGCCGAGACACTGTCGCGGTCGCTGAGTTGCTGCACAAAGTAAACTTGATCGCTGATGAGTTGATTGATCTGCTCCAGACTCGTGATCTGCTTCAGGTCGTTCGCCTCGGCCTCGGCTGCGCCTTGCTTTCGGAAGTCGGCCAGAAACTTCTCGTTCTCGGCCCGGCGTTGCAGGAGAGCGGCCTCTTGATTGTGCAGGTCGACCAACTTTTGGGCCTGTAGCGCCCGCTCGTTGTCGCTTTGGTCGGCCAGTTTCCCGAGTTCCTCGATCAGTTGCTTTTGATGTTCGATCGCATCGCGCACCTGGGTGAGCGAGTCGACACGTTGAATGTCGGCCTGCTGAGCTTTGGCAGAAACGGCGGTTGAGATGTCGTCGAGGGTCTTCATCGCCTTCGCGAGCCCGTCGATCTGCAACCGCTCTTCCTGGGTGACGCCGCTGAGCGTGTCGAAAACGTACTGCACTCCATTCAGGGCGTTTTCGAGAAGCGAGATCGACCCTGTCCCCTTTCCGAATCCGACGATCAGGTGATTGAGGCTTGAACTTGTCTCGCTGATGGACCGATCGAGGCTTTCAAATTCGGGAATCCCGAGTTCGGCCAGTTCGTGGATCTTCTCGCGTGCCATTTGCACGCCTTCGCGGAACATCCGGAACGTCTCAATCCCCGCCGTGACGGTCGAGGCAATGGCGGTCATCTTCCCGCTGGAATCCCCGACCCCTTTCGCCTGATCGCCTGCTTTCTTCGCCTCATCGGCGACGTTGTCGTATTCGCTCGCGAGCCCCTTGAGTTCGGCACGCAGCGCGGCCACGGTCTGAGGATTCAGTGCGTCGTCGGCTTTCTCGGCGGCTGATTCGAGTTTGCCCGCCGCGCCGGCCGCCTCGGAAATCTGCCGCGCGACTTCCGCGAAACCACGGGCGGCGTTGTCGTCGAGGTTCAGGGTGAGAGTCGTCGCCATGGATCATTTCTCCTCAGTCGTCGCGGGCGGGGCGACCGCGGGCGGTTGCGGGGCGGGGTTGTAGAATCCGGTGACGGCGGTCATGACACTGACCACGGCGAACGGCGGGAGACTCCGCATCAGGTCCGCCAGGGCCTCACGCGAGAACGGGACTTCGTGGCCATGCTCATCCTGCACTCCGCGCCATCCGACGATGGAATTGAGCACGCGGAGCACAACCGCATCGACGTTGTCGAGGATGCTGGAGAGTGTCGCCCCGAGTTCCTCGGTTGCCGTCGTCGGCCTCACGATCAGGTCGAGCGAGCCGGCGGGCCCGAGGTCAACCGGGATGGTCTTCTCTTGGACAGGGGTGCGTTTCTTCAGAACGAACGGCATTCGGTCACTTCCTTCGGTTGGAGTTATTCGAGGATGTCGCGGACGATCTTTTCGGCCCAAAGCTGGGTGGTCTTTTCGAGCTTCTCGATCCAAGGCGGGGGGAGTTCTTTCGGCATCAACGGCCGTTTCTCGTCGAAGAACTTGCTGTAGTTTCGGGCGTAGCCGACGGTCACGCTGTCGCCGGTCACGGTCTTCACGTTTCCGCCTTTGCCGTCGGTCCCCTTGAATCCGGGAGTGGCCGAGGATCGCTGTAAGCCGGTGTCGACTCCGATTTCATGTCGACCCATTTCTTTGTCGATCAAGGCTTCCAGCTTGACCTTCAATGCCTGCCGCTTTTGGATGAGGGCTTTCCGCTTCGGGGCGTCCTTCGCCTTGGTCAGTTTCTTGATCTGGGCGGCGAGATCCCGCCGCTGTCGGACGATCGCCCGGGCCGGTGCCCGTCGCCGCACGCGGGCTTCGAGGGTCGCGCGACTGAGCTTCGCCCATTTCGTTCCATCGCTGGCGGTCCCGCCGCGGGCCTTGGTGACGTAGTCCTGCTGCGCCAACGAAAGCATTTGCGTGCCGAGCAGGTCGAGCAGGTTTCGGTGATCGTCTTCCAGCTTCCCCTGGGTCGCGCGGATCCGGGCGGCGAGTTCGGAGAGCGGTTGCTTGATGTTGAATCTCGACATGGCGAGACGCCTTTAGTGGGGTTGTCCGGTTGTTCCTGCATCCCGTCTCGCGACGTATTCGAGGTAGGCCAATCGTGCGTCTGACGCGATGCACAATCGCTTCACGAAACGGGCGGGCATTTGGAGAAGACTTTCAACCTGCAACCCGGTCACGTCGGCCAGCCGGCGGAGTTCGATGAGGCGGCCGAGGATCCGCAGCTCTGGCGGGATCGGCGGGAGTTCGTCATCGTCGAAGGCACGTTCCGAGATCCGCAGCCAGTCGCGAACCTGGGCCTTCAACTGCTGGGCCTCATCGTCCCCGACGATGCTGCTGTACGCTGTCAGGTTCGCGAGACGAACACCGACCGCGGGGGACTGACGGAGAACGTCGGCCAGGGCCGCGGCGGAATACTCGACAGGTTCCCCCGCGTCATCCGCCACACCGGACCAACTGACGATTGACCGTCGGATGCGTTCCGCTGCGGACTCGGCCGCCAGGTCGTCTTCGGTCGATAGTTCGCGGAGCGTGACGTCGAGCGTGTTGCCGTCTCCCGCCTCAATCGCGGCGGTCGTCTCGGTCGGTTGTCTTTGCAGGGTCAGGGACATGGCGGGGCTCGGGTCAGTGTCCGGAAGTGGCCGAGGCAATGTCGCGGCGGGCCTGCTGGCGGGCTCGGGCTTCGTGGTCTCGCCGCTGTTCCTCGATCTGGCGTCTCGTCTCGGCGACGACAGGGTGATCGGCGAGCGATTCGATCAGCCGCGTGAAGGCGTCGGCGGGGATGTCGGTCGAGGCGATGGTCTCGGGTCTGATGGTGGCGGTCATTCGGCTAACTCTTTCGTGACAGAAACCAGGAAAGGTGAAGAGATCCTCGGGGAAACGGATGTGATGAGTCGCATTCTGAATGCAATTGAGAAGAAACGGACGGGCGGCCCCATCAGCCGGCCCCGTCCGCAGCCCCGCTACGTTGCGGGGTTCTTCGGTGATCACTTCTTCTGGTTCGCGAGACGTTGAGCCGGAGTCCATCCCGGCGTGATGCCGTGCGCCCGGAGTCGCTTCTCGAATCGAAGATCGGCCTGCCGCTTCGCCTCGCGCTGCTGGGTCGCGTTGAGCGTCCGCTTGCGAGTGCCGGGCTTCTGGCGACGGCCGCCCCCGAGCAAGGCGGCGACGGAGCTTTCCGTCAAAGGCTTGCTGGTAGACGGCGGAACTGATCCGGAATCGCTCTTGCTCCCTCCGGGCTTCAGAACCGCTTTGACGTTCGTGATGAACTGGCGGAGTTCGGCGACCCAATCCGAGCCAAACTCCGGAACGTCGATTTCGACGTCCAGCGTTTCGAACAAGTCAGACAGGAGCGTGCGGACTTCCTCTCCGCTGATCTGCGGGACCGCGGCAAGGCGACGGAGCCCCGGTTGCATGACAAGTTTCCTGAATTTGCTTCCGGCATTCGGTCCGGACTGAAGAGTGATCGTCGACATTGGACGTTGTCCTTTCGGGGACGGGGTGAAACGGACGTTGACGGTTGACGGTCAGGCGGTGCGCCAGAGATTGCTGAGGCGGTCGACTTCGGCGGAGATCTGGCCGAGGCGCGTGTCCTCACGTGTGCGGACCATGTCGCTCGGAACGATTCCTCGCGCACCGTCCGAAGATCTGGAGTTCAGGATTGCGGCCCGCTCGCTTTCGAGGGCCTCGATCCGGGCCTTTGCCGCGTCGGCCGCTTCCTTGCTGACGAGCGAACGGAGAATGCTTTCGGATCGTTCGCGCAGGCTTCGGGCCTGATGCCGTTTGCTGTCGGCCTCGGCTTGAAGTTTCTCGGCGGGCTCGCGGATCCGTTCGAGGGCGGCCTGATGCTTCCGTTCCTGTTCCGCTTCCGCCTTGTCACGTTCGGCGGCCACGTGCGCGTATCGCGTGTCGAGTGCCGCAACCTCATCGGTCAGTTTCTCAGCCTGCTTCAGAATCGCGCGGGCCTCGCGGCGTTTCTCCAGTCGGTTGACGTCGTCGGCGTAGTCCTGCCGGGTGCGTCCGGCCGCCACGAGAACGTCCTGCCATCCATCGGGGAACTTCTTGTGATCCGCGAAGTGGACAACGATGCCTTCATATGCGGCGTCGGCGGACTTCTTGAGATCCTCGAAAGAGGCGGGGGCGGGGGCCTCCAAGGTCGCTGTCGTCATGTCGTCGGTCCTTTCGGGTGGGGAATGATTGCGTGATCGGTGAAGAGACAAGTAAGTGTCAGGCGGTCGGGAGTGTGCGAGCCTGAATCTCGATGGCGTTGTCCCGGAGTTCACACTCGACCGCGGAGATTGCGTTCAACTGGCCCGCCAAGAAATCCACGCTCACGCGACTGAGGAGTTCGTATCGCTTGGCGTGCAGGAGAGCCCGCTCAGCTTTACGGAGATTCAACTCGGCAGCGCGAACCGACTCCTCGGCCTCTTGCCAGATGGCGTAAGCAACCTTGCGTTCCGCCTCGTCTCGTGTCGGGGCGATCACCGTCACAGACTTTTTGTCGGAGTTGAGAAGGATGTGTTCGGTCGTCATGGGTCGTACCTTTCGGGGGGTCAGTTGAGACGTGGGTTTGTGAACGATTGCACGATGGATTGCGGGGAGCATCCGGCGATCATCAAGAGAGGTGCGGCCTTGATCGCCGATTCAAGTCGGTCGAGGTGTCCGCGAACTTCGTGAATGAGTTCCTCGATCCGCTCGACCGTGACCGTGGGTTGTTCGGGGGGTGGATCGGGGGAGAGCCGGTTCAAGGGGGGCCTTTCGAAGTGTCGGGATGCGGTTGGTTTTGCCGACTGAGGCACTAACAGTGTTCAGGGATGCGCGTTCAAACTCGGGGGATTCGCGGGATGCAAAGGCATCTCCACTGCATCTCGCGCCAGTTCTGGCGGGTCATCGTCGGGTTCCGCTTCGATTCCGAATCGCTCGGCGATCGAGGCTTTCGTGCCGTACCAGTCGTCGACCTCGACAATCTGGACGGTCTCCGATTCGAGACGAGCGCCGCGAATCCGTTCGGTGAATTCCCGAAGTCTCGCCCGTCGTTCTTCTGGGGTTCCAGGCCCTCCGTCCGGCGTGACGTCGGCCACAGCGACAGCCGCCGGGGCCTTCCCCCAAAGCCGCTCGAAGAGCAGGGTGGCCGCCGCAATGTTTCCGGCCTTTGCCATGTCTGCGAGCTTCCGAGCGATCTGGCGGACGTCCTCGGGGCTCACGGCCTGAATCAGTGCCTTGCGCAAGATCTGCACTCGTTCCGGCCGTGGCGCGCCCGGCCCGCCCGGGTTGCCAGGCAGGAAACGACCGTTTGCACCACGGGCGGGCTTCACGGTGATTTCTGTGTCAGCCGACATTTGCGGTGGACTCCTGCGGTTTGAAATCGGAAGGCGAGGCGTGCGTCTGGGTCTCGGCGATTGAGATGCACCGCAAACCGAATCCTCGGAGCAGGCATTTCAGTGCCGCCCGCATCCGTTGAATGCCAGGCGTGCCCCAATTGGGCAGGGCTCGCAGCGTCAGGGTGAATGTCGTTTCGGTGGTCTTCATGGATTCGATTTGCGGAACGAACGGAGGGAACGGACCATCTTTCGGCAAACTTTCATCTCTCCCGCGTATGAGGGACTTTTCCGGAATTAGGGTCCGTTGGTTCCGCTTCCTTCCGTTGCCCGCAAACCGATCCCGCGATACCAAGT
>JADZEF010000413.1 GCA_020850695.1 Planctomycetaceae bacterium | reverse complement strand
GCGCGAGTTCTCGCCACTTGAGGCCGCACTGAGGGAAACATTCCTGTTTGGATGAGCGGGTTCGGCGTGCAAGCGAGCGGCTTGTGTGTCGTTTCAACTGGAGCGGAACGAGTGGTCCGCATTGCGGCGTCGATTCTCGCCGCAAGACGGCGCTCGTTTCTTCAGAATCGTCTGGTTTGGCTCACGGAGAGAGCGGCACCAGCGGATCGCATTTCTGGCACGTTCTCTTGCGGTTGGCCTCCAAGCGGGCCTGACGTGCACCCTTGCGTGCCAACTCGATCTCCCTCGGTATGTGGCTTCCAGTGCCGTAATACATCTCGTCAGGCGTCTGACCCCGGAACGCGGAGTGGGGGAGTCGTGCGTTGTGCTCGCTGACGTAGAAGCCGATCAGCATCTTCAGCGTGCTGACCGTGTCGAGCGAGTTCAAGTACAGCCACTGGTGCTTGAGGACTCGCCACCACGACTCGATGAGCGAGTTAGAAAATGTGATCTCGGTCTGTGCGAGAAGCCGTTTCAGCAGGCCCGACTCGACCAGCTTGTCGACAGCCCCATTGAAGTTCTCGACTCCGCCGTCGGCGAGCAGGATCGGCTTCTGGTCGACCAGGTCGCCGGACGCGTTGAGAAGGAGTTCCGCCGTGGTGCTCGGATCGAATGTGGCCGACACCTTCCATGCCAGAATCCGGCGGGAGAAGTTGTCGATGACAGCGTGGAGGTACGCGCGACTTCCGTCGAGCAGCCGAATCAGGGTCGTGTCAACGTGCCAGATCTCGTTGGGACGGAGGGCTCTAACGCCGATCTTGGGCTTGGCCGGATGAACCCGTTTCCGGGGACGCCGCCACTGGAACTGGCGCACGAGCCGGTACCAGGTCGTGGGAGAGGCGAAGACCTTGCCGAGCCGCTGCGCGAGTCGAGCCAGCGTTCCCGTGGGCACGTGGCGATAGGCGTCCGACGTGACCATCTCCTCGATCGTCTTGCACTCGGCGGCGGTCAGTTGCTGCGGGGATGATCGTGGACAGGAGGGGACATCATCAAGACCGCACTCCTCTTCCTGCTTCCACGTATGAAATCGAGAGTGGGACAACCGGAGGACGCGGAGCACGGCGCGCAAGGGTAGAACAGAATGGGACCGGTCGATGGCGCGCAGCAGCCTGAGCTTTCTGGCTCGATCGGGAATCCGAAGGTTGGTAAGCGAGAACCCCGAGAACTTCCACAGCAGAATGACGAGCCGCAGCAACGCGATGAGCCGTTCGAGGCGTCTGCGCAGCGCGAGCATCTCCTTTTGCAGCTTGACGACGTCCCGGTCGACGACGTCGACGGTGACCACTTCGGCGCGGGGCGAGGTCACCCAACCGCGTGCGGTGGACCGTGGGATGCCTCGTTCGGTGGCCTGGCGTATGTCGCCCGTTGAACGAATGAGATCGCGCAGGCGATGGTCGTAGGTGCGATGAGTTCGAGTTGTGGCGCTCATGCCTCAATCATGGTCACCACGGCTCGCAGAACAATCCCGATCGGCGTCAGGTGGAATGCCGGGGTGTCAGTCTGTCGGAAATGGCGAGAACTCGCGCAGGAAACTCCAGAATGTCGTGGCAAATAGCAGCGCCGGAAGCTGCCGGTTGACGATCACGCAACCCGAGCGTCGCGACAGCGACCGCTGCACGCTCACGCGGACTCTGCGGGGACAGAGCCGATGGCAAGATCAACTCTGCGGTCGCTGTTCGGCCGGGCCGCCATGCTCAGAGAGGTTTCGAGCCGTATTGATCAGGCCGATGTGCGAGAAGGCCTGCGGGAAATTCCCGAGGAGTCTCCGCGTCTCTGGATCGTATTCTTCGGACAGAAGTCCGACGTCGTTGCGCAGCGCCAGCAGCCGCTCAAAGAGATTCTTCGCGTCGTCGTAGCGGCCCTGGAGCGCCAGATTGTCGGCAAGCCAGAAGGAACAGATAAGGAATGTACCTTCACCGTGCGGCAAGCCATCGACATCGGGGTCGGGCGAGTAGCGTTCGACAAAGCCGTCACGCGTCAGGCCTCGTTCGATGGCTTCCACGGTCCCTTTGATGCGCGGATCGTCGGGCTTGAGAAACCCGACGAGCGGCATCATCAGAAGGCTGGCATCGAGGCGATCGGAGTCGAACGACTGGACGAAAGAGTTCTGCCGCGCATCGTAGGCTCGGCGACAGACTTCTTCGTGGATCGTGCCCCGCAGTCGTCGCCAGCGCTCGACGGGTCCGTCGAACCCTAATTGTTCAACCGTTTTGACGGCGCGGTCGGCAGCCACCCAGGCCATGACCTTGGAATGCGTGAACTGCCGGCGGGGGCCGCGCACTTCCCAGATTCCGTCATCCGGCTCTTGCCAGTCGCTTTCGAGAAAGTCCATCATCGCTTTCTGCACCCGCCACGCGTTCTCGCTCGGGTCGAGACCCGATTTCATGGCCACGTGCATGGCGTCCATCACCTCGCCGTAGACATCCAGCTGGTGCTGCTTCCAAGCCCCGTTGCCGATCCGAACCGGCGTCGAGTTCTCGTATCCGGAAAGCCAGCCCAACTCGAGTTCGGTCAAGCGGCGCTCTCCGGCGATGCCATACATGAGCTGCAATTCGGACGGCTTGCCGGCCACGGCGCGAATCAGCCATTCGCGCCACGCGCAGGCCTCTGCGACATACCCGCTATGCATCAGGGCGAACAGCGTGAACGTCGCGTCGCGAAGCCAGCAGTAGCGATAGTCCCAGTTTCGGACACCGCCGATCTGCTCGGGCAGCGACATCGTGGGCGCCGCGACCACACCCCCCGTCGTTGCGGACGTCAGCGCCTTGAGCGTAATCAGCGAGCGCGACACAGCTTCCTGCCACCCGCCTCGGTATCGCGAGCGGGCTGACCAATCCTGCCACCATTGCTCCGTTTCTCGAAGACTCTCCTCAGGATCGTGCGGTTCGGGGGCATTCTCGTGCGAGTGATGCCACGTCAGAGAGAAACAGACCCGCTCTGAGCGACGGACGGTAAACTCAGCCACGGTGTGTTGAGCCTGTCCTCGAAGCGGGACGTCCGCGCGAAGCCGAACGGCGTCGGGGCCCGCGATCGCCGAGATCCCTTCGCTGGTCTTCCGCACCCAGGGCACGATCGAACCGTAGTCGAATCGCAGAGTGAGATCGAGCGCCATCGGCACTTCGCCGCGACGACCTTCGACGATGCGAACGACATTCGGCCGCTCGTCGCGCGGCGGCATGAAGTCAATCACCGCCGCTTCTCCCGTGCCGGTGCGGTAGATCGTCTCGAGGATCAGGGTGCCTTGGCGATACTTACGATCGATCCGGGCGTTTTTCTCGCGCGGTGCAATCTGCCAGCGGCCATTGTCATTCGTTCCCAGCAGCGCGGCGAAACAGGCGGGAGAATCGAACCGCGGGAGGCAAAGCCAGTCGATCGAGCCGTTGCGAGCGACCAGAGCCGCCGATTCGCAGTCGCCGATGAGTGCGTAGTCTTCAATGCGTGACGACACAAAAGCACCTGCCAGCGTTCGAGATCGTCGACCAGAAATGGGAGTCGTCGGTCGTGATTCCCGCAGAGAGGGGTACAGTGGTGAAAGGCAACGTGCCGGACGGATTCGGTGCAACTCTCATTCCTGTGCATGACCTGCGAACCGTTTCGGCAAGCCATTTGCACCGGTCGCGGAAGACGCAGATTGCAGCCGTAACGGTCGCAATAACGTCCCGGTGCCGGGGGATAGCGATCAGCACGCTGGAAGGCATGCCCGTCTCCCGCGGATTCTTGAATGAGCTGGGACGGGACGCGGTTCGACTGGCGCAATCTCTCCAGGCGAGCACGGAAACCTTCGGGGTCTTTCATGGAAGCTTTCCTGATCTACTCCCTCGTCCTGCTCCAAACATCCCCTCTCTCAGATCGCGAGCGTGGCGTCGCATGATGTGGCAAGGCACCTGGCTGACTCAGCTCCGAAAATACTGGGATCGAATCCAATCCAGCTTCTGGTTCATTCCATCGCTGATGGTCGCCGGGGCGATCGGTCTGTCGATGGGAATGATCGCTCTCGACGAATCCATCAAGGATCAGGAGCTGGACTCGTGGTGGTGGGCGTACACCGGAAGCGCCGAGGGGGCGACGGCGGTCCTCAGCACGGTAGCCGGGTCGATGATCACCATTGCCGGCGTCGTCTTTTCGCTGACTCTCGTGTCCCTGACTCTGGCTTCCTCGCAGTTCGGTCCGCGGCTGCTCAGGAATTTCATGCGAGATACGACCAATCAAGTCGTGATCGGCACCTTTGTGTCGACGTTTCTCTTCTGCCTTCTGGTGTTGCGGACGATCCGTCGCGATGAGATCTCGCCCTTCGTGCCGCACCTGTCGGTCACGCTCGGAGTGGTGTTCGCGGTCGTCAGCGTCGGCGTGCTGATCCACTTCATCCACCATGTCGCAATTTCGATTCAGGCCGATGAAGTCATCGGCCGCGTGTCTGCCGAACTGCATGGGGGAATTGACCGACTCTTTCCGGAACGAATCGGGGAAGCGGGACCGGGCGAAAGGTCGGACGCAGACATTCCAGCCGACTTCGAGCAAACGTCGCAGATCGTCGCGAGTTCGAGTGACGGTTACCTTCAGTTCGTCGACGGAGACGCGCTGATGGCTTTCGCCAGGCGCGAAGATGTCCTCCTCCGAGTCGAACGGCAGCCGGGCGAATACATCGTGCGAAGCACACCCCTCTTGCGGCTCTGGCCAGGCCACAAATGGAATGAAGACCTGGCCAATGAGATCAACCGGGCGGTCGTGCTTGGGCCTCAACGGACGACTCACCAGGACTTCGAATTCCTGATCGACCAGCTCGTTGAAATCGCGGTGCGGGCGCTTTCTCCCGGCGTGAACGACCCGTTCACCGCAATCTCCTGCGTCGACCGTCTCGGCTCGGCCCTGTCGCGGCTGGCAGAACGGGAAATACCGTCCGCCCAACGGTATGACGACGAGCATAGGCTGCGCGTCATCGCGCCCCCGTTCCACTTTCCCGACGTTGTCGACGCCGCCTTCCACCAGATCCGGCAGAAC
Organism: Planctomycetaceae bacterium; assembly: GCA_020850695.1. Lineage (GTDB taxonomy): Bacteria > Planctomycetota > Planctomycetia > Planctomycetales > Planctomycetaceae > JADZEF01. The sequence goes on along the minus strand of JADZEF010000413.1, from coordinate 2,987 downwards.
GCGAGGAGCTCGGCAGCGGTGTCAATCCGGCTCCTCGAAACACTGGCCGAGATCGCCCGTTTCGTCCGCCGTCCCGACGATATCCTCGCACTCCGGCATCATGCCCGGATGATCCTCCAGGCGTCTGAAGAATCGCTGCCGGAGCGCGAGGATCGCCAGGCCGTCGAACGGCGCCACGCGAAGTTTCTGCGAAGACTGGGAGAGTGAAGGTCTCCGCCGAATGACCTCGCGACGAGTCCGTCAAACCGACATCACGGGTTGTTCCGCACCAGAGCGCCGGTCGTCCGCGCGCCATCGGCGACCAGAATCTTCAACGCATCCTCGGCACGATCGTTGGCCCGCACGGTCACAACAATCTTACCACTGCGCACCTCATCCTCGAACTCGCGGGCTTCATGCTCGGGCATTCCCATGCCGATCAACGCGCCGGCCAACCCGGCGACCGCAGCACCTCCGGCCGCGTTCGCGAGAATGACGCCGAGCGTTCCAACCGCGAGGGCGGGACCAATCGGCGGAAACAGGCCGCTGACGATGCCCCACCCCGCGAGCGCGCCAAGTCCCGCACCGGCAGCCGCGCCGGCCGCCGCCCCTTCGCCGGCCTTCGTCTCATCCGTTTCGGCCCCTTCGACCTGCTCGGGCCGAAGACGCCGCCCGTCACGGGTGATCAGTCCAATCAAATCTTTCCTGAAGCCTGCCCGCTCAAGATGGTCGACGGCCCTCATCGCCGCAGTGTGATCCGCGAAAGCGCCCGCGACAGTCATTTGGCTTGAGATCGCCATGAGTGCGTCCTTGTATTGCTTGAGAGTGAGATGAGTTTGTCCTAGCGAGGGGAAACGGCCGCCGAGGAGCGTCACGGGAAGGATTTCCGCCGCGACGGCCTCGCGGGGCCGCTCTTCCGCCTACTTCTTCGTCGACTTCGACGAACGGTCGACATGGACGACTTTGTCGCCGTCTTCCACGGTCCGAGCCATCATCAGCCGCCGGTCGTTGATCTTGACCGGATATCCGCTGAACGTGAGGGTGTCGCCCCGCTTCAGGTCCATCTTCAACCGGTCCGCAGGGCCAAGATCGACGGCAATCTTCGGCTTCTGGTCCTTCTGATTCGCCTGGACGATCGCGATCAGATGCTCGCCGTCGCGCATCGTCTTCGTCCTGTGCGTGCTCAGAACTTCTCCTCGAAGAGTCCTCGAACCTCGTTTGACTTTCGTCGTCTTGCCGTCCTGTTCGACGGAACGCGCAATCAGGATCCACTGCTTGCCGATCTGGACGCGGGGCCCCATCACCGTGATCCGATCGCCGGAAGAGGGGCTCTGGTCCTTCCAGTCCTCGCTGCTCCCCAGATCGGCGATGAGGGACTTGTCCTTCTGGTCCGGCGCCTCGAGGCGGACAACGAGATGCTTCTTCCCGCCCCGGACCTGAACCATCTTGGTCTTCTCAATCTTTCCCGTCACCTTCTGGTCCCGAGAGTCTTGCAGCGCGCTCTCTTCCGCCCCCTTCCGCTGCGTGTCGGTGACCTTGTTCGAGAACGAGTAGTACTGATAGTCCTCGAAACGCCCGTCGCCGTTGCGGTCCGAAATCAGCGCGTAGGAGTCGTAGAAACCGTCCTTGTCGAAGTCGTAGTAGCGGGTGACGTACGAGTAATTCCTGTTAGTTCCCAGGGGACCGAAGTCGTACACGTACGGGTCGTAATAGTCGTAGTACCAATCGTCGTCGCGATCGCCCGAGTAGCCGTACCAGAAATCGTTATCGATGTCCGTGGCGGTGTCTTTGGACTGCTGGTATGTCTCGTCGTCCCACCGCCACCAGGCTTCATCCGTCGGGTTGTAATCATTTCCGTCGAACCATTCGGTAATGTCGTACCACGCATCCTTCTCGTAATATGGCGTGTTCTTCGGAAAGTCCGCTGCGAGAGCGCAGGCGAAGATGGCCGGTCCGGCCAGCAGTGCGCAGGCGAGATGTTTCAGCATGCTCATCGATTTCTCCTTTTCCGCCGCCGAATGCGGCACCTCGGAACATGAAGCGAGACGCGGGCACACGGCCCTTCTCTCATGGTGCCGTCGGATGGCTGTCCGAAAATCGAGCCATCCCCCAAGCGCACACGGTGGTTTGATGGCGCCGTTGAGAAAGATTCCGGTACGGGGTCCGCTCGCATCCGTCCCGTGCAGACATCCGAGGTGATGGAATTCGACTATGCTCGAAACAGGTTTCCCGATTTTTGCGTCGGCGACCGCTCAACACGCGAAGGCGGCGGACACGTCGTCTCGCAAGAGCTCAACTCGATCGCCATTCGCAGGCCTTCTCAATCGCCGAGCCGCACCCCGCGAAGGACATTTCCCCACCGCGGACTCAGGATTTGTGCGGCTTCAAAACCAGAGCATCCCGGTTGAATGGCTCACAGCAGACTTGTAGGGTCAAGTCGGTAGCTGGCGCTCTTTTCGCAGTAGCGCTCGAACTGGAAGTGAGGTTGACACGAATCATTCGTCAGGAGGGATCTATGACAGCGGCGGCGAAAGGCGATGGAATTTACATCAAGACACGCGCCCGAATTCCTGTCCGCATCGCGGTCGTCGATGATCACGACCTGCTTCGATGGGGCGTCACACGGCTGATCGAGCAGCAGCCTGGATGGGAAGTCTGCAGCGAAGCCCGCGATCTGGCCGGAGCGCTTCGCGTGGTGGAAAAGCACGAGAACCTCGACCTGATGATCTGCAACCTCCGGTCTGCGAAGACAAGTGGCTTCCTGCTGATCCAGCGTCTGAAGGAAGCGAGTCCGAACGCGAGGATTCTGGTTTACGCCGCTGCCGACGAGTCGTTGTATGCCGAGCGGCTGGTGCGAGCGGGTGCGATGGGCTACGTCAAGAAAGATCAACCGCCCGAGCAATTGATCCGAGCGATCCGGACGGTTCTGGAGGGGCGGATCTATCTCAGCTCGTTGATGACCGATCTCCTGGTGACTCGCACTGCAGGCAAGAGCGAGCGGAACGGTT